>NZ_JBTEYL010000003.1:0-457187 GCF_054330215.1 Pseudomonas sp. Ma2-10 | reverse complement strand
CCGTCTTCGAGGCCGAGGACGCTGGTGCCTTTGATGCTGTCGGGGATGACGCTGACGCTCAGGGCTTCCAGCGAGTCGAAGCCGAGGCTATTGAGCATGACTTGTTCGTCGCCGGCGCGCGGGCCGATGTGGCGGGCGATGAATTCGTTGCGGGTGTCCAGGAGGATGGTCATGCGCAAGTCCTCAAGCGTCGTCGTTGGTCAGGCGCTCGTAAGCGGCCTGGTCGAGCAAACTGTCCATCGCGGTGGGGGCACTCGGGCGCATACGAAAGAACCAGCCTTCACCGAGTGCGTCTTCGTTGATCAATTCGGGAGCGCTTTCCAGCGTCGAATTCACCTCGACCACTTCACCGTCCAATGGCATGTATATGCTGCTGGCGGCTTTCACCGATTCCAGCACCGCCACTTCATCCCCGGCACGGAACGCACGCAACTCAGGCACTTGAACGAAGACCACGTCACCCAGCGCCTGCTGGGCATACGCGGTGATACCCACGGTGATCAGGCCATCGCTCTCAAGACGCAGCCATTCGTGATCGACGGTAAAACGCAATTCGCTCATATCAACTCCTCATTGTTCAGACTCATCCACTGCTGGTGGCGGATGGCGATTGACAGGCTCGTGCCGGGCAGCGAGCGTGGCGTGAGAGTTGATAGCAAAGGCGGTGCCAATTTTTATTTATATATATAAATCAATAGGTTAATTGTATTTATTGAGGGTCGGAGGAATGCCTCCGTATTGAAATCAATACAGACGTCCTCGGAGGAGGGGACTTGGTCCGGGCCAGACGAGTTGCAGGGGTTTGTCTTGAATTCGATACGATGTATCGATTTTCAGACAGTCAGGGTTGTCCGGGAATGCCGTACTTACGCAGCCGGATAGCGATCGCACTGTGCGACGTTTGCAGGCGAGCGGCGAGTAAACGGCTGGAGGGATAGCTGCTGTAAAGCTGTTGCAGCAGGTTCTTTTCAAACCCTTCGACGGCATCTTCCAGGCTGCCAACCTCGCCGTCGTTTTTGCGCTCGACGGCGGTGCGGGCGATGTCGAGGTCGTCGATGTCCACCAGCGGGTTCTCGCAAATAGCGGCGGCGCGAAAAATCACGTTTTGCAATTGCCGCACATTGCCCGGCCAGCGATTACCGAGCAGTGCCGGATAGGTCCCTGGCGCCAGGCGACAGACCGGACGCTGGATCTGCGCGCAGGCCTGCTGCATGAAGTGGTTGGCCATCAACAGGATGTCATGGCCGCGCTCTCGCAACGGTGGTACTTGCAGATTAAGCACATTCAGGCGGTAAAACAGATCCTCGCGAAAACTGCCTTCGCTGACCATTTTCTCCAGATTACGGTGGGTCGCGCTGAGGACCCGCACGTTGACCCTGACCTCACGATCACCACCCACTCTCCGGAAGCAGCCATCGCTTAAAAAGCGCAGCAATTTGGCCTGCAAGTAGGGCGACATCTCGCCGACTTCGTCGAGGAACACCGTGCCTTGGTCGGCCAGTTCCAGCAGGCCGAGTTTGCCGCCGCGCTGGGCACCGGTGAAGGCGCCAGCGGCATAGCCGAACAGCTCGCTTTCGGCGAGGCTCTCAGGCAGTGCCGCGCAGTTCAGGGCCAGAAAGGGCGAGTCATGCCGTGTGCTGATCGCGTGGCAGGCGCGGGCCACGAGCTCTTTACCGGTGCCGGTTTCGCCCTGAATCAGCAGCGGTGCATCGAGCGTTGCAACACGCTGGGCACGGGCCTTGAGAGTGCGAATCGCCGGTGACTCGCCAAGCAGCGCATCGAAACCTTCGGCATGGTCATGATGCAGCGCCGAGAGGCGTTCACCGATGCGATTGGGCTGATACAAGGTCAGCAGCGCGCCAGCATCGGTGATCGGCATGGCGTCCAGCAGCAGGGTCTGGCCACCGAGACTGACCTCGTGCATGGGCAGGCGAAAGCCGTGCTCGATCAATGTGCGTTGCAAGGCAGGATCATCGAAGAGCGCCGTCAATGGCTCGCCGGCCGGTTCTCGACCGCACAGAGAGATCAGGGCCGGGTTGGCCAGCAACACGTGACCGCGCTCATCCACCGCCAACACCGGGTCGGTGCTGGCCGCCAGCAAGGCATCGAGTTGCAAGCGCCGGCGCTGCCCCGGGAGGATGTCAACCATCGTCACCGCTTGCACACCCTGCACCCCAAGAAAGGCCTCGCGCAATTCTTCCAGTGCATCGGCGCCGAGGGTGGGCGCATCGATGTAAACGTTGGGCGGCACCATCTCGACGGCATCCAGATTGAAACGGCGCCCACCGAGCAGGGCAAGTACTTCCTGGGTGATGCCGACGCGGTCGATGAAGGTGACGTGGATGCGCATAGGGTGGCCTGCAAGGGTTGTGAACAGAATGAGTATGACCGGCACCAGCAGTGCCAGTCAGGTATTGCCAGTGGTGCGCGAACAGGCGGCCAGATCCTCAAGGAACGCCTGAAGGATCGGCGGCGGGGCTGTGCCACGTCGGGTGATCACGTCGAACGGCGACATCAGTTGCAGGTTGGTGGGCGCCAGTTGGTGCATCTCGCCGGTCTTGACCCATTGAGCGGCGAAGTGCATCGGCAGAAAGCCCAGATAGGCGCCGGAGATCAGCAGAATCGCCAGCGCTTCGATGTTGTCCACCGTGGCGGCGGCTTTGCTGACGCCCAGGTGTTCCAGGTCGTATTGCTGCATGTAACCCCTGACGACAATCCGGCTCGCGGCAATCTCTTCGAGCAGTTCGTCGCCCTCGGCCTTGCTGCCATACAACGGATGCCGCCGCCCGCAATACAAACCCAGTGCTTCCTGATACAGCGGTGAGTGCAACAGCCCCGGAACGTAGATCGGGAAGTGCCCGATGGCCAGGTGCAGACGGCCATCGAGCACGCGTTCTTCCAGTTCCGCCGGGGTGCCCACGTACACGTTCAGGTGCACATCATGCCCTCTGGAGACGAAGCGTTGGGTGGTGCGCGGTAATGGAGAATCGGGGTCGGTAATGGTGGTGTCGATAATCCCCAGGTTGAGCTTGCCGCTGATGTGCTGCTTGAGCACATCAGCGTCCATGCAGAAATTTTCGACCGCCGAGAGCAGACGCTGAGTGGCTTCGTGGATCGCCACGCCTTGCTCGGTCAGGCGAAAGCCGCTGCGCCCGCGTTGACAGAGTTTGACCCCCAGCCGGGTTTCCAGATGAGTCATCTGCTCGCTGATGGTCGACTGCCCGGCATTCAATGCCGCCTGCGCGGCAGAGAACCCGCCGCACCTGACAATCGTGGCAAACACCCTGAGCAGTTTCAGATCGACATCGTGCAGCTGGATCACCTTGAACCTCCCGCGTGTGGATGCATCGGTAATGCCGATATGAGTATCTGATATTTAGCATTTTTTCCACGAAAACCTGCGCCCATAGTCATTCCAACGGCGGTCACCTTCCACGCCCGCCAGCTGATAACAAGAATTGGAGATGCCTGAAATGTCGAACAACGGTTATGAATCCGGTCGCCTGAACCTGCCATTCGTGGGTCACTGCACCTTCGCAAAATCCCCGGTGTGCACCGATTGGGATGCGCTTGATGCCGATGTCGCCATTCTCGGCGCACCGAATGACATGGGCACCCAGTGGCGTTCCGGCGCACGCTTCGGACCACGCGGCATTCGTGAGGCATCGACTCTGTTTTCCTTCGGTCATGCCGGCGCCTATGACCACGAAGATGACGTCATGTACCTGACCGCCTCCGACGTGCGCATGGTCGACGTTGGTGACGCCGATATCGTGCACACCGACATGGTCACCAGTAACGAGAACACTGAATACGCTGTGCGCAAGATTCTGGATGCCGGTGTCATGCCGGTTGTACTCGGTGGCGATCACTCGATTCACGCGCCGGTGATCAAGGCGTTCGAGGGCCGGGGCCCGATCCACATTATCCACTTCGATGCACACCTGGACTTCGTCGACGAGCGTCATGGCGTTCGCTACGGCCATGGCAACCCGCTGCGTCGCGCGTCCGAAATGAACCACATCGTCGGCATGACCCAGATGGGCATCCGCAACGTATCTTCGTCCAATCGCGACGACTATGAAGCAGCCCACGCGGCGGGCTCGAAGATCCTTTCGGTCCGTGATGTGCGCCGCCTCGGCGTCGAAGGGGTACTGGCGTTGATCCCGCAGAACATCAACTATTACATCACCATCGACATCGACGGTTTCGACCCGTCCATCGCCCCTGGGACCGGCACCCCAAGCCACGGTGGCTTCCTCTATTACGAAGTGCTGGAAATCATCCAGGCCCTGGCCAAACGCAGCCAAGGCAACATTGTTGGCATGGATCTGGTCGAGGTCGCTCCCGTTTATGACCCTTCCGGCGTGACCTCTATTCTGGCGGCGCAACTGCTGCTCAACAGCATCGGTTTCATCTTCCACGAGCGGGCTCAAGCACGGCACGCCATGAGCGAAACCACCACCGCCACGGCGTGATCTGACCGCCGCACAGAGGGAATGAACATGGACACGATCGTTAAGCAGTATTTGCAGAAATTCGGTGTATCCGAAGCCACCCAGACCTTTCTCGGCAAGGTTCAGAAAATGTTCATCGGTGGCGCCTTTGTCGAGGCCAGCGACGGGCAGACGTCCGATGTTATCGAGCCGTCGACCGAGGGCCTGATCACGCGTATTCCGATGGGCACCACACAGGATCTGGATCGCGCCGTGCAAGCAGCTCGCGCACAGTTTGACGGTGGCGCGTGGCGTCAGGCCAAACCGGCAGAACGCGAACGGCTGATGCAACGCCTGGCGGACCTGATTGAAAGCAACTCCGCCGAACTGGCGGAAATCGAATCGATCGACATGGGCAAGTCAGTTGCCTTCGCGCGGGAAGTCGATATTCAGGGCACGGTCGATACGCTGCGTTATTTCGCCGGTTGGGCAACGAAGCTGCATGGCCGAACCGTTGAGCCATCGCTGCCGGGCAATTACCTGGCCTATACCCGCAAGGAAGCGGTAGGTGTGGTCGGCGCCATCGTGCCCTGGAACTTCCCGCTGCAAACCATGGCCTGGAAGCTCGGCGCGGCACTGGCAACCGGTTGCACCGTGGTGGTCAAACCCGCCGAACTGACTTCGCTGTCGGCCTTGCGCTTTGCCGAATTGGTGCAGGAAGCCGGCATCCCGGACGGGGTAATCAATATCGTGACCGGACGCGGCAGCGTGGTCGGTGCGGCCATGGCCACGCACCCTGGTATCGACAAGCTCACCTTCACTGGCTCGACCCCGGTCGGCCGTACCGTTGGCCGCGCTGCACTGGACGAAATGAAGCGACTAACCCTCGAACTCGGAGGAAAATCACCGGTAATCGTATTGGCCGACGCCGACGTGCCGGCCGCCGCTCAGGCCATTGCCAACGGCGTGTTTTTCAACTCCGGTCAGGTGTGTGATGCCGGTACTCGCGCCTATATTCATCGCAGCGTCTACGGCGAGTTCCTGCGCGAACTGATCGCTTACACCCGCACGCTGAAAATCGCACCGGGCCTGGATCCAGACTGCTTCATCAGCCCGTTGGTCTCGGCGTTGCAGAAGGAGCGCGTGACCGATTACATCGAAACCGGCAAGCAAGAGGGCGCCGAGCTGGTCTATGGCGGCCAACCTGTCGAGGGCCTCGGCTTCTTCG
This sequence comes from Pseudomonas sp. Ma2-10, assembly GCF_054330215.1. NCBI lineage: Bacteria > Pseudomonadati > Pseudomonadota > Gammaproteobacteria > Pseudomonadales > Pseudomonadaceae > Pseudomonas > Pseudomonas sp. Ma2-10. Next base: position 451,523 of record NZ_JBTEYL010000003.1, on the reverse strand, counting down.
TTCAACCGACCATTTTTGCCCATTGCCGCAACGACATGCGCATCGTCCAGGAAGAGATCTTTGGTCCGGTGCTGGTCACTGCACCGTTCGACGATGAAGAAGAGGCCTTGGCCCTGGCCAATGACTCGCCTTACGGCCTGGCGGCTGCACTCTATTCCAATGACCTTGGAAAGGTGCACAGCCTGATCCCACGGTTGAAAGCGGGTTCGGTCTACGTCAACGCCCACGGTACTCTAGACCCGTCAATGCCGTTCGGTGGCTACAAGCAATCCGGATTCGGCAAGGATCTGGGCGCGGAGCAGCTCGATTATCTGCTCGAGACCAAGGCGGTCTGGATCACGCTGCCCTGAGTCATGGCCGACTCCACCCCTGTGGGAGCGTCGTTCACTCAAAAGAACGCAGTTATCTCGTCATGATCTTCAAAAAATAAGAGTACATCATGAACATTGACGCCAAAGCCGCCCCAAGCGTGTTGACCCGCGATGACAAGCCCGTCGTCGAGGGGCATTCGATTGACTTCATCCCGGAGAACGAGCGCACCGATAAATTGTCGAGCCAGGGTCCGTTCTGGTTTCTCGGTAATTTCACCTTCTTTACCATGACCATCGGCTTCGTTGGCCCGAGCGTCGGCCTGACCGCGCTCTGGACCACTCTCGCCGGCACGCTGGGCATCATGTTCGGCACGCTGTTCATGGCTTTTCACGGCTCGCAAGGTCCACACCTTGGTCTGCCGCAGATGATTCAGTCTCGTGCACAGTTCGGCTATCGCGGTGTGATCCTGGTGTTGCTGGCGACGCTGTTTGTGTTCGCCGGTTTCAACATCGTCAACCTGGTGCTGATGATGCAGGGCCTGCACACACTCTTCGGCTTCAACCCAGCGGTGATCGCGGTGGCGGTGACGATACCGGCGGCTGTATTGGCGATCCTCGGGCATGACTGGATGCACCGCAGTTTCAAATGGGCGTTGTACCTGTCGCTTCCGCTTTACGGCCTGGTGACGTTAGCGGTGCTGATGGGCTGGGTTCCCGATGCCGTGGTGCCGGTACTCGCGGTCGGTGAAGTGGCCCGAGCGCCGCTGGGCTTCAACTGGACTGGTTTCATCACCCAGTTCGCAGCAGCAGCGAGTTACAACATCGCTTACGCCCCGTATGTGTCCGATTATTCGCGTTACCTGCCGAAGAACACCTCCAGCGGCAAACTGATCGCGGTGGTGTTCCTGGGTGCCTCGTTGTCCGGCGCATGGATGATTTCCGTGGGTGGATGGCTGGCCGATCACCTGCATTCCACGGACGTGCTGGTGGCCCTGGGGCAAGTCGGCAACACCATCTCGCCACTGATGGGGACTGTGGTGGTGGTTGTCACGATTCTGGCGTTCCTGCCGGTTATCGCCATGAACATCTACAGCGCGAAGTTGACCACGCTGACCTGCGTCGACTCCATCAAGCACATAGAGCCAACCCGCAAGGCGCGTATCCTGGCCATCGGTTTCGTGATCCTGCTGCAACTGAGTGTGGCCCTGAGCATCCAGAGTTCAGGCAAAGGCTTGTCGGTGTTGGGCATCTACCTGGTGGTGATGCTGTACTTCCTGGTGCCATGGACCTCGGTCAACCTGACCGACTACTTCTTCGTCCGCAAGGGCCGCTACGCCATCCCGCACTTCTTCATGCCCCACGGCAACCTGTACGGCAGTTGGGGCCTGCGCGGCATCGCAGCGTATGCCATCGGCTTCATCTCGATGATCCCGTTCTTCTACATCTACGATGGCGTTGAACAGCGCGAGGTCTATGTCGGTCCGCTCGCCAAAGCGCTCGGCAACATTGACATCGCCTGGCTCGTCGGGCTGATCGTGTCGGGGCTGGTGTACTACTGGTTCAGCCGCTCGATCGACCTCAAGCGCGAAGAAATTGTCATCCAGCACATCGAAAAAACATCCCCGCAATACACCACCGGCGACACGTTTACCAAGCCGTCGTTGCCCGTTTTCAACGAATCGGCGGTCCGGAGATAATCATGGCTACGCAAAAATACGACTACATCATCATCGGTGCAGGCTCGGCAGGTTGTGTGTTGGCCAACCGCCTCAGCGAAGACCCGGCCACCTCGGTACTGGTGCTGGAATTCGGCGGCAGTGATCGCAGTGTGGTGATCCAGATGCCGAGTGCGTTCTCGATCCCGATGAACACCAAAAAGTACAACTGGCGTTATGAAACCGAGCCCGAGCCGTTCATCAACGGACGTCGCATTCATTGCCCAAGGGGCAAGGTGCTGGGTGGCTCATCGTCGATCAATGGCCTGGTGTACATCCGTGGCCACGCCTATGACTTTGACGAATGGGAGTCCCTCGGTGCAGAGGGCTGGGGCTATCGCAATTGCCTGCCTTACTTCAAACGGGCCGAGCACTACGAGGAGGGTGGTGACGGCTATCGCGGCAGCACCGGCCCCTTGCACACCACCAACGGCAATCACATGAAAAACCCGTTGTACGGGGCCTGGGTCGAGGCCGGCGCAGAAGCGGGTTACATCAAGACCGAAGACTGCAACGGCTACATGCAGGAAGGGTTCGGTGCGATGCACATGACGGTGAAAAACGGCGTGCGCTGCTCCACGGCCAACGCTTACCTGCGCCCGGCCATGGGGCGTCCGAACCTGACCGTGATCACCCACGCAATGACCCGTCAGATCATCCTTGAAGGCAAGCAAGCCGTCGGCGTCATGTATGACCATCAAGGCCAGACGCACCAGGTCTATTGCAACCGGGAAGTGCTTGTATCGTCCGGTCCCATCGGTTCTCCACACTTGCTGCAACGCTCCGGTATCGGCCCGGCCGAGGTGCTGCGCAAAGCCGGGATTGGCGTGCATCATGACCTGCCGGGAGTAGGGGAAAACCTGCAGGATCACGCCGAGGTTTATATCCAGTTCGGCTGCAAGGAGCCGGTGACGCTGAACAGCAAAATGGATCCTTTGAGCAAGTTGTTGATCGGCCTGCGCTGGCTGTTGTTCAAGGACGGACTCGGCGCCACCAACCATTTCGAGGCCGGTGGTTTCATCCGCTCGGACAAGGGCCTGCGTTGGCCGGACATTCAGTTCCACTTTCTGCCCGCGGCCATGCGTTATGACGGCAACAAACCGATCAAGGGCCACGGCTTCATGGTGCTCACCGGGCCGAACAAACCCAAGAGCCGCGGCTATGTTCGGGTGCGTTCCGCTGACCCTTACGAACATCCGCAGATTCAATTCAACTACCTGCAACGCGAAGAGGACCGGGAAGGTTTCCGTCGCTGCATACGCCTGACCCGCGAGATCATCGGTCAACCGGCGATGGACCGCTTCCGCGACGGCGAGATTGCGCCCGGGCCACAGGTGAACACCGACGAAGAAATCGACGCCTTCGTGCGTGAAAACCTGGAAAGCACCTACCACCCTTGCGGCTCGTGCCGCATGGGCGAGGACGAGATGGCAGTGGTTGACTCCGAGCTGCGTGTGCGGGGCATCGCGGGTTTGCGGGTGATTGACTCGTCGGTGTTCCCGACCGAGCCAAACGGCAACCTCAACGCACCGACCATTATGCTGGCCGAGCGGGCTTCCGATCTGGTTCGAGGGCGCACCATGCTGCCGGCGTCCGATGCGCCCGTCGGGCTAGTCCAGGATTGGGAAACCAGCCAGCGATCAACGTCGCCAGGGCGCAATGTGAGGGTTTGAATCCGACGGGTTAATGGCTTAGGAGACGACACATAAAACGGGCGCCTTAAGGGCGCCCGTTTTCGTAGGCCACCTGGCTGAATTCTGGGGTGATCCAGACCGTCCCTAAAGGGAGAAAACTATCGAGTTCTTCTCAGGTTTTTTGCCTTTAACCTCCTGAGCATACCCATTACCGGCCGCAGGAGAGGCACCCTGTCAACGATGGAAAGCTCATGCAGGTCCGTCCGCGAGGGCCTTTGATAGCCGCAGTTCCAGGTAAAGTAGTAAGCCAGAATTTCTTTATTCTTATGAATTAGCGTATTGAGAGCAGCGTCGTAATGCATCGGCCCCCCGTCAGGATGTCCCGGCGGCCGCTCCAGAACCTGCAATAAAAAATCCCTCAATTTCCCAAAGCATTTCCCGTTTACAGCATAGAAATGGGCCAAATGTATTGGCCGGTCGACTGTTCTCCAAGCGGGCAAGTTTGAATTTTCCTCAAACGAATGCCCAAAATAGACGATGTCCCACTCCATACCTTCCAGAGACTCAATCGCCTCTCTCCCATATTGAGAAATATGTCTGGAAAACTGTATGTCGTCCTCCATGATCAAGATGTTTTTCAAATTCAGGCGCATCGCCTCTTCCAGCACCCCCAGATGACTCAAAAAGCAGCCTCTGACCCCGACGCTCGGGAAGCCATTTCCCTCGCTGGGCGTAACAGCCTCAAAAAAACCTATTTTTTCATCATCAATGTGAAAGCCGTTGCGAGTGAATTCTTCTACTGTTTCTAAACGGCGATCCTTTCTTGACGAGATATTGATGATTCTTACTCGATCAAAATATTCGATCACATTCATCTGTCAGGTCCTTAGCGCAGACAATCAGGGCAGTTGGATTGGGGAACCCGCAGATTTCGGAAAAAATCGTACACAGCGCTGCTGTCAGGAAGCAATCCCTTACGTCTTGTGGGTTGTGTCCGATTGAAGTACACCTCATCAACCAGGCGTCAGGCGGTTCACTCGTGCAACGTCAGAGTAGGGCCACTTTCTGTATTTCCTGACGGCGCGGCGTCAACTTCCATGACCTTAACCTGACAGGCTGAATGCTTGGCGATTTTGTCCGTTTTCTCTATCGACCCCGGACTGCAGTATAGGCAGCATTTGCGGATGAAGTTTTAGTCTGGTAAATCGGCGTGCAGCACGAAGTCTTCACGGCCTCCTATACTGGATCGTTCCTAGAGTTTCTCTACCCTTCACAACGAGGAGAACGCACATGACCATTCGTATTGGTGACGACGCACCGGATTTCACCGCCGAAACCACCGAAGGCACGCTCCATTTCCACGAATGGATTGGCGACAAGTGGGCCATCCTGTTCTCACATCCGAAGGACTTCACCCCGGTCTGCACCACTGAGCTCGGTTATATGGCCGGGCTCAAGCCGGAGTTCGATAAACGCAACACCAAGATTGTCGGCCTCAGCGTCGATCCGGTCGGCAACCACAAAACCTGGGCCAAAGACATCGAAGAAACCCAGGGCCATGCGGTCAACTACCCTATGATCGGCGACGATAATCTGGTGGTGGCCAAGCTCTACGACATGATTCACCCGAACGCCAGTGGCGGCGCTCGTACTGCCGTGGACAACGCCACGGTGCGTTCAGTATTCATTGTCGGCCCGGATAAAAAGATCAAGGCGATGCTCGTCTACCCGATGAGTGCCGGGCGCAACTTCGATGAAGTGTTAAGGCTGCTCGATGCTATTCAGTTAAACGCCAAGCACGCCGTTGCCACTCCGGTGAACTGGCGTCCGGGTGAGGACGTGATCATTCCTACGTCGGTATCCGACGACGATGCAAGGAAGAAGTACCCGGATGGCTTCAAGACGGTGAAACCTTATTTGCGTACGGTGGCGCAACCGAAGTAATGCTCAGTCATTCATCCTGGCTTCAATCGCGATGCCTGTTATGCGCATCGGATTGATCTGCTCGGCGCGGCCCCGTGAAGCTATTTCACATAGATAGTATTCACAGGTCGGAGGTGCTCGCAGTGGCGTTATTTTGACGCCACTCGCCCTAAAATGAAATTTCGATTTATTATTGTGACGAGCTATTGACGTAATGGCGATGTGCTTATAGGCTCAATTTAGCCGATAAAGGTTCCTTCAACCGACAAAAGAATAACCCCCTACGCAAGGAGGCGGTGTTATGCGCTCAACACTTGTCATTAAATGCGTGTTGTTTTCTGTGATCCTGAATGGTGCGGCCGTTGCCAGTGCTCAGGTGACCAGTTTGTCCTCTGAAAATAGTCGTATAAGCAACATCAGCGACAAATCAAGGCCTCAACTTGTCGCAGCGCTAGAAGAGCAGGCGGGTGGCGCATCGCTTACTTTTGGAAAGGGTCTTGGCTTACCTTCGTTGATCACCGATATTTACTTCGATGATGCCCATTCTGCCAAATTTAACAACGTCACTCATCACGCCGACTCAAGCGTGGGTGTGTCCGTCAATTCTTCTTCGAGTGACGGATTAATGGCGGTGGTTGACAATAAGCCGTTCAAAATTGATTCGACTGTCCAGGATAAAAGTCTGGTTGAAGTATCTGACATCATCCAACCGAATGCAGTACCGCTTCCGGCGGCAGCCTGGTTATTTTCGTCCGCGTTGTTGGGTTTTATTGTGGTCGCCAACCGCCGGAAGATATAGGTACTGTTAACGGTTTTGGCAATAATGGTTATTGATGCGATCACTCTATTGGCTGGCTTGACACATCACTTCATGTGTTGATTTTGCTAATGATGGTTGGCTTGCGATGATGCTTGGTTTGTAATCGTAGATATCAGTTAGTTACGCTGTAAAACGTATCCGTCGTCAGGTGGCAGTGCCGCAATTGAGCCCGTGCAGCAGTGCGGTTAATATTGGCGCGAAATACATCAGGGATGGATTGCGTATTCCAACCGGTTGTTAAATAACAATATTTTGCTGTTTTGTACTAACGTTCCGGTTTCGAGGGTATTGCACTGGCAGAATTGACTGCCCAAGAAGCTCAAGGTGATTGTTGTTTAGTCGTTTCTTTGGCGAGAAATAGGCTAGAGTGATTTGACTAGGTTTTTTTGTTCTAAACTCCTTGCATGGCTACTTAGACGGAGGGATCCCGATGTTCCGTTCATTGATACCTGTGCTCTGCGCGCTGGCTGTTTGGCCCAGCATTTCCAGTGCCGTCGAAAACGACCCGACTTACCGGCTGAGTCCGGGAGATAACCTTTCTGTTTCCGTGTGGGGCGAAGACAAGCTCAAACAGGATGTACGCGTACTCCCCGATGGCAGCATTACCTTCCCGCTGGCAGGGCAAGTCAATGTTGGGGGGCTTGATGCCACCGCTGTCGCGAAGCAAATCGCTGCCAAGCTTGAGGCTTTCATACCTGATCCACAGGTGAGCGTTGTCGTCACCGGCACCGAAGGTAATCTCGTCTACGTTCAGGGCAAAGTGCTGAAGCCCGGCACCGTGCATATGTCAGGTCAAACGTCAGTGCTGCAGGTAATAAGCATGGCGGGTGGACTCGACAAATTCGCCGATAAGGACGACATTAAGGTCGTGCGACTCAATGGGGCTAGACAAGATATCCTTCGCGTCAACTACAGCAAGTTGATGTCAGGGGATGACATGTCCACCAATTTTCTACTTAAAGCCGGCGATACGCTGGTCGTGCCTTAGCCTTGCGCGAGGCACTAGGGATTATCTTGCTTGGATTTCGAACGACCGGGGTTGCGACGGCAATCCTGGCTTTGTCGTGTTCGGACATGGCCTATGCTGCTACTTGGCAATCAGCAATAGCTGTGCCTTCGACGGTTGAGTACGACAGCAATCCACTGCTGCTCACGAGTGATGAGAAGGGGGTGACCCGTACCATCATCGCGCCCGATTACAGCCTCGTGGGTACTTCCGGACGGGATGAGTTCCAGTTCGGTCTCGGGTTAAACATCGTGCGTTCCTCGGATACGTCCGTCGTTTCGGACCGTGAAGATCCCAGATTAAAGTTGGGATGGCAGCGCGCGACCGAAACGGGTGCTTTTGGACTCACGGCGAGATATGAAGAAAACTCTACGCTTTCCACGGTGGTTCAGGACACCGGCGTAGTTGCGTCTGATGGCACGCAAAAGATGTATTGGGTGGGCGGCAACTGGAGCACTGCTCTCAGCGAGCGAAGTACCCTGGTTAACGAGACTGACTACACTCATGTCACTTACGATGTTGATTCACTGACCGACTATGACGAACTGGCGACCCGCTTCAGCTGGAACTATGCATGGAGTGAGACGGTCGAGCTGTTCACCCGTTTTAGCGTGAGGCGCTATGAGCCGGAGAAGGGATCTGCGGTGGCTTCCTCAAACAGCTACACCCCCACGGTCGGCTTGAATATCCAACTCTCCGAGCGGCTTAAGGGGACGGCCTACGCGGGTCTCAACCAAGTCTCCGGCACAGGTAGCGGCCCCAAAGGCCAGGGCGGTTTATCGTTGCAATATGCCGGTGAGCGTATTGATACCGGCATCGACGCCAGTCGTAGCACTCTCGCCAGCGGGGACGGTGGTTTCGTTGAGGTTGATGCTCTGAGGGGTACATGGAGCTATGCCGTCGACGAAACCCGGCGCGCCGGTTTCGATGCCTCCTGGCAGGACTCCAAAGGCCGGACGCCTAATACCCTGCAAAATTACAGTGCCTGGTTTAGCCAAGAACTCTCGCCTTTTTGGATTGCGCGCCTATCCTACACATACAAACAACGCCAGCAAGATGGCTTGCCGGATGCCACTGCAAACGTCGTCGGGCTGACGCTGACTTATAATTATCCCGGTCTCTGAAACTCAGCTGTGTGAGAAATATGGCCTCTGATTACGAAATGTCGCTCAACGACTACCTAGCTATCATCAAGCACCATGCCCTGCTGTTGATCCTGAGTTTCGTGGTCATACTCGGCGTGTGCATAGCGGTAGCGATCGCTCTCCCGCCTACCTATGAGTCATCTGGCACGATCCTGGTGGAGTCTCAGCAGATTTCGCCAGACTTGGTGGCGGCCAACAACAATACCTTTGCCGATGAGCGCATCGAAGTCATTCGCCAGCGCGTGATGACCCGTGAGCATCTGGAAGGGATCATCGACAAATACAATCTTTTTGCTTCGCAAAGTCGACAACTGAGCGTTGCCGAGAAAATCGAAGAAATGCGCAATGCAATTACGGTCTCTCTGGTCAGTGCTGCCGTTAAGGGGCGTGGAGAGGTGACGATTGCTTTCCGTCTTTCCTTTGAACACAGGCAGCCAGAGATTGCGAACAAAGTTGCCAATGAACTGGTGACGCTGTTTCTGGATGAAAACATCAAGCAGCGCACCGAGCGCGCCAGTGAAACGACAGAGTTCCTGACGCAAGAGGCAGACAAACTCAGGGTGGAACTGGAAGCCCTTGAGAACCGGTTGGCGGACTTCAAGCAGGCACACAGCAACGCGCTGCCGGAGCATCAAGAGCTGCGCATGAATATGTTGACGCGCGCCGAAACCGAGCTTAAAGAGGTCGACCGTGACTACAAAACTGCCCGTGAGGAGTTGCGCTTCAATGAGTTGGAGCTTTCCGCCGCGAATGCCGGTCTAGCGACCAATTCCGGGGCACCCGGTGCGGCAGTTGATAAACCACAGGACCTGGCGAGCCTCAAAGCGGAGTACATCAGGTTGCAGTCGCTGTATACGCAAGCCCACCCCGACGTGCGGACCGTCAAACGCAAAATTGCTGCACTTGAGGCTGGCAAAGGTGCTGATGGTGCAGCGGCTTCGGTCAATCTGGACGTTGCCAGGGCTCAGGCGCGGATCTCCGCAGCAGAAGCACGTATGAAGTCGCTGGCCGATCAAAAGCAGCAAATACTCAGAAAAATAGCCGAATACGAGGCGCAGATTCTTGAGACTCCGCAAGTCGAGCGCGGCTTGGTCACGGTGATGCGTGACCATGATAACGCTCGAAAAAAATATGAGGAGATTCGCACGAAAGAAATGAGTGCGAAAATTTCCGAAAGCCTGGAACAGGAAAACAAAGCCGAGCGTTTTGTTCTTCTGGAGTCCCCGCTGATGCCCGAAAAGCCGGTACGGCCGAACCGTAAAAAAGTGGTTGCAATGGGTTTCTTGCTTGCCCCGGTGGGTGCTGGCGCACTGGTGATGCTCATCGAGATGTTGAGTCAGCGTGTGCGCGGTGCCCAGGCCTTGGCCAGCGTGCTGGGTAGACGCGTACTGGTTTCCATTCCCTACATCCACACCAAGGCTGAACTGGCACGCCGCAGGAAGTGGCGAACGCTATTGATCGTCTGTGGCGTTGTGATAATCGCGATCTTTCTGGTGCTCCTGCACTTCCTCTACATGCCTCTGGATCTTCTGATGTTTAAAGCTCTGGGCCGGTTTGCATAAGGAATATAGCCATGGAAATAGTCAATCCTGATACCGAAAAAGCCGAGCAACAGACCTCCTCAAAAGCCATGACTGCGACCGCGCAGTCAGCAGGTCTGAATGCGCTCAGTTATGTGCAAACCAAGGTTGTGCCTTTGCGACCAGATCACCTCGAGCGCAACCGCATTGTGGCTTACAACAAAAACTCGAATATGGGTGGGGCATTCGATCTACTGCGTACACAAGTGCTAAAAACCATGGAAGAAAATGGCTGGCGCACGCTCGCTATCACCTCGCCGACTCCGGAGGCAGGCAAGACGGTGTTGGCTATAAACCTGGCAATGAGTATCGCGCATCACACGACCAAGACGGCGTTACTGGTGGACTTTGACTTGCGTCGTCCGAAGGTGGGTGAGTATCTGGGTCTGCCGATGGATAAATCGCTTAATGAATTGTTGGCAGATGAAGCTGAACTACAAGAAGTACTGGTCAATCCGACCTTGCCGCGCTTTGTGGTCCTGCCGACGCGTGAGCCGATTCCTCTTTCCACCGAGGTGTTGTCATCGCCTGCAGTGAACCATTTGATTGCTGATCTGCGCGAGCGCTATAACTCACGCATCGTGATTTTCGACTTGCCGCCGTTGTTGAGTTCGGATGATGTCATTAACGTCCTGCCCAGGTTCGACTGCGTCCTGCTCGTTGTCGCTAATGGATTGAACAGCAAGAAAGAGATCGAAGAAAGCCTGCATCATCTTGGGACAGCCAATCTGATTGGCACGGTGTTGAACAAAGCCGAACCCGAAAACCGCTCTTACTACTAGAGCATCACCCGCAGGAGATCGGCGCTATTGGCTAGCGCCGACGGTCAGTGCCAAGGGTGCTTCTGCTCCCAACTCCAGGCGTGCGCCACTATCTGTTCAAGTGAGCCAAATTGCGGTTGCCAGCCAAGTAATGTGTTGGCCCTGCGGGGATCGGCCACAAGGCGTGGTGGATCGCCCGCGCGACGTGGCGCTTCGCTGACGGAAATATCCTGGCCGGTCACGTTGCGTGCAGTATCTATCACTTGCTGTACTGAGAAACCTTGACCGTTACCGAGGTTGAACGCCGTGCTTGCACCCCCCGCCAGCAGATAATCCACGGCAAGCGCGTGAGCGGCAACGAGGTCGACAACGTGGACGTAATCGCGAATGCAAGTGCCGTCAGGTGTGTCGTAATCACGGCCATAGACGGTGATGGTTGCGCGCCGTCCGGAGGCGGCTTGCAGGATCAGCGGCAGCAGGTGGGTCTCCGGTTCATGGCGCTCACCTAACTGTCCTTCAGGGTCTGCTCCGGCGGCGTTGAAGTAGCGCAGGCAGACCGATTTCAGCCCATAGGCGCGGTCGAAATCTTCAAGCATCTGCTCCACCATCCACTTGCTGCGGCCATAAGGGTTGATCGCGACCTTGGGATGCTCCTCGTCGATGGGCACATACACCGGGTCACCGTAGACGGCGGCGGTCGAGGAAAAAATGAAGTTTTTAACTCCCGCGCGAACCATCGCCTGGAGCAGCGTCAGGGTGGCGGCGAAGTTGTTTTGATAGTACTTGGCAGGTTCAGCGACGGATTCGCCCACCTGTATAAAGGAGGCGAAGTGGAACACGGCATCAAAGTGGTGCCCCGTAAACAGGGCGTCCAGCGCCTGTTCGTCGGCGATGTCCAGCTCGACCAATGTCCCGCCCATCAACGCGCTGCGATAACCGGTTGAGAAATTGTCTGCCACCACCAACTCGTGACCTGCGCTCAGTAGCTGCTTCACCATGTGCGAGCCGATATAACCCGCGCCACCCACCACCAAAAGTTTCATTATGATCTCCGATTTCCTGGGCACTATTGCTGTGCAAGCACAGATTGAAACGTCAGTACGATCCGTCTGACCATTGCATTAAAAGACACGTTGGCGTTGAGTCGCCGCGGCAGGGCTTGACTGAGCGTTGCCCTAGGTGACACCTTTTTCAAAAACAACCAGCTCGAACCCTGTAAGTCGAAGTTGATTGTATAACGGCTATCAAGGCAGGTCGCGGGGAGCTTCTTCATTTGTCCCAGAATGCCAGGGGTGAACAGTGCCAAGCCTTGCGACTCGCTACGTTTGGATCGCCAAAGGAGTGTATATTTTGAGCAAGATACAGCGAGCGTGCCAAGTGGAGCTACCCTCTGAGGAGGTCTATGGGCATCCTGCGAGAGTAATGATCAAATGAAAAACTCTGCCAGAATAATCGATTGCTCATTGAAAATGTTAAAAGCAGAATGGCCAAATTTAGTGTTGTGGTCATATCTGCTGTCACCGTTAATTGTTAGAGCGCTAACAAACTATCAATACTCTAAAATTGATTTGTTGGTCTTTTACACCTTTGGCATGTCGGTGTTGTGGCTTTTGGCGATTCGATTTATTTCATTCAATCAATTCAAAGTTCACATCATTCTACTGCCCTTCTATTTGGCAGCAACTGTTGATCTCTTTTTGGTGTTGAATTTCAATTCGAGATTAACAGCTGCCTATATATTTATTGGCTTGACAAACTCTCAGGAGGCAAGCGAATTTCTACCGACCTATTGGCAGCCCATCAGTATCGTTTTGGTGATTTTCATATTTTGTTATGGGGCTGGATTAATAGGCCTGTATAAGCGCGAGTTATATAAAAACAAAGGTGTTTTTGTTGTGGCTGTCAGCGCCTTGCTAGCGGGCTATGGGGCGTATTTTTATAAAACCGTAAAACTTAATTCTTTTGGGACATCTGCTGTCATGGACCTCCTTGCAAAAGATCAAAGCACGCCAGCAGGTTATTTGTCGCAAATTGCCCTTACTGCAAATTTGTATTTGGGGACGGAGGCGCTTATCAAGCGTCGTCGGGATTCTGATGTAAAAATAACCAGTATGTCGAAGCCATCAAATATAGAAACCATTGTTTTTGTAATTGGTGAGTCATCACGGCCGCAGAACTGGTCCCTCTATGGTTATAACAAGGACACCACCCCGAATCTCGGTAAGCAGGCGGGGATTTTCAAATTTAATCAGATCTGCACGACCGCCCCGTACACCTCGTTCGCGGTTCCTTCAATGCTGAGCCTTGAACCGATATCGGATTGGGACTCCATTGTGTCAACAAAATCATTGGTGAGTATATATCGTGCAGCCGGATACATGACCTATTGGTTGTCTGTGCAGGAGGTTGATAGTTTTGGCGGAATAATTCCACAAATAGCTGCAGAGGCGCAACACCGTCAGTATTTTGAGAGAAGCTATGATGGCGCTTTAATTTCAGAGTATGAAGAAATATTAAATAAAAGCAGTACAGAAAAGAAAGCCATATTCATTCATCTCAAAGGTAGTCATTTCGAGTATTCACGCCGGTATCCGAAAGATTTCGATCAATTCAAGCCTTCAACCAACAGCTTCAAAGACAAAATTACGGCAGAGTATGACAATAGTATTTTGTATACGGATTGGCTGTTAAGCTCAATTATTGATCGCTTGAAGTCAAGCAAAAAAACATCGGTCTTATTTTATTCGTCGGATCATGGTGAAAACATGATGGATGACAGTCGAGGGCTCTTGGGGCATGGCATTGGCAATCAATATGACCTCCCTGTTTCGGCGTTTATCTGGGCGTCCGATAATGTTTCAAGCCAGCAATCGCTCAAGTTTCTAAAGCTGAAGGAAAGAGAAAGTCAGAAAATCAGCATATCCTCCTTGCCACATACGCTTCTAAATATCACAGGGGTTTTCACAAGTCGGTACAAACGTTCGGAAGACTTATTAAGTGATGATTTTGTATCGTCGAAATGTCCATATCTGCTCGGCGCAGGCTATGTTCCATCGTTTGATTTTGACAGCCATTAAATAACCCCCACGGAACAACGCCGCAAGGCGTTGTTCCATCAGACGGAGGTCGCCTAAGGTTGTGCTTGCGTGACACTTTTTTTCAAAAATAACCAGTTCGACGCCTGCAAGCCGTCGAACTTGATTGTATAGCGGCCATCAAGGTAGGTCGCGGGCAGCTTCTTCATTTGCCCCAGGATGCCGTGGGTGAACAGTGTCAAGCCTTGCGGCGCCTGGATCGTTAGGGTGCCCTCGATGGGCTCAACGTAAAAAGGTATTTTGTCGTTGTCTTGGGGGATGGCACGGGTGCCTAACGAAATCAGTAGATCCTGCGATCGGCCCAAAGGCGCCTCGTCCAGACTTTGCACCACCACACTGGCGTTGGCGGTCTTCACTTGAACCTGAATGTTGCCAAGGCTGATCGACTCGCCGCCGATCCAGCCGGTAGCGGCCTGGGTTCGCAGTGTATTGATGGTGTAGATGCCTTGTTTCCAGTTGCGCTTTAGCTCACCCGTGTCTGTCGTGGATTCGCTGGCATTGGCGTCCAGCAGCGACTGGTCAGGGTCATGAAATTCCTGTGCATTGCCTGGGATAGTGCTCTGTTGCAACCAAGGCAATTGCGGCGTCTGTGGCATCGCGATTTCCAGCTTGCCTTTCTCCATGGCGGTGCGCAGTAGCGCAGAGTTGGCCGGTGTAATCATTTGGTTGAACAGGGTGTCTGGCGTCGGCGCGAAGACGTAGGTCGTTGTGGCTTCCCGAACGTCTGCTCGGCGATACAGCAAGGCGGCGGCGGGCAGGGTGGCCAGCATTGCTGGGTCGTTATAGGCGTGCCAGTTGTTGGCACTCATCCCTTCAACTCCCAGTGGCTCCTGGCTGTAGGCATATTGCATCAGTGCATCCCAGCCTTGGTGGCTGGCGGTGCCGGCGATATAGAGTGGCAGCGAGTGACGGTCGGGTATAGGGAAGGGCTCATTGTTCCACTCGGTGACGGTCAAGGGTTTGCCGATGACCTGGCCGGCGGCAATCCAATTCACGATGCTGTCACTGTACAGCGGGTTTTTTTCTATCTGTCCCGAGCCACCGTAGCTATGGACATCGATTACGTCGCCGGCAGTAAGGGCCGGCAGGGAGCTTAGGCCATTGCGGCCCCAGCTACTGGTCGTGGCGATGGGGACCTTCACGCCTATTCCACGCAGGTGTTGAATCATGTCGACGTTGAAACGTCGTTCCAGATCGTTAAGGAACAGCTTGGAAGGGCCAGGCTCCCAGGAGCGCCAGGTCTGGTTTGCAGACAGATTGTGCTGGTTGGCAAAGGCCTCGGCCTCCGCCATGTAGATGCGGTTGTGCTTCGGCACATTCTTGTCTGGCAACAGGGCGTTGCCAAAGTGGTTGGTGACGTCGTTTTCGTTGGTGATCAGTACGGCGGCGATCGCCGGGTCGTCTTTGTAGGCGAGACCGGTATAGCTGTTTACATGGGTCATGTAGGCTTCGGTAAAGCGCTTCATGGCTTTCTGAATGGTGAGATTCACATAGGAATAGCCCTTGAGGTAGGTAAAATTTTGCTCTTCTTTTGGCAATTCATCGAAGCCATAAATGTTGTCGTTTTCAGTAAAGACTCGTTGGACGTGCAAATCGAGCCACACATAAATGCCTTCGTCTTTCAGGCACTTGATCCACCAGTCGATTTTTTTCAGCGATTCCGGGCTCAGTTGCTGGGTGCTGCGCGTGACCCTACCGTCGCCAAAGATGTTCGGGAAGACCCATGGCGAGTCATGGTGGTGCAGTCGTACAAGGTTGAAGCCCAATGCCGACAGGCGTTTGGCCTGCTGCTTGATTGCATCGTCTGGCGTGAGGAACAGCGTGTAAGCCGAAAGGTTGGTGCCCCAGAAACGTGCCGCAGTGTTGTCCGCAAATAGCAATTGCTCGCCGGAGGCTTTGATGAAGCCGCGCTTGCCTGCAGGTTTTTCCTGAGCGTTGAGAAAGGACAGGTCGACCGGCGAAGTTTTCAAGTCGAGCTTGTCAGTCGGCCAGCTCTTTGGGTCCGACAACCCGAAGCGCTCGGTACTGGTTGGGCCGACCGCCACATCGCCAGAAACGCTCAGGGTGGCGGTGAAATCCTGGCGGCCTGGTTTGATCGTGTTCTTGAAGAAAAAAGCACGCACCTCGGATTTACTGCCCGGTTCAAAGTACACACTCGCCAGTGCGGGCTCGAAGCGCATCTCGATGCGTCGCCCTTGTGCACTGCCCCAGGTCCAGCCGCGGTTGTCGGGTAGCAAAGTGGGCTCGCCCATTTCTCCAGCGAAAAGAGCGGGGTCGAATGTGAAGACGATGCCTCCACCTGAAACACCGGACTTGCCGCTGTGTGCATCCACGGCAAAGTTCCAGGTCAGCTTTTGTTTGTCTTGCTTCTGAATCTGCGCAGTCAAGTCGAAATCCAGCGCTTTGTTTTTGCCTGCAAGTGAGTATCGATAAGGGGTGTTTACCTTGAATTCAGTCTGCAAATACGTCCAGTCCCAGTTGCGCCCAAAGAACGAGAATGTCGTAGCCATTGCCGGACTGCCGCCACGCTCCAGCATTGGCAGGCCATTGCGCTCATCCACACTGACGACCCAGTCCGACGCCCAGGTACGAAACGGCCAAATAGCAAAAAAAAGCAGTGGCAGGAGCAGTATCTGGGGGCGACGAAACAACTGGACCATGGGTTTTACCTGAGTTGGAGGTGGGCGCTCGCCGTGACGGCCGTCGAGGTGTGCTTGAGCCTGCGTGCCATCTGAGCGTAGGCGACTCCCAGTCCAGCCACCGACCAATACACCACGGGGATCACGGTGATACTGCTAACGGTAACGATGGTGATCAGGACCCCGGCCAATGTCGCCAGAAGCGCACGTCCGAGTCGGCGTGCCTCATCATCTTGGTTGGGAAACGAACGCATCCCCTTGCGGATGCCCTGCAGAACACTGGCGAAAAAAACCACGAAAAGTGTCAAACCGATCAAACCGAACGACAGCGCTATGCCGATATAGGTGTTCACAATATCGATGATCCCCTGGCCCTGAATCATGGACTGCATTTCCGGTGTGCTGCGGAAATTGAAAGAACCCAGCCAAGGATTACGCTGGATAACGATCACTGCGTTATCAATCAAGCGCTGCCGGTAGGTGATATTTTCCACTTCCACCGTGCCGATAAACGGTAGCAGATCAAGCACTTTTTGCCCGCCCGGCACGACGGCCAGCAAGGGAAGGGCGAGCGCCCCGGCGGCGGCCAGCAGCATCAGGCGTTTGAGCGCTTTACGACCGGTGCCGATGAACACGACGATCATGACGGCTGCGCCGATCCAGGGGCCACGCGACAGCGGTGCGTACAGACCTCCGGCGAGCAAGAGTGCGCCGAGGGTTCGCTGCAATTTGCTACGTACCTCCTCCTGCAAGTACAGATAAAAGCCGATGGCTACGCTGATGACGAAGCCCAGCGCAATGGCCTGGCCGGTAGTAGCGCTGGCGCGTAACGAGCCACCACGGCTCAAGTAGCCGGGATCCCATTGCATGCCCATGGCGTAGACAACCGCGCTGTACAGCTGCCAGTTCTTGGCATATTCGAAGAGACCTATAAGCGACAGCACCATGGCGGCGAGTACAAAACCGAACAGAGCGTCCTTGAAGTCGCTGAGGTTCTTCAGCGCCCGACTGGCGACGTAGTAAGGCAAAAAAACTTCGATGAACAGGTAGAGCATTTGGCGCAACGTGTCGGTGACGGTGGTTTCGCGCAGGAAAAGCAGGCTCGTCAGCAGGAGGTAGGCGGCTAACAGTTTGTCAGGCCAGGTGCGCCCGAAAGAGACCGTGTCGGCGCGTTTGCGCAGAGTGAGAAAAGCCGGAAGCAACACACACAGGGCCAGCAGACGAATATGGTTAAGGGCAAAGAAATAGTTGATCAGGCCGAAGCCCGGAATCTCCGCTGTGGCCGGCGGGATGAGAAACACCAGAAGGAAAAATAGCGCCACGGGATTGCGTTCGCGATGTTGTGCGAAGGTCAAAACGATCGCGGCAATGCCTGCGTACACCCAGAAACTGTGTGAAATAAATGCCAGTAGCGTCAATACGAACCACAGATTGCGCCGACGAGTAAAATTACGGTCGGGAATCAGGTCTGCTGCTGGTCGACGTGCCATGGCAAAAACGATGCCAGCAAGGACCAAAATGACGATTAACGCGCGAAAGTGCTCAGGCATGGGTGATTGGACTTATTGATTGATGAGCGACGGCTAGTGGAATGGCCAAACGCGACTATAGTTCGTTTTGAGCCATTGAGTCCGGGGATGATGTTATGTCGTTAGTTGATTTATCGCCAACGTTGAGCCTTCGTAAGCGAGCGATCTCTGCTGGGGCATGGAATCTGGGGGCACTGGTCACGTCTCAAGCCCTTCGCTTGGGTGGCAACCTGATAATGGCCCGTCTGCTGATGCCGGAGATGTTCGGCGTCATGATGATCGCCATCACCGTTTCGCTGGTTCTGCACTTGCTTTCCGATGCCGGCTTGCGCCAGAACATCATTCAGAGCCCGCGTGGCGACGATCCGGTATTTCTCAATACCATCTGGACCGTGCAGATCTTGCGGGGCTTTATCCTTTTTGCTTCGACACTTCTCCTCGCGGCCCTCGCCTGGTTTGCACAGACCATTAATCTGTGGGCGCCCAATTCCACCTACGCCGCACCCGAGTTGCCGCTGGTGTTGGCAGTGACCAGTTTCTCGGCAATCATCGTTGGTTTTCAGTCGACGAAAATAGACCTGGCAGTGCGCTCTTTCCAGCAAAAGAAAGTGGTACTCACCGAGTTTGCGTCCCTGATCGTCGGGCTGTTCGTCATGCTGGGCATCGGTTACTTCACCAGGTCCATCTGGTCGCTGGTGATTGCAGGTCTGGTCTCATCACTGGTCAGTACGCTACTGGGGCATTTCTGGTTTGAGGGCCCCTCTAATCGCCTACAGTGGGAGCGTCCTGCGCTCAAGGAATTAGTCGGCTTCGGCCGTTGGATACTGTTGTCGTCGGCCGTGGGCGTCTTGGCCATGTACGGTGATCGTATCTGGTTCGGCGGCAGCATGACGACCAGCGAACTGGGCGTTTACTCCATTGCCGTGCTGATTTTGGGTGCTGTTCAGCTTGCGATGCAAAAGATCGCGGGGGCCGTTGCCTTGCCTGCCTTCAGTGAGGCCTCAAGAACGAATGACACCGCACGGCTCCACTCTTTGTACTACCGCTTGAAATTGATGCTCGATCTTGCCTGCCTGTTTCTCTGTGGACTTTTCCTGACCGGCAGTCCACTGCTCATCGGCATCTTGTACGATGAGCGTTACGCTCAGGCCGGCAACATGATGGCCATTCTTTCACTCTCTTTTTTCACCATGCGCTACATGCTGGCGAATCAGGTCTGGATTGCCTTGGGACTCACCAAGTACCAGGCCATGGATAACATTATTCGCGTGGTCTCGCTGTGGGTGCTGTTGCCTCTGCTGCTGGCGATTGGCGGGGTCAACTATGCGATTTGGGGCGCTGCCCTGTATACGTTTCCTACGCTTATCCTGGTTTTTTATGTCAATTGTCGTCTGGGGTTGTTCAGTCTCAAGCGTGAACTGGTCGTGCTGCCAATGCTGGCAGTGGGGGCTTTGTGTGGGGAGTTATTGACGGATCTTGCTAAATGGCTTTGATTTGATCTATTTCTCTTGATGTTTCCGACGCTGTGGCACAGCGTCGCCATTGAGGTACTGATGGCGGTTGGCAAAAAATATGACCTGGATGTGTGGTTGAAATTTCCAACGTAATCTCGATGTCGTGGAGCTTTGAATCATGAGAGAAACTGATTTGAATACCTCTGTGATGGGGCGCAGAGGCTTCCTCTTGGCTTCTGCTCTGTTGAGTCTTGGGGGGCTCATGTTCGGATTTTCCAAAGCCGTTGCCCGGCCTTCTGTTGCTAAATCCGAGTTTGTTGTCATCAACGGATGGGTGCTGCCTGCCCAGCATTTTCGGCAAACACAAGCATGATCAAAGACTACCAATCGCAGAAAGAACTCCGCGACCACTATGACGTCTGCATCATAGGGGGTGGGCCGGCCGGCATTACGCTGGCCTTGCGTTTAGCCGGTAATGGTCGGCGTGTGGTACTTGTCGAGGGCGGCGGGCACGAGTATTCGCCGGCTTCGCAGAACCTCTACAAGGTTTCATCGTCAGGCCTCGAGGTCTACGCTCAGGAAACACGCCTGCGCTTTCTTGGCGGGACCTCCAATCACTGGGCCGGGCGATGCCGTCCCTTCGAAAAGTCGGACTTTACCGTAGGCCCTCCGGTGTCCGTGCCCGGTTGGCCCATCGCGTTTTCCGAGATTGAGCACACTCTGTCGGCGGCCATGGATATTGTTGATCTTCCGCCGCACGCCGGATTCAAGGCGATTAATGCGACTTTGGACGGCGCCGACTTTGACGCCGATCGTTTTCTGCTAAGCCCGCCGACGCGATTTGCACAAAAGTATGCCAAGGAACTGAATGAGACTGAAGGGCTGGATGTCTTCATCCATTGCAATTGCGTCGATCTTGAGTTCGACAGCAAGACCGGCCGCATAGCAACGATAGTTGTCTCGGACTACGAGTTGCATCGAGAGCGAGTCACGGCCAAACAATTTATTCTGGCGACAGGCGCGATCGAGAATGCCAGGCACCTGCTCAACAGCGAGTCCCTGGCCGCTGGCGGTGTTGTTAGCAAGGATGGTTTCGTCGGTCGATGCTTCATGGAGCACCTGAACGTCGAAATGGGAAACTTCATCCTGAAAGACGGGCAGGGTACAGATGCTCGGCAGGAGTACTTCACGACCGATGCATTCGTGATGGAGCACAAGTCAGGTAAAGGGAATGTGACGGCCACGCTTGTGGCTGAAGTGAAATCCTACGGGCGAATGGCTGCCATCAAGAGCTTTTTCGAGAACCTCGTTTGCGAAGTGGGTGCGGAGAGCAAGGTTGAATTTATTGCCAAGTTCGATTGCCCAGGAGACGGGGTACTCGGCACGCTGATCGAGCAGTTTCCCAACCCCAATAGCCGAATCTCATTGCTCGACGAGCGAGATGCGTTAGGGATGAGGAAGGCCAATGTTCATTGGGAACTAACCCCCGCAGACAGAAATACCGTCAAGTCCATAGGGCTCGAAGTGGCAAAGTGTTTTGCCGACACAGGGTTGGGCTTTGTCAAGTTGGAAGAGTACGTTTATAACCTCGATTTGCCACTGAAGCTCAACCCCCATGCTCATCATATGGGGACCACGCGGATGGCGACGTCGCCCGAGTTTGGTGTGGTCGACGAGAACTGCAAAGTATTTGGTGTCGAGAATCTTTACGTTGCGGGCAGCAGTGTTTTCGCGACAGGGGGCGCTTGTAACCCCACGATGCCTCTTTTGCAAATGACTCTAAGGCTGGCGGATTATCTTAACCGTCAGATGGGGCTCCTGGTGGGCAGGTATTCTTGAGTGAGAGCATGTGGGGATTATTTGAGTGTTGGATTTTAGGGGAGCGTCTACTCTAAGGGTAGTGGTAATGAAGAATCAGGGTGTATCTAACCCTGGCACAGATGTCTATTGCTGATTTTTTGAGGCTGACAGGATGATTGGTCTACTAAAGCGTACTATTGCTCATATTGCCAAAACAACGGGGCGTGGGACCTCACTCTATAAAAGATTCTGTAAACCGGACGGGTATGAATGGGCTAAGCACCTCGCTCGATGGGGGGCTCTGCACTCCGTCGGTAAAGGCGTATGGATCAACCTTGGGTGCAACATACCTGACCCTACGCTATTACGACTCGGAAATAATGTAGGTTTATCTGATTGCACGCTGTTTGGCCACGATGGCATAGTCGGCTTGCTCGATGCCCGCTTTGGTACAAAACTTGACTCTGTCGGCCCTATCGATATACGTGATAATTGTTTTATCGGTTATGGCGCTATCATCATGCCGCGTGTGACTATTGGTCCGGATTCAATTGTTGCAGCCGGTGCGGTAGTGGTGAAAGATGTTCCGCCTGGGGTCGTGGTTGGGGGTAATCCCGCCAAGGTTATTTGCACGCTGGAAGAACTGTTGGCAAAAGTCGAAGAGCGTTGCGCCGCTTACCCGTGGATTGACCTCATCAGGGCGCGCAGCGGTATATTCGATCCAGAACTTGAGCCGAAGCTTAAAAAAATGAGAGTGCAACATTTTTTTGGCGAGCAGCCCAATGGTTAGTGCGTCCCTTGATGTACTGGTAGTTAATTACAATACCGCGGCTCTGTTGCAACCGATGTTTAATGCGTTGCGCCAGTCAACGCGTGTGGATCGCACACGCTATTTAGTGGTGGATAATGCCTCTGTTGATAACTCGCTGGAGTGTCTGGCAACTATTTGTCCAGAGGCATTGCAACTGGCCAATGAAAATAATGTTGGCTTTGGGCGTGCCAATAATCAATTGGTTGAACACCTGCAGGGCAAGTATGCGTTGCTCCTCAATACCGATGCCTTCGTTGCTGCGGACACCCTGAGCAAGACCCTCGAGTACATGGAGGCTCATCCTGATTGCGGTGTCCTTGGGGTTCGGTTGGTCGGACGAGAGGGAGAGCTACAGCCCTCCTGTCGCTATTTTCCAACGCCGTTGAATGTCTTCCTCTCGCGTACAGGGCTTGAACGTTTTGTCCCTGTGGTGAAGAGGGTCGACGACATGGCCTGGGATCATGCTTCGGTGCGCGAGTGCGACTGGGTGCCCGGGTGCTATTACCTGATCCGCCGTGAAGTCATCGATCAGGTGGGCTTGTTCGATCCGCGCTACTTCCTTTATTTCGAGGAGATAGATCACTGCAAACGCGTTAAACAAGCCGGCTGGAAAGTGGTTTATTACCCGCATACCACGGTGGTGCATATTGGCGGTGAAAGTGCCAAGTCTGTTGATAAGCTCAATGCGGTTAGTCGCCAGCTCCCCACGTTACAAATCGAAAGTGAGCTTTTGTACTTTCGCAAGCACCACGGCCTGCCTGGTTTGGCCTCACATATGCTATTGGTGAGTCTGGGTGATCTGATTTTGGCGCTCAAGGCGTTATTGAAAGGCCGCGGTCGGGCCGCTTTAGGGGCGTGTTGGCAGCATACTCGTGTGACCTGGGCGTTGCTGCGTGATACCCAATTCGCTAGCCAACCAACACGGTAGAGTCAGTTATGTTCGAAAACATACGTGCGGACTTGCGTGCCTACGCCGGGGATTGGGGGGCTCAGGGGTTTTGGGTGATGGTGGTTTATCGCTTTGGGCGCTGGCGTTACGGTGTGCGACCGGCACTGTTACGCAAGCTGTGCTCCTTTATATACAAAGTGCTTTTCAAACTGGTGCAGATCGTCACGGGTATCGAGTTGCCGTGTGAGGTGGTGGTAGGGCGCAACTTCGTCATCGATCACTTCGGCGGAATCGTGATCAGTGGCTATGCGCAGTTCGGCGATGATTGCCGTATTCGCAATGGCGTCGTCGTGGGGTTGAAGAATGTGAATGAGCCGATTGCGCCGGTGATGGGTAACAATGTTGATATCGGTGCAGGGGCCAAGGTGCTGGGCAATATCCGCATTGGTAACAATGTCGTGATTGGTGCCAATGCTGTGGTGCTGACTGATGTGCCGGACGACTCGGTGGCAGTGGGCGTGCCTGCGACTATCAAGAAAAGGAAGTACGCAGAAACGAGGGAGTTCTCATGACCCCCCCAATGGATTACTTCAATTGCGTCGCCGAGTGAACGCCATGGCTATGGGTATGGGTGTCGTTGTTATCGGTCGCAACGAAGGCCTACGGCTTGAGCGTTGCCTGACTTCCCTCGTCGGTTCGGCGGAGAAGGTTGTTTATGTCGACTCTGGATCAACGGACGGTTCAGTGCAGATGGCACTGAGGCTTGGAGTCGAGGTGGTCGAGTTGGACATGACCATTCCCTTTACGGCTGCGCGTGCGCGCAACGAAGGATTTGCCTGCATACAACGCTTATTGCCGACGTTGCGTTATGTGCAGTTCGTCGACGGTGATTGTGAGGTTATCGGCGGTTGGCTGCCCCGGGCGCAGGCCTTTCTTGATACACATCCTGACGTCGCGGTGGTCTGTGGACGGCGCCGTGAACGTTTTCCGCAGCACTCTGTTTACAACTTACTGTGTGATTTCGAATGGGATACGCCGGTAGGTGAGGCCAAGGCGTGTGGTGGCGATGCGCTAATGCGGGCTGACGCCTTCGCCGACGCGTCCGGGTTTCGACCGGGCCTTATTGCCGGGGAAGAGCCTGAATTGTGCGTGCGTCTGCGTGGGAATGGTTGGAAGGTCTGGCGTCTGGGTGAGGAAATGACGTTGCACGATGCAACCATGACCCGTTTCGGCCAATGGTGGCGGCGTACCCTGCGCGGTGGTTACGCCTTTGCCGAGGGCGCATTTTTGCATGGGGCCGCACCGGAGCAACATTGGTTGCGTGAGTCGCGCCGTGCCTGGTTCTGGGGATTGGGCGTGCCGCTGGCGACTGTTGTCGGGAGTTTGGTGTCGGGATGGTTTGGGCTGCTTGTGCTGCTGGTCTATCCATTACAGGTCGGGCGCCTCGCTCGCGGGGGCGATAGATCCCCGCGCGAAAACTGGCTGCGGGCTTTCTTTCTCGTGCTGGGGAAATTTCCCGAGATGCTCGGCCAAGTCAAGTTTCTACTGAACAGATTCGGTGCCGGCAAGACGGCGTTGATCGAATACAAGTGAGACGTATATGAACAATTGGGTGATATTAAAAAGCGTGTTTTTTCTGCACGCAGGGTATTCCTTAAGGGCATTGAACAATAAGTTTAAAATGCTGGTTTTAGTTGCGAAAAACTGGTCCGAGCTAAAATTGTTTTGCGGGCGGATGTCGAGCGCTCTGGGTGCGTCCGGTGTTGAGAAGTTAGGCGGGGATTGTGTGGGTGTTGTTCATTGGCCCTACATCAGCAAAACCTGGAGCCCCAAGAATAAACTGGGTGTGTTGGCCTCGCATTACGAAGTGGTTACTAAAAGCTGTCCGCAGCTATTGCTGTTGGGGCGGAGTGACAGATTGATGCTGAGTGAGTTGTCGGAGTTTGCCGCTGACTGTTCTCTGGTGTTGGATCGTCCGATATGGTTTATGCGTGAAGGGGAGCTGGTGCTGAACCTGTTTCAGGGTGACCTGCGCATTGCATCAATAGCCTTCACCTTGTGTCGCACGGACACTGAACTATGTATTTTTATCGGCGCTGTTCAAGGGATACATAAAGGCGTCGAGAGTGAACGGTCGTTGAGTATCTACAGGGACCTGACTAAAAACTTTGAAGGCCTTCGGCCACGAAGCTTTCTGATCGAAGTTATTAAATACATTGCCATCAATATCGGTGTTGAAAAAATTTATGCGGTAGGGGATGGGTATCGCCACCATCGTCATCCGTATTTTGGCGCTCACAAAGCTCTAGAACTGGCGGCGAATTATGATGTGATCTGGTTAGAGCATGGAGCGACCCCATCAGAGCGCGAAGATTTTTTCGAGATGCCCATGATGCTGTCCAGAAAACCGCTCGACAGTATTGCTTCAAAAAAACGGGCCATGTACCGCAGGCGCTATGAGCTGTTGGATGACACGTTTAAAAAGATAGACAGCGTATTGATAGGTAGTTATAGCAGCCGCCGTGTGGCTAGTTGACGTTCCTGATACCTGTACTACTGTGGGATTACTGGCAGTAATAATCCACCGCAACGACAACTAAGTCTGGTTCCTATGCGTATCGCTTATTTCATCAATCAATACCCCAAAGTCAGCCATAGCTTCATTCGTCGCGAGATTTTGGCGTTGGAACGTCAGGGGTTTGTGGTGCAGCGCATTGCTCTGCGCGGCTGGGATGCCGAATTGGTGGATGCCGAGGACGTGTCCGAGCGCGATAAAACCCAGTATGTGCTGCAGGGCGGAATCAAAGAGCTGTTAGTGCCTGTGCTGCAGGTGTTGCGCGCCCAGCCGCGACGCTTTTTTTCGGCGCTGTGGCTGGCGCTGCGCATGGGCCAGCGTGCCGATCGCCCCTGGCCTTATCATTTGGTTTATTTGTCCGAGGCCTGTCGCGTGCTGACGTGGTTGCAGGCGTTTGGTGCCGAGCATGTGCATGCGCATTTCGGCACTAACTCAACCGAGGTGGTGATGCTGGCTAATGTACTCGGTGGGCCGGCGTACAGTTTTACCGTGCACGGGCCGGAAGAGTTCGACAAACCGCAGTTTATTCACTTGGGCGAGAAAGTTCGGCGCGCAGCCTTTGTTGTTGCTATCAGTTCTTATGGGCGCAGCCAGCTGTTTCGCTGGGTGGCTCATGCACACTGGGCGAGGGTAAAGGTGGTGCATTGTGGGCTGGAGCGGGCGTTTCATGACGTGCCGGCCGTCGCCGTGCCATCCACGCCGCGGTTGGTTTGTGTAGGTCGTTTGTGTGAGCAGAAGGGTCAGCTTTTGCTGCTTGAAGCCGCCCGCATCCTGGCAGCTCAAGGCGTGGAGTTCGAAATAGTACTGGCCGGCGATGGAGAAATGCGCGCGGAAATCGAAACCCTGATTGCACTGCATGGCTTGCAGGCGCGGGTGCGGATTACCGGCTGGATCAGCAGCGAACAGGTACGGGCGGAAATTCTTGCGGCGCGGGCCTTGGTGTTGCCGAGCTTCGCCGAGGGGTTGCCGGTTGTCATTATGGAAGCCATGGCGTTGCGTCGACCCGTACTGACGAGCTATGTGGCGGGCATTCCCGAGTTAGTGCGACAGGGTGAGAACGGTTGGTTGTTTCCCGCCGGGGCGGTGGATGAGTTGGCGGCGGCATTGGCGGACTGCCTCGCGCAACCTGTCGAGGTGTTGCAGCGGATGGGCGAGTCGGCTTATCAGAGAGTGCTGGAGCGACACGACATCGATATCGAAGCGGCCAAGTTGGCTAATTTGTTTAGGGCGCAAGCATGATCACATTATTTAGCTGGCTGTTCAGCTCACTGTTGATACTCATCCTCCTGCCGGTGTTGGTGCTGTTTGTGCAGGTGCTGATGGCCTGCCTGCCTGCACGGTCGCGCTCGTCGGCGCAAGGGGCGCGACCGCGGGTGGCGGTGTTGATACCGGCACATAATGAATCCTCGATCATCGTCGCTACGTTAAATAGCATTCGGCCGCAGTTGCTTTTGGGTGATCGCCTGTTGGTAGTGGCGGATAACTGTTCTGACGACACGGCGGCGCTGGCCCGCACGGCGGGCGCCGAGGTGGTGGAGCGCAGCAATGATCAGCAGCGTGGAAAGGGTTATGCGCTGGACTGTGGGGTGCGTCATTTGGCGAGTGATGCGCCGCACGTCATGATTATTGTCGATGCGGATTGCCAGGTGGCTGAGGGTTCTATTGAGCGTTTGGCAATCTGTTGCATCGACTCAGGGCGGCCAACACAAGCACTTAATTTAATGCATGCCCCGGCAGGTTCGGGGCTAAAAGTGCGGCTGGCCGAGTTTGCCTGGTGTGTGAAGAATCGGGTACGGCCGCAGGGTTGGACCCGGCTCGGTTTACCCTGTCAGTTAATGGGCACGGGAATGGCTTTCGTCTGGCGGGATCTGACGCTGATCGATTTAGCCAGTGGCCACATCGTTGAAGATTTGAAGATGGGCCTGGATTTCTGCCGAAGCGGCAAGCCGCCTATGTTTTGCCCAGATGCGCTGGTGACCAGTTATTTTCCGCGCAGCGATGAAGGTTTAACTACCCAGCGTACGCGCTGGGAACATGGTCATCTAGGGGTCATCCTTGGGGATACGCCGAAGTTGCTTGTGGAGTCGATTGGCCGGCGCAACTGGCGACTGCTGGCGATGACACTGGATTTGCTGGTCCCGCCGTTGGCCCTCTTGACGTTGGTCCTGGCGGCGGCATGGGGGCTGTCATGGTTGGTGTTTATGCTGTCGGGAGCTTTGGCGCCAGCCTTGATAGCTTCTTGCGGGATGGCAATATTGGGTATGACGATCTTGCTGGCATGGAGCCAATTTGGTCGCGGGATTATTTCTTTTTCGGCTTTGTTGTATGCACCGTTCTACGCAATCAAAAAAATCCCCCTGTACATAGGCTTTGTGCTTAAGCGCCAGGTTGAATGGGTGCGTTCGAAACGAGATGACAACTGATGCGTGCTTTATCCTGGCAGCACAGCTGGCAAACGATTACCCAGAAACTCAGGGTGGTCAGCGATGTTGATGACGAGCAAGCATTGATTGATGCGTTATCCAGACCTGACGTGACGACAGTGCTCGGGTTCGCGAATGCCCATGCCATGAATCTGGTGGCGGCCAACACCGACTACTTTAACGCGTTGCTGGCTGCGGACGTGTTGTTACGGGATGGGTCCGGTATGGCCATCCTGTTTCGTCGCCTCGGCCTGGAGCCGGGGCTGAATATGAATGGCACCGATTTCATTCCCAAATTGCTGGCCGCGTTCAAGGGCCGACGCGTGGCTTTCTGGGGTACTGAAGAGCCCTTTCTAGCCAGCGCGGTGCAGCGCAGCGAAGCGCTATTTGCGGTCAATGTAGTCTCTGCTCATCATGGATTCGCGCCGGTGGATGTCTACATAAATCTTGCCCGGCAATTTCAGCCGGAACTGGTTGTGCTGGGTATGGGCATGCCCAAGCAAGAAGCCGTTGCTGCCAGGTTAGCGGCCAGTGGCGTGCCCTGTTTGGTCGTGTGCGGAGGGGCGATTCTGGATTTTCTCGGCGGCAAGGTGAGTCGTGCTCCGCAATGGGTGCGTCGTCTCGGTTGTGAATGGGTGTTCAGGCTACTAGGTGAGCCAAAGCGATTATTCAGACGCTATGTGGTGGGTAATCCGATGTTCTTGTTGCGCACATTGATCTACAAGGACAAAGGAAAGGTGACGTGTTCAAAATAGATGGTTTGTAAACTCACATCCCCTTTCCTTGAGTTGTGCTAATAATCAAATGAAAGAATACATAGCAGAGTTAATGCGTAAGTTCATATCTCCTTCGATGCGATTTGAGCTAAGAAAAGTTGCCGCCTGGCTGCGGGATATACGTGGGCGAGCCTGTTTTTGGCGCTGGGAAATTGTCAGGTTCAAACTGCGGGAAGACAGCCTCCACGATATCCTCTATGTGGGCAGGAAATCACAGCGAGAGTTTGTGAAGGTTCTACTGGGTGCTGAGTCTCAAGCAGTTGATAGTCAGTTGAAGTTGGGCACGTCAGACCGGACGGTGTGGGTCAGTGAACTGCCAACCTTGGGTGCATTGTATGTACCTCAATATTTGAGTGCTGTCGTTCCGCTGAACAGGTCAGTTGAGGATATTACGGCCAGGTACAATACCGAGTTACGTCGTAATCTGCGTAAAAACCGGCTGCGCTATCGTATGAAACAAGCCTTGAGCGACGAAGAAATTGAAATCGCGGATCGGGAAATGCTTCAGCCCTATGCCAGAGCAAGGCATGGCGCATCAGCCTCTCAAATTGAATCGCACGAGGTTCAAAGGGTAGCAAAAAAAGGCGGACGGCTCGATCTGGTACTGTTGGCGGATGAAATTGTTGCATGCCATCTTGGGTGCGTCATTACCCGTGCAGGAAAACGCTACTGGAGCACGATCCGTTTCGGCTATCCCGATGTTGTATTCTCAGACACCAAAAAGTTGCGTGAAGTCAACTCGATTACCACGTTCATGGCACTTGAATGGGCGATAGAAAATGGTTTTGACTATTATGATATCGGCACTTGCCTGGCGCGGCCGGACGATGGACTTCTTGAGTGGAAAAGAAGGCGCGGCGGTGATGTTGATACGCTGGGCAATCACGGCTATTTGTTTGTTCGACTGCCCAAGGTGGGCGCAGCGCAGTTTCTTTGGGAGACGCCTCTATTCGCTGTAGAAGGCAAACAATTGACACTTCATCTTGGGTTGCCGAACGGTCCGAGTGACGAGGAAGTCGCTAATCGATATCGCGAAATGGGTTTTGGCGGCCTTCTAAAAATATACCTCCATTGTTCCAGGGCACCGGGAGACGCGCTTCTCGATATCTTGCGTAGTCGCTACGCTCATCTGAAGTCACCGCCAGTCTTGGAAAGTATCGTATCCGCCCCATAAACCCCACATTCCAAGCGAATAGTTGACGACTGTGCTGTACGCCCGATTTTCATCAGGAGCCCATGACAATGATGCGTCCCGTACGACTTGTCGCTTACGGCCTTGCTCGGCAAGGAACTTGTCGAGGTAGCTCACGGTATTGGCCGATTGGGAAACCACCACGTGCGGTCGCGCGCAGTACTCGTCGAGATCCAGCGCTGTCGCGTCGTGTTGGTCGCACAGCACTCGATACTGAAAGTGCCGTAATGTCTTGCGCTTTGCGTTGGCTGGCAGCTCACGGGTTTGACAGACGCCAATCGAGATATCGCCGCTGATGAGCTGAGCCGGGAGTCGGCGATAATCGGCATGCTGGATGATCAGGGTCACTTCCGGTGCCTCTGCACGTAGTTGTTTGATCAGCCTTGGCAACAAACTGAACTCCACATCGTCGGTTAACCCCAGACGGAAAACCCGGTCACTGGTCTGCGGTTGGAAAGCTTCCGCCAGCCGTAAGGCCTTAGACATTGCGTCCAGACTAGGCGTCAGAAATTTCGCGAGTTCGTAAGCCCTGGCGGTAGGCTCCATGGCATGACCTACGCGAATGAAAAGAGGGTCATTGAAAATGGAGCGTAATCGGTTCAGGGAACTGCTGATGGTGGACTGACCAACGCAAAACTTTTTCGCCACCCGCGTTACGTTGCGGTCCAGCATCATCGATTCAAAACAAACAAGCAGGGCAAGATCGACCTTGCGT
This sequence comes from Pseudomonas sp. Ma2-10, assembly GCF_054330215.1. NCBI lineage: Bacteria > Pseudomonadati > Pseudomonadota > Gammaproteobacteria > Pseudomonadales > Pseudomonadaceae > Pseudomonas > Pseudomonas sp. Ma2-10. Next base: position 420,730 of record NZ_JBTEYL010000003.1, on the reverse strand, counting down.
AACTCTCTTCGGTTCATTGGCTATTCCCTGGCGGTGGTCTGGTTGCCGACCATTTTTGTCAGTGAGTTTTCAAAGTCACTCAGTGCGCTGGCTTGTAGCGCTCGCTGGCTATCGAGCTGCGCGACGATTTCAGGTGTTCGCTGGGTGTGCGTCCACAGGGCTGGCATGTGCGCCGCGCGGTGACCCTCGGCGCAACCGAGATAACCGAAGTTCGGGCTGAAGAACTCGGCGCTAAAGGTCGCCTCTATATCCGAGCTGCGCGGCGTCACGAGCACGTGATGGGTATAAACGACGACGATAAAGTCCGGTTTAGCCTTGGTCAGTGCGGCTGTGCTGCTATAGAAAGTGACGTTGGGCAGAACCGTATCCAAGGCCTGTTTTACCCTGTCGATGGCCACGTTTGGAGGCGAACTTTCTATATATGCTTGCCGTATGGGGCTTACTAGCCAGCGGCCCTCAAGACTATGCAGCGCATGGTCGTGATATCTATTTAGGTAGTCGAGATCCTTCAGGGTCTGGGGGCTGTAGACCACACCGAACGTGCTCGTGCGGTTGAACGTCAGCGTGGACGTAGCACCATGGCGATTTACGGATCCGGGGGGGGCCGCACTTCGGGCGCAGTAGGAAAACTGCATCCCGCCAACAGTGCCAAGGTCAACGGAATCCAGATTTTCACGGTGTACATGGCAGACCTCCGAGAGAGGGGGGTGTCCACCGAAGGCCGTTGCCGACCTCGGTGGACTGTAAGTTGTTATGGATTGTTAGAAACTGCTGCCAGAGTGGGGGGGCTTTCCCAGCCACCACCCAGGGCCTGGTAAAGGCTTACCAGTGTCAAGGAGACATCGGCGGTGCTTTGCACCAGCGCCGCCTGGTTAGCGAGTAAGGCGTTTTGCACCGTCAATACATTAAGGAAGTCGACCGAGCCTGCTACGTATTGCTGCTGTGCACTGACCAGAGCTTTTTGGCTGGCAGTAACGGCGCGTTCCAGGCTTTCATGGCGACGCTGGTCCGCTTGGTAGCCACTGAGCGCGTTGTCCACTTCATGCCAGGCGGCCAGTACCGTTCGCTGGTAGGTAATGCCCGCTTCCTTCTGTCGACTTTCTCGCAGTTCAAGCACACCTTGCAGTCGACCGCCCTCGAAGATCGGCACGCTCAACGCTGGGCCAAAAGCGAAATTGTGTGTGGCCCAGCTACCCAGATGCGACAGTTGGCTAGCTTGAAAGCCGACGGTGCCCGACAAGGTAATGCGTGGATAGAAGTCCGCTTTAGCGACTCCGATTGCGGCTGTTGCGGCATGGAGGTCAGCCTCTGCGCGACGGATGTCAGGTCGACGTTGAGCCAGTTCGCTGGGCAGGCCGACAGGTACATCTGCCGGCCCTGCCGGAATGTCTTTCACTGTATTTAGCTCGCTCGTCAGCGCGCCGGGTTCACGGCCCACCAGAAAACTCAAGGCATTGATCAGAATGCTTTGCTGCTGTTCAAGCGGAGGGATGCGCGCGTCGATCGAGGCCACCAGTGCAGTGGCCTCGGACACTTCAAGGTCCGTTGCCACGCCCTGGTTCAGGCGCATCTGCGTGAGACTCAGGCTGTGCTGGGCAATCTCCTGGTTTTGTCGCGTCACCTTCAGAATGTTCTGTGTGCCGCGCAGCTGGATATAGTCATGTGCGGTCTGGCCCATGATCGATATCAGCGCGTTGCGTTGGTCTTCCTCGGTCACTTGAATATTGGCGTCCGCCATTTCTACTGAACGGCGAACGCGGCCCCACAAATCGGCTTCCCAGTTCAGGTTAAATCCGGTGTCCCAAAGGTTGTAATCGCGCTTGCCATTCAAACCGGAAATGTCGGCAAGCCCACGCGAGGAGCTTCGTGCGCGGCTGTAATCTGCATGGGCCCCAACGCTCGGCAGCTTGTCGGCTGCGACAGTCTTTCTGGCGGCCATGCTCTGTTCGACGTGTTGAGCCGCAATGCCCAAGTCCAGATTGTTCGCCTGCGCTCGGCGGAGCAGAGACGACATCAGCGGGTCACCGAAGGTGTTCCACCACTGAACTTCCACTGCGCCGGCGTTGGTCTGGCTGTAGGGTGTTGTCGTCGGTGCGGCGATCGTAGGTTGCGCCCAATGTGCCGAAAGCGGATTGGCAGGGACCTTGAAATCAGGTCCCAAGGTGCATCCCGTCAGGCCGAAGGTGCTACACGCACCGACCAACGCTGCGATGAGTGAGCGTTTCATCGAGTGCCCACCTTCGCGTTAGGGGCCTCGGTGTTCACGCTGGCTTCTACCGACATGCCGACACGAAGTTGCTCTGTCATGCTCTGGTTGGCATCGAGGACAATCTTCACAGGAATACGTTGCACGACTTTTGTGAAGTTGCCAGTGGCATTGTCCGGAGCAACCGCGGCGAAGGTGACGCCTGTGGCCGGGGCGATACTTTGCACGGTGCCTTTCAGTTGCTCGCCGGGGAAGGTATCTACGGTTACGGTTGCAGACTGGCCGGGGACGATATGAGTCAACTGGCTTTCCTGGAAATTGGCAATGATGTAAGTCTGGCTGACCGGGACCACGGCCATCAACAGATCTCCCGGTTTGACATAGGCGCCTACGCGCAAGCTGCGCCGTCCGATAACGCCGTCAAAAGGCGCCAACAGCGTTGTGTAGGAAAGATTCAGCGTGGCGCGCTGCTGCATGGCTTCAGCACGCATTACATCCGCCCGCGTCGCGTTGTGTTGAGCGTCGAGCACGTCGATTTGTTTGGTCACTGCATTAATGGCAGCCCGGTGCTCGGCTTCTTGGGCCTTGGCCGTTTGCAGGCGGTTCTTGGCTTGCTGGAAGTTCTGTAAGGTCCCTGCGCCTTGGCGGGCCAGGTTCTGATAACGCTCCAATTCGTGCTGGGCGAACTCGACCTGGGACACGTCACCGTCAACTACAGCTTTAGCTTGGGCGATCAACGCCTGCTGCCTTACGAGTGCAGCACTGGCATTTTCTTCGTTGGCATGGGCGGTCGCAATAGCGGCATTGGCAGCAGCCAGGTCGGCTTGATAATCCTTGGGGTCGATTCGTGCGAGGACTTCGCCAGCCTTGACCTGTTGGTTATCTTCCACAAGTACCTGGTCAATAAAACCGGATACTTTGGGCGCTACCAAGGTGAAGTCTGCACTGACGAAGGCATCGTTGGTCGATTGCAGCGGGCTTTCGACCAATACGAATCGCCAGAGGATCACCCCTAGGGCGAGGACCAAAAGCACGATTGCTACGCCCCAGAACGGTTTTTTTGAAACTTCTGTTTGACTCATTTTCTTTACTTTCCAAGTTGATCAGGAGACGGCACGCGGCGGGAAGATACGTGTCGGCATAATGGGAATCAGTACGATGAGCAGCAGCGCTAGCCCAGCCATATAGAGGTAGAGGTCCGAGGAGGTCAGTACGATGGCCTGCTCGTGAAGCCTGTGCGCCATGTCAGTAGTGGATGCGCCACCGGTCACAGACGGGTTGTTGCCATAGCGATCAACCAGCATCGTTGAGTGAAAGTGCATCCGATGCATGCTGAGTGTTTCCAGCGTGCTACTGGCTGCGACCGATGGTATTGAACCAGGCAGAGGCAAACGGTCCATCGGTAGGCTGAAGCCCGCCCGTGGCCAGCATCAGCAATGGAATGACCGCCATGGGTTGCGCGATGATCTGAATCATCTGCATCAGGTAAAACTCTTCCCGATGCCAGGCCTGTGTGAGGTGAGATCCGATCCCACAGGCAACGGCCAGGAGTGCTAGACCAATCGCCAATACCCACCGGCAGTCGACGATGCGGTTGTTAAGCAGTGCAACAACGAGCGGTAGCGCGATCAACTGGGGAACCGCTACCCATAGCAGCACCGGAGCAGTTTGCAGAGGACGATAACCCTGAACGTCCGCCAGAAAGTTTGAGGGAATGATAATCACGCCTAGCAGTACGAACAGTACGCCGCCCAAAGTAATCAACGCATGGGAAAGGTTGCGTATTCGCAGCATTTGAATCTTGAAAAATGGCAGCGGCTGAGACCACTCATTGATGAAGAACAGGATCAACAGTGACAGACCTCCGCCGATGAGTAACCGGATCAGCTGACTATTGAACCAGTCCAGACGATGGCCTTGTTCAAGCCCCAACACGATCATGACGAGCGCCGGAGCACCCAGCAGTAAACCGCGCCAGTTAAATTGCTTGATGCGCTCCAGCTTCATCGGATCTTGCGGCAGACCCCAGGCAACGAAACCCATTGCCAGCAGACACATCGGAATGATCTGCCAGAATGCGTACTGCCATCCCAGGTACTCAACGCTCCATGCTGCAAGGGGCAAACCGAAGCTGGGGCCGAAGGTCGCCGTCAGCGCATAGCTGCCAAGACCGTACAGTTTTACGCCCGGGGGCAGGAAGCGCAGGGCCACCGACATCAGCATTGGTGGCAACGCACCCCCGGCCAAACCTTGCAGAATCCTCAGGATCAGCATTGATTCGTAGTTTGGGGCGAACGGGCTCAGCACACCCAGGAGCATGAAGCTACCGATCGCTGCGAGGGTAAATCGACGTAGGGTAAACGTAGCGGAACACCATGGCGCAAAAGCCATGGCGGTCACGGAAAACGCGGCATAGACAGACAACAGCCAAGTGCCTTGGTCATAGCTGTAGCCCAGCGCACCGCGAATGTCGGGCATCGCGAACTTGGTGACGTTTTCGTTGAAACCAGAAACCAGCACGGCCAATAGGACACCCACCAAACCTGTCGCGATGCGTACACCGAAGGCGGCGGGAGCGGCGACAGGAGGTCTGGTTGGGGTCTCGATACTCGTGTGGGCGGAAGGCAGCGGAAAGGCGCCGGACAAGGCGTTCACAGCGGCCTCCTGCACGAGCAGGTTGTTACGGCAAGGAGCAATAGCATTGTCCGAGCACTCCATATCTTTAAAAGAGGCGCGCAGATTAGGGGGGGGGACAGCTGTTAAAAAGTGATAATTAGGTATGTCTGAGTTGCGATTTATGCAATCCGGGATCGCGTCAGGGCTTTAGTTGCGCACTCCACGCACGTACTCGCCTACTGACGGCGTCATCGATTGAAGAGTTGATCAAAAAGCTACCGGTCCTGAGGCAGTTGAAAAACTGGCTGGAGAAAACGCCGTCTCAGGTGACGCCGCAGGAGGCGGCTAGAGCGTTACGTGGAGGCTGGTTTTTTACCGATCGACAACAACATCCCGCATTCAGGACTGGCTAATAGGCATGCTTGCCAGAGAAGGCAAACACTGTTCGCACAAGAATGACGAAATCGAGCCATAGCGACCAGTTATTGATGTATTCAATGTCCGAGTCAACACGGCGGATCATCTGTTCTATATCCCTCGTTTCACCACGATAGCCACGCACCTGAGCCAGGCCTGTGATGCCCGGTTTAATGTTGTGACGCGCAAAGTAGCCCGAGACGTCGGGCGAGTACTGCACATCGTGTTGAATAGCGTGTGGCCGAGGCCCCACCAGAGACATTTCCCCCATCAAAACGTTGAACAACTGCGGTAGTTCATCCAGGCTGGTCCGCCGAATAAAGGCGCCAACCCTGGTCATGCGCGGGTCATTCTTTTGCGCCTGCTTGACGACGCCGTCTTCCGGTTGATGGACGACCATGCTTCTGAACTTCCAGATCCGAAAAGTTTCTCCACTCCACCCCATGCGCTGCTGACGAAAGAATATGGGGCCGGGGCTATCGAGCTTGATGGCAATGGCGACTGCTAACAGAAAGGGTGTCGCAAGAACCAAAATGAGAAAGGCCAGGACTTTGTCTTCTAGATTCTTCAGAAACAGGCGCATCCCCATTAGCGGCGTTTCAGACAAGGTCAGCACGGGAATGCCGGCAATTTCGCGAACACTGTGGTTGATCAGGCGCAACGAGAAAATGTCAGGCACCCAGTTAACAGAGATGTGTTTATCGAACAGCTTTAAATAAACATCCTGGATGACCTCTGAGCCACCCAGAGGGGTCACGAAATAGACGGTACGAATGGCATGCTTAACAACTAACTCATCAAGGTCGGAGATATCGCCCAGTATCGACAGACGTTGCGCGCCTTCCAGACTTTCCTTTTCCCGATCATCGTCCGCGCCAATCAACACACAGCCGACAATGCGCTCTCCGAGCCAGGGATTATTGCTGATCTTCTTGTGAAGATAGCTCGCCAGTTCGCCCGAGCCAATGATGAGCGAGTTTTCCAGTTGAGTCGGGTGGGCCAAAAACTTCTTTTGCATCTCGCGTGTCGCGAGGTGCAAAAGCAATTGAGCAAAGTACCCGGCAACAAATAACTGCCCGACCAATAAGCGCGAGTACTCTTCGCTTTGCTTGGTAAGAAAGGCCATGGCGACGAGAAAGCCAAACGTGGCAGTCCACGCTTTCAAAAGCTTGAAGGCTTTGACGGTAAAACCAACATTGCTGCGGTAAATAGCATAGTGGTCGTACACGACGGCCAAAGCCCCCAGTAGCAACAGGAGCAGGATGACATAGGACTGCGTTATGAAACCGATATGATAATTGATCAAAAACCATGCAACACCGGTTACCGCAACACAATCGAGACCAGCCTGAATAACGATACTGGTACTGCTTCTTCGCTGGAGAACGGAACGGGTACTGTTGGGCTCAAATATCATATTTAGACCTCATGTCTGCTGCCCCTCGCGCTCGATGATGACGCGATTCAGTTCATGCTGCCCTCGCGTGAGAGCGTTGGCGTCACCGTGACTAGCCACCCACCTTCGAAATTACAGGCTTTGGGGGCATGTGGTGACGCGTGCTATCACTTTAGCAGTGCTGTGAAATCATTCACTGAATCTGCGTAGTTTAGTAGAACCTGCGGGCTGAAAAAATGAAGCCCATCGAGATACCGACTGACCCGCAGCGGTGCCGTCAGCGGTGCCTGCAGCAAGGGTGCGCCTGGTCAGCAATCGGGTATGGGTCGCGAGTTTGGTCGCGCAGTGATCGAGGCTTACACCCCGCTGAAATCTGTGTGCATTGCGCAGTGATTCCATCGCGATAAAACGAGACGGCGCACACAATGGGCGCCGTCTTCGTTTGGGCCGATCAGACGCGCTCGAACAACACGGCGATACCTTGGCCGCCGCCGATGCACATGGTTGCCAGGGCATAACGACCCTGAACACGGTGCAGTTCGTGAATCGCCTTGGTGGCGATAATCGCACCGGTCGCGCCCACCGGGTGGCCCAGAGAAATCCCCGAACCGTTCGGGTTGACCTTCTCCGGGTCGAAGCCCAGTTCCTGCGCCACGGCACAGGCCTGGGCAGCGAATGCTTCGTTGGACTCGATGACATCCAGGTCGGCAACGGTCAGGCCGGCGCGTTTGAGGACCAGGCGGGTGGCGGGAATCGGCCCCAATCCCATCAGCTCTGGCTCCACACCGGCATGGGCGTAACCGACCAGTCGGGCGATGGGCTTAAGGCCTTGATCGAGAACCATCTGACCCGTGGCCATGATCAGTGCCCCAGCGCCATCATTGAGGCCGGACGCGTTGCCGGCGGTGACGCTGCCGTCTTTTTTGAAAGCGGGTTTCATCTTGCCCAATTGCTCGGCATTAACCTCGGCGCGGACATGCTCGTCCGTGGCAAACGTCACGGTACCTTTGCGGGACGCCACTTCGATCGGCACGATCTGGTCGGTAAACCGCCCTTCAGCAATCGCCCGGGCCGCCCGCTGCTGGCTGAGCAGCGCCAACTCATCCTGAGCCTGACGAGAGATGCCATAACGCTCGGCGATGTTTTCCGCAGTAATGCCCATGTGGAAACCGCCGAACGGGTCTTGCAGTACGCCGAGCACGTAGTCGATGGCTTGCATATCACCCATGCGTGCGCCCCAGCGCGCTTGCGGCAACAGATAGGTTGCGCGGCTCATGGATTCGACGCCACCCGCCAGCACAGCCCCGGCATCCCCCAACATCAAACTTTGTGCCGCACTGACAATGGCCTGCAAACCAGAACCGCAGAGGCGATTAACGTTGAAGGCGGGTGTCTCTTTCGGCAGGCCGGCATTCATCGCCACGGCACGAGAGATGTAGGCGTCACGTGCTTCCGTCGGGATCACATGCCCCATCACCACGTGACCGATGTGTTCAGGTGCCAGCCCCGAACGTTCAATGGCGGCGCGGCAAACGTCAGTGGCCAATTGAATGGGCGGCACATCTTTGAGCGAGCCACCAAAGCTGCCGATGGCCGAGCGGACGGCGCTGATAACAAAAATGTCGGATGGGTTCATGCGGGCTCCCTTGGAACAGTCCTGGACTCAAGTGTGCTTTCGCACTGTTATATGGGGGGGAGTCTAGACACCGCTATGATTTTGGCCTATGCCAAAACTGCTCAAGGGGGGTGGCGTTTTTGGACATTTCAGTTGAAGTCGCTTTTTTATCCGTCTGATCCAGTCAAAAACGCAGAGAAGAAAACAACGTTACACGTCCAGGCTTTGTAAGTCAGATCTTTGTCAGGCGCACGTTTGCTCTTGCTGGCGCCATCCATCTGCGCGACATCAGACCTTACGTCCAGTGTTTCCACGGCTCCAAGTACATCAGCCATCCCGCGACCCCGCAGCCGACCACCACCAGCCACGGTGGGAGTTTCCAGAACATCAGTGCCACCAGGGCGACCAGTGCCAAACCGAAGTCTTGTGGCTTGAAAATGGCACTGGTCCAGACAGGCTGATACAGCGCGGCCAACAGCAGGCCGACCACCGCGGCATTGACACCGACCAGCGCGGCCTGTGTGCGCAAACTGCGGCGCAGCCGTTCCCAAAAAGGCAAGGCCCCCACGATCAACAGAAAGGACGGTGCGAAGATCGCCAGCAAGCAAATTATGCCGCCGATCCAACCCGACGGGGCGGGGTTCATTGAGGCGCCGAGGAACGCGGCGAAGGTGAACAAGGGGCCGGGCACAGCCTGCGCGGCGCCATACCCGGCAAGAAAGGTTTCGTTGTTGACCCAGCCAGACGGTACCACCTCGGCTTGCAGCAACGGCAGAACGACGTGCCCCCCACCGAACACCAGAGAGCCGGACCGGTAGAAGGCATCCACCATCGCCACGGGTTGACCGGGCAGCAGCTGTGCCAAGAGCGGCAGGCCAACCAGCAAGACCAGAAACAGCGACAGCCAAAACGCTCCGGCCCGGTGGCTGATCGTGATTGGCAGTGGATCGTGCTCGACACGCTGATCGGGTTTGAACAACAGGAGGCCGGCGAATCCCGCGGCGGCAATCACGCTGACCTGTCCCCAGGCGGACGGCTCAAGCAGGGCGACGCAGGACGCAATCACCATGATGGAGACCCGCAACACGTCCGTGCACAGGTTTCGCGCCATGCCCCAGACCGCTTGCGCAACCACCGCGACCGCCACCACTTTGAGGCCATGCAGTGCACCGGGCGCGAGGGCAGTGCCGTAATGGGAAATGCCCAGTGCAAACAGGATCAGGGCAATGGCCGATGGCAGCGTGAAGCCCGTCCAGGCAGCCAGCGCCCCGCGATATCCCGCCCGAGACAGACCCAGCGCAATGCCGACCTGACTGCTTGCCGGCCCCGGCAGAAACTGGCAGAGCGCGACCAGATCGGCATAGCTGCGCTCGGTCAGCCAGCGCCGTCGTGTGACGAACTCATCGCGGAAGTAACCCAAGTGCGCAATGGGCCCACCGAAAGAGGTCAGCCCAAGGCGCAGGAAGATCAGAAATACCGACCACGCGCTGCTGCGATCATCGGCATGAGAGTCGGTCATGTGGGCAACTTCCTGGTTCGAGCGAGTCCGGTTCATAGGCGAGTGACGATAGCGAATTCGTTGAATGCTGTCTCCCTGATTGACGTTCCCCCGGCCCCTATAAAAACAATGCAACCGGGAGACAACTCCTGTCCGCCCTGGTTCATGTGCTGCACGACGCTGGCTTCGTCAACCACCTGAGGTTCGCGGTCCAGAGTCAGTTTTCGACCCATGCTGCGCATCCGCGAAGCCAGGGCATCGTGGCCGATGATATCGACCACTTCCTCGATCAGCACACTGGCCAGCATCTGATATTGGCGAGGGAACTGCTTGACCAGTGCCGCCGTCAGCCAGCGCCATGATATGGCCGCGCATCATGTGCCAGGTGCGTGCTTCGCTTGCATAATCGTGCGCGGCAAGTTCATCGACCTGGGCGACGTGGTGGCCGCCGTGAGTGGACAACATGGCAACCCGCGCGTTCTCAGGCAGGTTGGGGTTGGCTTTGGCCAAAAACGCCGCAATCGCCTTGGCATTGCCGGTCAAATCCGTGACGGCTGCCTGGTTGGCGATAGCGTCATTTCTGATCCAGAAAATATGCTCGACCCAAAGGTCGCGTAACGCCAGGCGTGCGGCAGAAAAAAACGAACGTGCGTTGAGGGCTTGTCGCGAGGTTTAAGGTCGGAACGACGTCCCGAAAAATGAAGATGAAAACTTCTGATTGGGTCAAAGCAGGGTTCGTTAGTAAAGTCTTCATATTGCTAGGTGTCGTCAGCGCGACTCGCCATTACAATGCAACACGTAATAACTCATCACTTATAGGGATATTGGCTCGTGGATGACAACAGAAGGCCCATCAAGACGCGCTCTGCGGGCTGGGCAAAACGCATCACCGATATTCTGGTGAGAAGAGACATTTCCCCCAATCAAATATCCGTCGCCAGCATCGCCTTCGCGCTTGCCGGCGTCGTGGCGCTCAATATTGATAGCGGTGTCATTGGATCGATCTGCTGCGCGATCGGCATTCAGTTGCGCTTGCTGTGCAATCTCTTCGACGGGATGGTGGCGATAGAGGGCGGCAAGAAGTCCGATATCGGCAGTCTCTACAACGAATTCCCGGACCGGATTGCCGACAGCCTGCTGATCGTAGGGCTGGGGTATGCCATTGGGCAATCCGACCTCGGATGGTTTGCTGCGCTGGCGGCAGCACTTACTGCTTATGTCAGGGTGTTCGGCGGCTCGATTGGCCTCAAGCAAACCTTCATCGGCCCTATGGCCAAGCAGCATCGAATGGCCGTGATGACTGCAGGACTGCTGCTGAATGCCGTCGAAGCAAACATTTATGGCTCTCACTACATACTGTTGATCGCGCTGGCTGCCATCGCCATTGGCTCAGTCGCAACCTGCGTCACGCGAACGCTGGCGATCGCCAAGCAATTGAAGGGGGCCGACCATGTGGATCAGTAATGCACTGATTTCTGTTCTTCGACTGCTGATTGGCGTCACGGCCAGGTGGGAGAGTCCGCCGGATCTCACGCGTCAGCGAATCTACTTCGCCAATCACACCAGTCATATGGACACCTTGGCGATCATTGCGGCCCTGCCGCCCGAGGCAAGGCTAAATGTGAAGCCGATCGCCGCTGCCGATTACTGGGGAAAGAACCGTTTTCTGTCGTACATCTCCCAGAAAGGCCTGAATGCCGTGCTGATTGACCGTAAACCGGCGCCCGGTAAAAACGCGTTGGAGCCCATTTTCGATGTGGTGCAGGCGGGTCATTCGATCATCTTCTTTCCGGAAGGCACTCGATCCTGCGAGGCACTGCCCGGAGAATTCAAATCAGGTCTTTACCGGTTGAGCGAAACCTTCCCTGATGTCGACCTGGTGCCTATCTACCTGGAAAACCTTCATCGCTCCATGCCCAAAGGCAAACACGTCCCTCTGCCGATCATCTGCACGATCCGTATCGGCAATCCGCTGGAAAGGATTGCTGGCGAGGAAAAGCACGTGTTTCTGGAGCGCGCGCGTAACGCCATTGTGGGGCTGTCGAAATGAGTCTTGAAGCAAAGTTTTTGTGGTTCTTTTTTGGATTGGCGTGCTTGCTGGCGATTGCTTCGCTGGCCGGTCGATTGCTGGCCCGGCGGGCCAAAACGGAAGGCGCTGTCTCGACCATCGAAAACCTCAACCAGCGCGTGAATGCCTGGTGGGGGATGGTCATTATCTTCTTCGTTTCCTACCTGCTTGGCGGCAATGCAACGGTCGTCTTGTTCGGGTTCATCTCACTGTTCGCGCTCAGGGAGTTCATCACCCTGACACCGACCAGACGGGGTGATCATAACGCTCTGTTTTCGGCATTTTTCATCCTGATCCCGCTGCAATACATTCTGATCGGTACGCACTGGTATTCGATGTTTACGCTGCTGATACCGGTGTATTCATTCCTGCTGTTACCGGCGATTGCGGTGCTGAGTCAGGACACTGACGGCTTCCTGGAAAGGACGGCAAAAATCCAGTGGGGCGTGATGATCTGCATTTATTGCATCAGCCATGCGCCCGCACTTTTGCTTTTGGATCTGGAAGGATTCACGGGCCAAAACGCGTTGCTGCTGTTCTATCTGGTGTTCGTCGTTCAGTTGAGTGACGTGTTGCAGTACGTGTTCGGCAAGCTCTTCGGCAAACACAAAGTAGCGCCGCTGGTCAGTCCATCAAAAACGGTGGAAGGACTGGTCGGAGGAGGCCTCTGTGCAACGCTGATTGGCGGCTGCATGTTCTGGATGACCCCCTTCAGCTTCTGGCAGTCGCTGATGATGTCGTTCGTCATCGTGGTGATGGGCTTCCTCGGTGGTCTGGTCATGTCGGCGATCAAGCGCAGTTTGAGCGCCAAAGACTGGGGAACCATGATCAAAGGTCACGGCGGCATGCTCGACCGGATGGACTCGATTTGCTTTGCGGCGCCGATCTTCTTTCACTTGACGCGCTACTTCTTCTCCGCGGCCTGATTCAGGCGCCCTCATAACCGAAAAACGGCGTTGATGCGTTAGAGGTATTTATCCGTCACAGCGCCTTCCGAGGCGCTGGACACCGTCTTCGCGTACTTGGCCAACACCCCGCGCTTGTACTTGGATTCCGGGCGCACCCAACGGGTCTTGCGCTCGGCCAGTTCGGCGTCGGAGACATCGACCGTAATCTGCCGTGTTTCGGCGTCGATGGTGATCTTGTCGCCGTCTTCAATCAGCGCAATCGGTCCGCCATCAAAGGCTTCGGGCGTGATATGGCCCACCACAAACCCGTGTGAACCGCCGGAGAAGCGGCCGTCGGTGATCAGTGCAACGTCCTTGCCCAGCCCCTTACCCATGACCGCCGACGTGGGCGAGAGCATTTCGCGCATGCCCGGGCCACCCTTGGGGCCTTCGTAGCGAATCACGATCACATCGCCGGCTTTGACTTCGCCGTTGAGGATACCGGCCAGCGCGCCTTCCTCGCCGTGATACACACGAGCCGTGCCTTCAAAGCGCAAGCCTTCCTTGCCAGTGATTTTGGCCACGGCGCCGGTGGGCGAAAGGTTGCCGCGCAGCACCACCAAATGGGAGTCCTTTTTGATCGGTTGGTCGAAGGGCAGGATCACGTCCTGTCCTTCGGGGTAGTCAGGCACGTTTTCCAGGTTTTCGGCCAGGGTTTTACCGGTGACCGTCAGCGCATCGCCATGCAGCATGCCGGCGGCGAGCATGCGCTTCATCAGCGGCTGGATACCGCCGATGGCCACCAGTTCACTCATCATGTATTGACCGCTGGGGCGCAGGTCGGCCACCACTGGGGACACCTTGCCCAGTTCGACGAAATCATCCAGCGTCAGCTCGACATCCACGGCATGCGCCATGGCCAGAAGATGCAGCACGGCATTGGTCGATCCGGCGAGGGCGATTACCACCCGAATCGCATTTTCAAAGGCCTTGCGGGTCATGATGTCGCGCGGCTTGATGTCTTGCTTGAGCAGCTCCATGACCTGCTGACCCGCGCGGAAACTGTCCGACGCCTTGTCGCTGCCGACGGCCTCCTGAGAGCTGGAGCCGGGCAAGCTCATGCCCAGCGCCTCAATCGCAGAAGCCATGGTGTTGGCCGTGTACATGCCGCCGCAGGAGCCCGGACCTGGAATCGCCTCTTCTTCGATTTGCTTGACCTGAATCTCGCTGATATCACCCCGCGCGTGCTGACCCACGGCCTCGAACACAGAGATGATATCGGTGTGGCCGGCGCCCGGCCGGATGGTGCCGCCATAGACGAAAATGGATGGGCGATTCAGCCGCGCCATGCCGATCAGGCAGCCCGGCATGTTCTTGTCACAACCGCCCACGGTCACCAGGCCGTCAAAGCCTTCGCAGCCGGCCACAACTTCAATGGAATCGGCGATCACTTCCCGCGACACCAGCGAATACTTCATGCCTTCGGTGCCGTTGGCGATGCCGTCGGAGATGGTGATGGTGTTGAAAATGACGCCCTTGGCCCCGGCGGCATTCGCACCTTTTTCGGCTTCAATCGCCAGTTTGTCGATGTGCATGTTGCAAGGCGTGACCATCGCCCACGTGGAGGCGATGCCGATCTGCGGTTTCTTGAAGTCCTCGTCCGTGAAACCCACGGCACGCAACATGGCGCGGCCGGGCGCGCGTTCCACGCCGTCGACCACGAGGGAGGAATATTTGCGCAAATCGTCTTTGTCGCTCATGACGGCTCCTCACAGGCTCATCGAGAAAATCACGATGAGTATAGTGGGCTCAGCGCTCGTGCCCGGACTATCAAGTCTAGAACAGACGCGCGGGTTTGCAGTGTCGTGATATTCTTCGCCCCAACTTGCTTTGAGCTATTCAGTTTGCGCGTTCTAGAGACGCGCCAACAGAATCACTGTCGCTCAAGTAGCTGAAGCCAATAATGATAAAAAGTCAGTTCAGTAGGGACATATAAACTGAGGTCGATGCAGTCAGTCGGCCTTGTGTGCCCACCCTCCAATCCTGATCAGTGCGCAACCCATAGCATGCGGCCTGCATGCCGTGAACCAGGGAGCCTCATGCATGAGGATGGAAGGGCGGATGGCGTTTTATCATAGGTGCTACACATGTTTAAAAAACTCAACACAGCCCTGCTGGGACTGACTTTGTCGATGGGGATCGCGTCCGCGCAAGCGGAAGAGGCAAAGAAAGTCGACGTGCTGCTGATTGGCGGCGGCATCATGAGCGCGACCTTGGGTGTCTGGCTCAATGAGCTGCAACCGGATCTGTCGATGGAAATGGTCGAGCGTCTCGACGGCGTCGCCCTGGAAAGCTCCAATGGCTGGAACAACGCCGGTACCGGCCACTCCGCGCTCGCCGAGTTGAACTACACCCCTCAAGACGATAAAGGCAACGTTGAGATCCCGAAAGCCGTTGAAATCAACGAAGCCTTTCAGGTCTCCCGTCAGTTCTGGGCCTGGCAAGTTCAGCAAGGCGTGCTGAAGAACCCGCGTTCGTTCATCAACTCCACCCCACACATGAGCTTTGTGTGGGGCGATGACAACATCAAGTTCCTGAAAAAGCGCTACGAAGCCCTGCAAGCGAGCCCGCTGTTCGCCGGCATGCAGTACTCCGAAGACCCGGCGGTGATCAAGAAGTGGGTTCCGCTGATGATGGAAGGGCGTGACCCGAACCAGAAAGTCGCGGCCACCTGGTCTTCGATCGGTACCGACGTGAACTTCGGCGAGATCACCCGCCAATTCGTTGCGCACCTGCAAACTACGCCAACGTTCGACTTGAAACTGTCTAGCGAAGTGCAAGACATCACCCAGAACGAAGACGGCAGCTGGCGCGTCAGCTACAAAAACCTGAAAGACGGCACCAAAACCGAAACCGACGCCAAGTTCGTGTTCATCGGTGCGGGCGGGGGGGCGCTGCACTTGCTGCAGAAGTCCGGTATTCCTGAAGGCAAGGAATATGCAGGCTTCCCGGTAGGCGGCTCGTTCCTCGTGACCGAGAACCCGACCATCGTCGAGCAACACTTGGCCAAGGCTTACGGTAAAGCCTCCGTTGGCGCACCACCGATGTCGGTTCCGCACCTGGACACTCGTGTCCTGGACGGCAAGCGCGTCCTCCTGTTTGGCCCATTTGCGACCTTCAGCACCAAGTTCCTGAAAGAAGGCTCGTACCTGGACCTGCTGACCACCACGACCACGCACAACGTGTGGCCAATGGCCAAAGTCGGCATCAAGGAATACCCGCTGGTCGAGTACCTGGCTGGTCAACTGATGCTGTCTGACGAAGACCGCCTCAACGCCCTGAAAGAATACTTCCCGAACGCCAAAACCGAAGACTGGCGTCTGTGGCAAGCCGGCCAGCGCGTGCAAATCATCAAGCGTGATGAAGCCGCTGGTGGCGTGCTGAAGTTGGGTACCGAGATCGTTGCCTCGCAAGACGGCACCATCGCGGGTCTGCTGGGCGCATCGCCGGGCGCTTCGACCGCTGCACCGATCATGCTGACCGTGCTGCAGAAAGTGTTCAAGGACAAGGTGGCTTCGCCAGCCTGGCAGGAAAAGCTGCACCAGATCGTGCCGAGCTATGGCACTCAGTTGAATGGCAGCCCTGAGAAAGTGGCTGAGGAGTGGGCTTACACCGCCAAGGTGTTGCAACTGACTCCGCCGCCGGCGATGGGTCAGGTGGTGGCTCCGGTTGCTGCTGCTGCGGCTGCTCCGGCTAAGGCGCCGAAGGCTAATGCTGCGACTGATATGGCTCTGTAACTAGATCCCGAATCAAAAGCCCACTGAACCGGTGACGGTCAGTGGGCTTTTTTGTGTCTGGGATTCAATCTTGCAGATTACAAAATGCTAAGGCTGGCGAGTTTTTTGTGGCGAGGGGGCTTGCCTCCGTTGGGCCGCGAAGCGGTCCCAAAAACGTAAACGATCACTCAACGTCGTACATTAATTCCAAGCTTTTTATCCACTCATTCGGAGCGCTGTATCTGGCGTAATAAATTTCCCTTTCTGCTGCGCTTAAATCAGTAAAAAAAGACGAGAAGTAGCTGTCGTTATAGTAGCCCTGAGCGCCTTGCATATCGCCTCCCCACCACGAAGGGTTGTACTTCTCGAAAACAATCCATGGAGGAGGCACGGAGAATTTCTCGCGAGCAATGCTGGCCAAGAAATCAACACTATTGGTGACCAGTCGTACAGTCACAGAGTTGAATTCTCTGGTAGATATGAAAAGCACCAAGTGCTCAGTTTTTTGAGTGTTTACATACTGCTTTACGGGCAGTTCGTTAAACGTTTTTTCAGTCGCATACGTGAAGTTGTCTTCGGCACCGCAGGTTATTTCGGTGAGCCAACTGGCCCCGAAATAACCTGCGGTGCCGAAGATAATCCCTCCGACAGCTCCACTAACGATTGCTCCGGGACCCGTTTCGATGCCAACCGCAGCCCCCGCGACGACACCTATCCTTGCTCCAGCAATAGCTCCGCCCCAACCACCAGCCTGCTTGACCTCCTCAATAGAAATAGGCTTGATGCTCTTTTGCTTGATTGACTCGTCTGCTGCCAATTTTAAATCATATGCGGTGAAGCCAATGGCAAATACTCTGACCACTCTCGCACCTTTGATGAATACGTTTGTGGCTTTGTACGAGCCAGGTGTAAAAATTGCTTTAGGAGGTATTTTGTCAGCTTGAACCAATACCTCTTTATCGATATTTTTTACCCACTCCGCGATTTGATCGATCTTGGCCACGTTTTTAGGCGCGACTTTTTTATACCGCTCCAAGGACCGTAAGATTTCTTCGGTGGTAACCAGTTTTGCTCCCGCGGCCTTGGCTTTCGCAACATCTATGTAAACGGCCTTTCCTTCAAAGCGTGGCGAGCCATCAGGGAAGATAGAGCTGGTTGATACGTAGCTGGATGGATATTTTCTGCTGCTAAAAACATGTTCGGCTACGGTGGCGTTTGATTTCGGGTCAACAGGCATCATGCCAAATTTTTCTGGCCAGATTTCATGCTTGATTCGAAACTCCGGAAGATTTTTTGCAATCAAGTGAGGGTTGTCCGGAGAGGCATAAATCTTTCTGACCAGCAAACCATCTTTTCCAATTTCCTCGACCACAACAAACATATGGATGTTGGCAGGCATTGGGTAGCCAGACACATTGCTTACCGAGCCAGCTTGTTGATTCGTCGGAACCTTACAAGAGAACTCGGTCATGTCTCACCCCACTTTTCAAGTGCGGCAACGCCTGTTGTGATTTCCAGTGTTTCCTGCTTTTTGGTAGTGATTCGTAGCGTATGCCCTGACTCGTCAGAAAATCCGGTGTAAACCTGACCGGCTTCATCTTTGATGTGATAGGGCACATGGGCGAGAGGCTCGCCGTCACTTCAGAGAATACGGAACTGCTCATTGAATGGCTGCAACCATAGCGGCATCGGTAAAGGCGGGATGAAATCCGTAGGCGTGTGTGAGTTGCCGATGACCACCGTTCCAGAGCCACTCACCACGTTATTGCCATGGGCACCGACGCTGCCCACAGTTGCGGCGGGTTTGCCGTTGATAAGAACAGTAGAGGCTACCTCCCCGACAATGGGACTGCCGCACGCACTTTTGTCATCTTGGCGAGCAGCAGCCAAACCATCAAAGAAAACATCGGAAGAGCCTGCGGCGATGGAGTTAACCCCGTGGCCGGGAAGCGGACAGCTAGTTGGGTCCGTGACTCGGGCAGCAGGTTTGCCGGCCATTTTGAACATCCTTGTAAAATTATTAGTCGACGATTGTTACACAAAGAATCTGCGGACAACCACCGCTATCCTGTTTGGTCCAATGGCAATCTTTCGCACCAAGTTCCTGAAAAGGCTCGTACCTGGACCTGCTGACCTCCACCACGCACAACGTGTGGCCAACGGCCAAAGTCGGCATCAAGGAATACCCGCTGGTCGAGTACCTGGCTGGTCAACTGATGCTGTCTGACGAAGACCGCCTCAACGCCCTGAAAGAATACTTCCCGAACGCCAAAGCCGAAGACTGGCGTCTGTGGCAAGCCGGCCAGCGCGTGCAAATCATCAAGCGTGATGAAGCCGCTGGTGGCGTGCTGAAATTGGGGACTGAGATTGTTGCCTCGCAAGACGGCACCATCGCGGGTCTGCTGGGCGCATCGCCGGGCGCTTCGACCGCTGCACCGATCATGCTGACCGTGCTGCAGAAAGTGTTCAAGGACAAGGTGGCTTCGCCGGCCTGGAAGGAGAAGCTGCACCAGCTCGTGCCGAGCTATGGCACTCAGTTGAATGGCAGCCCTGAGAAAGTGGCTGCGGAGCAGACTTGACTAAGGTGGCGGCTTGCAGATCGCCTCCCCACCACGAAGGGTTGTAACCCTCGCAAGCAGTCCACGGCGCAGGTGTGGCGAATTTTTCAAGGGAAATAACACTCATGAAGTCAGTGCTGTTCGTAACCCTCGGCCATTCGAACAGTTGTGGCGTTGAGTTTTCTCGTGATCGACTCAGCCTCAAACCCGCGGACTTGCCCGGATCTCACGCGCCGGATCATCCAGCAACTTGAATTGTTCCACCATGAAATCAATCAGCATCCGCATTGATGGCAACATCCCATGCCTGCTCGCAAACACGGCATAAATCATCTCCGTGCGCGGAGCCCAGTCTGGCAAAACCACCACCAGTTGCCCACGATCAATGTAGTCGTGCACCAGCGAAATAGGCATCTGCGCAATACCGACGCTGTCCATCGCTGCGCATCGCAGCATGGGCAGTCCCTTGGTGATGAGCTGCGGACGATGCTGAATCGTAAAATCCGCGCCACCTTGGTGGAACAACGTCCAACTGTAATCGCGTTGCGGACTGCCGTGATGGACGCTGGGGAAGCGTGACAGGTCTTCCGGTTCCTGGGGTTCGCCCAGGCGCTGCAATAGCGCGGGACTGGCGACCAGACATTGTGGCCGCTGGGACATGACTCGGTTAACCAGGTCCGAGTCCTGAAGGGGAGGCGGGCGTACTCTCAGCGCGAGATCAACCCCCTCAGCCACCACGTCGACTTGACGGTCACTGGCTTCCAGATGCACTTCGACTCGTGGGTGCATGGCCATGAATCGCGTGATCATGCTGCCTACGCATTCTTCCAGTAAGACCGTCGGGCAGGTGACTCGCAACAAGCCGCCAGGTTCGGAACGGGTCATGGCAACGGCCGCTTCAGCAGCTTCGGCCTCTTTCAGCATTGAACGGCAATGGGCGTAATACGTCAGCCCTAATTCCGTCGCTTTGAAACTGCGGGTGTTACGGATGATTAAGCGCACGCCGAGTCTTTTCTCGAGCAGTGCGATCCGTCGGCTGAGGTTGGATTTTGGAATGCCTAGCGCGCGAGCGGTCGGCGCGAAGCCGCCGTGGTCCACCACCATAACAAAGTATTGAAGGTCATTGAGATCGAGCACTGGGCTACATTCACTCGGCCAAAGGAGGCCAACTATACAAGAAGGATCGTCCACTGTATGGGAAAGAGAAACCCACTATTTGGGCCTGGTTGACCAGGCAACACGGCGGCTAGAATTCCGCTGTTTGGTTAGTTCACTCAAGGCAATACAGATGTTACGCAGGACAGTTCTCGCCATGCCGTTGGGGTTGGCTGCACTGGGTTCGCTGTGTTGGGCCAATCGTTCGCAGAACCTGACGATCCAGGATCAAAGCTTCACCGATAAAGTGTTGATTGAAGGCGGTAAGATTCAGTCCGACTAAAAAACTCCGAGGGGGCATTCCATCTGGAAAGCATGCGCCCGACTTTTCTCTGGATGACTAAAACTTGAACAAACTGTCCGAGATGCATTCTTTCGTCATGGTGGTGGACACCGGCAGTATTTCCGAAGCCGCCCGGCGTTTGGGGATCGCCAAGTCAATGGTCAGCCTGCGGATCCAGCAATTGGAAAAACGCCTGGGCAGCATCTTGTTGGAGCGTGGTCGTCAGGCCCGGCTTACGGAGTCGGGTGAGGTGTTTTACCGTTATTGCGTGCGTATTCTGGCCGATGTGGAGGATGCTGAGGACGCGGTGCTGGCGTTTCAATCGAGTTTGCGTGGGGGCCTGCGGCTTGCAGCGCCGATGGCCTTCAGCATTGGCTACCTGACACCGATTCTGTCGTCCTTCGCGGTGCGTTACCCTGAGTTGCGGCTGGACGTTGAGTTTGATGACCGCCACGTCAACCTGCACGAAGAGCGGTATGACGCGGCCATTCGCATCGGCGAGTTGCCTGACTCCTCGCTGGTCGCGAAGACCATTACGCCCAACCGTCACATCATCTGTGCGAGTCCGGAGTATCTGGCCACTCACGGCACGCCGCAAATCCCGCAAGAACTGACCCAGCATTTCGCCATGCTCTATGTGAATCGCGAACCCCATGGCATGTGGACGCTGCCGGTGAACAACGCCTTGGAATCATTCCGTGTCCGTTGCCGTATGCGCACTAATAACGGCCATCAACTTTTGGAAGCCGCCAAGGCCGGTATGGGCCTGGCGATTCTGCCCACCTTCCTGGCTGCGCAGGCCATTGTGGCCGGTGAACTGAAGGAGGTGTTGGCGCCTTACGCCCCTCGAGGTGGCAATATCTCGGCTGTTTACCGGCGATCCCAGAGAGCTTCGCCCAAGCTTCAGGCGCTGATCAACTTCCTCATCGAGCAGATCGGCAGCCCGCCGGTGTGGGAGAAAATGCTGACGGCTCACCCGCAGCCGTAACGTTGATTCGTTCGAGAAAAACGAAACGTGGAATCATCTTTTGCTGGCTTATGAGTCTGCGCACCCTCCCATATGCTTTTTCCCAACAGACGCATCCTGGCGTCTGACAGGGAAGAAGACGGATGAAGAGTACCCTTAACAATCCTGCTCGCCGTGCTGTTCTGGCCGGCGGTGTTGTGGCCGCCGCTACGTTGGCGACGGGCAGTGGTTTGGCGCAGGCGTTGGAGTCAAGCGGCAGTACCGACAAGCGTGCCGTTCATGGCACAGCGGTTGATGTGATTATTGTCGGTGGCGGCTCGGCAGGCGCGGTGTTGGCTCGCCGTTTGAGCGAGAACAACCAGCGTCAGGTGGTATTGCTTGAGGCGGGCCACAGCTACAGTCCACACAACTACCCCGAGATCATTGCCAGCAGTGACATCGTCGGTGCCAATGCCAATCCTGAGTTCGAATGGGGTTACAAGAGCCGACCGGGTTACATCGATCATCCCATCGGCGCCTTGCGCGGCAAGGTGCTGGGAGGGAGTTCGGCCATCAACGGAGCGGTGGCCATCCGCGCCCGTGCCAGCGACTTCAAGCGTTGGGATCTGCCTGGCTGGAGCTATGACGAGCTGCTGCCATCGTTCAAAAAACTGGAAACCCACAGCGGTGGTGCCAGCCCGTTGCACGGCCATGAAGGACCGCTTCCGGTGAATCAACTCGGCAAAGCCGATGTCACTCCCATGCAGCGGGCCTTCATCTACGCGACCTTCGCCAATGGTTACAGGGTGATTGAGGATTTTGACGGCGCTGACGCCCACGGCGTGGGTCCGTACCCGATGAATGTTGTCAACGGCGTGCGGGTTAACACTGGCATGGCGTATCTCACCGAAGAGGTGCGCACCCGCGACAACCTGCATATCCGTACCGACAGCCTGGTGGACAAAGTGCTGTTCGACGGTACTCGTGCGGTCGGTGTGCAACTGGGTAACGGTGAGAAGTTGCTGGCCGAGGAAGTCATCCTGTCGGCTGGCAGCTACGGCAGCGCCGCGATTCTGTTGCGTTCCGGCATTGGTCCTGGCGAGGCGCTGCGTGCCTTGCAGATTCCACAAGTCGCCGAGCTTGCAGTCGGGCAGAACCTGGTGGATCACCCGTTCTATTACAACGCTTATGCCGCCAGGCCTGACCTGATCGGCAGCCAATCGCCCGCCATCGGGGCCAAACTCTGGACCCACAGCCGTTCTGCCGAGAATGGCGAGCTGGATCTGCATATCACGGCCACTCACTTGTTTCCCCATGATCAGAGCCCGACCGGCGTCGGCTTCGTGCTCGCGGTAACCCTGACCCGGCCACTGTCTCGGGGCAAGGTGACGCTGGCCAGTCGCGATCCGTTCGTGGCACCGAACATCGACTTGAATTTTCTCGCCGAGCCCAAGGATCGCCTGCGCCTGCTGGATGGCATTCGCCTGGCCCGAAAAATCGGCACCACGGCGCCTCTGAATTCGTTGATCCATTCCGAGCTCAACCCGGGTCAAGGCAACGATTCGGACGAGGCCTTGCTGGCCAGTGTCAAAGCCAGCCTCGACACCTATCACCACCCGACCTCAACGGCGCCGATGGGCAAGCCGGGGGATGCGCGGGCGGTGGTCGACCTGCAAGCGCGGGTCATCGGTGTGCAGAGGTTGCGCGTGGTGGATGCGTCGATCTTCCCCGACGTGCCCTCGGTCGCCACCAACATCACAGTGATTGCCACCGCCGAGCACATTGCCCGTCTTTACGTTTGACCTTCAGGAACCTGCCTCTATGAATAGCACTCCGGTATTGAACTGGATCGACGGCCAATGGCTGGACTCCGGTGTTTACAAAGACTCCATCGACCCTGCGACCTACGAGCTGATTGGTCGATATGCCGAAGGTGGCTTGAACGAAGCGCAACAAGGGATAGATGCGGCGCAACGGGCGTTTGCCGAAACACCCTGGAAAGATGACCGCCAATTGCGCGCTCAGGTTCTGCTGGAGCTGGCGGACGCCTTTGAGCGCAACGCCGATGAGCTGATCGATACCCTGGCGCTGGAAAACGGCAAGATCAAACCCGAAGCCGAGTTCGAGGTCAGCATGGTGCCCTCCAAGTTGCGCTATTACGCCGCCCTGGCGCGTGCCGAATACGGTCGAGCAGCCGAGCCAAAACCCGGCAAGATATCGTTGGTGATTCGTCAGGCGGTGGGCGTGGCGGGCATCATCGTGCCGTGGAACTCGCCGGTGGTGCTGATGATTCGCTCGCTGGCACCGGCGCTGGCGGCCGGTTGCACCACGGTCATCAAAATGCCCGGACAAACCGCCCAGACAAACTGCCTGGTCGCCCGGATCATCAGCGAGGCGCTTTCCCTGCCACGCGGCGTGATTAATCTGTTCAGCGAACAGGGCGCGGCGGGCTCCATCCATTTGGTGGAGTCACCCCGGGTTCCGGTAATCAGTTTTACCGGCAGCACCACCACTGGTCGGGCGATTTCAGCCGTGGGGGCGCAGCACCTCAAACGTTTTGGCCTGGAGTTGGGTGGAAAAACGCCCATGCTGGTGTTTAACGACGCCGACCTTGATGCCGCAGTACCCACCCTGGTGAAAGCCCTGACGGTATTCGCCGGCCAGTTCTGCATGACCGGTTCGCGGCTGTTGGTGCAACGCGATATTGCCACGGCGTTGACCGAGCGCCTGGCCGAGCGACTGGAAGCTGTGTGTGTGGGGCCCGCTGCGGATTCGGCCAGCGAAATGGGCCCGTTGATCGATAAGCCCAACGTGCAGCGGGTCGATCAAATCGTCAAGGAGGCGATTGCCGCCGGAGCCCAGGTCATCGTTCGCGGTGGCCCGGTGACAGAGGGGCCTTTGGCCAAAGGCGCGTTCTATCGCCCGACACTGCTGCGGGTCAGCGATCCCGATATGGCGATCGTCCAGCGTGAGACTTTCGGCCCGGTGCTGACGCTGCAGGTATTCGACAGCGAAGCCGAGGCGATCGAACTGGCCAACAACAGCGAGTTCGGCCTGGCGGCCAGTGTCTGGACCCGCGATGTCGACCGCGCGTTGCGGGTGGCCCGCGAACTGGCGGCGGGCACGGTGTGGGTCAACGACTGGGCTGTGGTCTACGACGAGTTCGAAGAAGGAGGGGTCAAGCAGTCGGGGCAGGGGCGCCTCAACGGCGTGGCGGCCATGGATGACTTTGTCGAGTACAAACACATCGCTCTCAATCCTGGCCTGCGCCAAGGCTGAATCCAATGCAACCACCCCGGTTATTGATCGGCGCGCTGTTGGCAGGGACGCTGATCGCGTCCTCTGCCTTTGCCATCGCCAATCAGAACAATGTGTCGCCCATGAGAAGTTTTCCCATGTTCCAGGACAGACTTTACGACGCTTTACTTGACGCACTTGCCGCGACGTTCGGCCCTCATCCGGGATTTCGCGTGACCCATGCCAAGGGTGTATTGCTGCGCGGTACCTTTGTGGCTTCGCCATCAGCCCCGGTATTAAGCCGGGCTACCCATTTGCAGGGGCAACCGGTGCCGGTGGTGCTGAGGTTCTCCAACTTCAGCGGCGTGCCGGCTACCGAGGACGGGGATCCGCAGGCCAGTCCTCAAGGCTTGGCCGTTCGTTTTACGCTGCCGGACGGTGAGTTCACGGATATCGTGACGCACTCGTTCAACGGCTTTCCGGTGGCCACGCCCGAAGACTTCCTGCTTTTTTTGCAAGGCATTGCCGCCAACGTCACCACGCCGCCGGATCCGCTGCCGCTGCAAACCTTTCTGGCCAATCATCCACGCGCGGAGCATTTCCTTCAGGCATCCAAACCCGCGCCGAGCAGTTACGCCGCGATCGAGTACTTTGGCGTGAATGCCCTAGTGTTCAGTAACCGTCAAGGTGAAGCGTTTATCGGTCGCTACCGTATTGAACCGTTGCTGGCAGAGCCTGCATTGAGTGATCAGCCAGCCGCCGTGATGCCCGCCGATTATTTGCAGGACGAAATCGGCGCACGACTGGCCAGGGGAGCCGTGAAGTTACGTCTGGTGGTGCAACTGGCGGCGCCGGGGGATGCCATCGAAGATGGTTCGATCCCTTGGTCGCGCAGCCACGAGGAAGTCGAACTGGGGATTCTGACACTTGATGCGCTTGTCCCGGTCGAAGAACAACAGCTCGCCCAGCAGCGCCTTGATTTCAACCCCGGACGCTTGCCCGATGGCATCGCACCCAGTCACGACCCGATGATTCTGGCACGCGAACGCATCTATCAGCGGGCCATGCTCCGACGACACCAACCATGAGCATTGACGCTGATATTGGTGTCAGTGTGATTGTGCATGAGGTTGATCCGCAGTATCAGGCGTTATATGAGCAATGGATGAACAAGGCCATCGACGCCCATCGACAGTTTCCGGGTTACCTGGCGACGGATGTGGTCAAACCGGTCGGCTCGCATTTGCGCTACGCAATCATCCTGCGCTTTGTCAGCAAGGGGCATGTCACGGCTTGGCTGGAATCCCCGGTCCGTCACGCCTTATTGCGCGAGTCGTTGCCCTGGCTGCGACAGGACTACCACCGTACCGACGATGATTCAAAATTCTGGTTTGAGCCGCTGCAAGGAAGGGTGCCCGTCGAGCGATGGAAGCAATGGTTATTGTCCTGGATGATCGTATTGCCATTGACCGTTTTTGTGCCATGGGTGTTGACAGCTCTGCTTGACCTGTCCGGTCTGTGTCTGCCGGTCTGGTTATTCAAGGTTGCGGTTGCTGGGGTGGTGTCATTCAGTATGGTCTATGGGTTGATGCCGTTGATGACTCGACTGATGTCGCGCTGGTTGTTGAGCTGACGTCAGCGGCGGTAGGGGAGAAAGGTTTTTCACGGGGTACACAGTTGTCCCGTCCTGAATAAGGTTTACACCTTCTGATCCGTATTTTTCCGCGCTATCTGCATCTGTAATGCACACCGCCGCCGGCTCACAATAACGGCACGCTCGGCAGTCGCGGAAACCGCTGCACCGCAAACTCATAATGTAGGAGGCCCAATGGGCAAGATGGCGATTTTTCTGGGTGGATTTCTGGTGTTGACCATTTTGATTGGTGCCCTGGCCACGATCTCTCCCACTTAGTCCTTTCTGCGATCAGAGACCCTCCCGCCAGCGCCGCGCCTGAACGACCAGCGCCGGCGCAAAGTGCAGCACGACCATCCGCACCAGGTGATGGGTCAGGATGAACACCACGTTCAGCCCGCCACTGAAGGCGACGAGGGCGATGGTTTCGATGGCGCCAGGCATGTACGCCAGCCACAACGACAAGGGATCGCTGCCCAGAACCTGCGCGGCCACTGCGGCAAACGCTGCTGCGATCAGCAACATCAAGGCGACGGCCATCAACCCGGCTCGTCCGTGGCGGACAAGTTCGGCGAGGCTGATGTCTTTGAATTTCGAGCCAATCAGCACGCCGAGCAGGACCACGGCGGTGTCGACACTCCATGACGGCAGGTGGAAGGCCTGGAGATAGCCCAGCTTCATATAGACGCCGGTGACGACGATCGCGGTGAGCATGAACGGTGCCGGAACGCCGACGCGCAACAGCAAGCGGCCGAGCAACAGGCACAAGGCAATAAGCGACAGCAGGGTCAGCACCGTGCTCATGAGCAACGGGCTGCTCTCGGCAAGGGCCACGTCGGTCTGTCCGGGAATGCAAAAGCTGACCAGCACGGTGATCGACAGCAGTCGGACCAGGTGCACGACGATCACCTTGCTTGATGCGCGTTCGGACTCAAGCAAATCGAACACGGCGGCGAGTGCGCCCGGATACACGGCTAGCAGGGAGTCCTTCGGGTTCCATCCCGAGACCTTGAGCAGCCACAAACCGGCCACGGCGCTCTGGACCATCAAGCCCAGCAGCATGAAGCCCAGGCTCGGCAACATGGCAGCCGCCGTTTGGCTGTTCCATGACGTGAACATCAGACCGGTCGCGATCCCCAACACGATTTGCACGTAGCCAAGGCTGAAGGGCAGCGCAGGAGAAAAGCGCAGGTTGCTGGCGATCAACGTGGTGGCGAGTATTGAACCGAGCAACAGGCCATGGGGGAGACCGGCATACTGCAGCGCGGTGCCGACGCCGGTGGCGATCAGCAAACACAGGAGGGTTTTCATGGTGTTGATGAGTCTTCCTTGAATCATGTTGAACCCAACGCTTGCATCCGGGCCACGCACGTTTTCCCATCTAACGGCGTGAAGCGTCAAGTGACAAAAAGCACAACGCCTCCACAGTGGGAGGCGTTGCAGTTTCAGCGATACCGCTCGTGTTAATTAAGGTCGAAGCGATCCAGGTCCATCACTTTGGCCCAGGCGGCTACGAAGTCTTTCACGAACTTCTCTTGCGCATCAGCGGTGGCATAGACTTCCGCCAACGCTCGCAACTGCGCGTTTGAGCCGAAGACGAGATCGACGCGTGTGCCGGTCCACTTCACTTCGCCGGTGTTGCGATCGCGCCCTTCAAACTCCTCATTAGCCTCCGACACCGGTTTCCATTCCACGCCCATGTCCAGCAGGTTTTTGAAGAAGTCGTTGGTCAACGCTTCTGGCTGCGTGGTGAATACACCGTGTCTGGTTTGTCCGACGTTGGTGTTCAGCACGCGCATGCCGCCAATGAGCGCGGTCATTTCTGGCGCGGTGAGGGTCAGCAGTTGCGCCTTGTCGATCAACAGCTGCTCGGCCGCTACGCTGTATCTGCCTTTGAGGTAGTTGCGGAAGCCATCGGCGATGGGTTCGAGGAAGCCGAAGGACTCCACGTCCGTTTGCTCTTGGGAGGCGTCCATCCGTCCTGGTGTGAACGGCACTGTCACGGTTTGACCGGCATTTTTCGCCGCCTGTTCGACGCCCGCGTTACCGGCCAGCACGATCAGGTCTGCCAGCGAGATCTTCTTGCCGCTGTTGTTGAACTCGCTTTGGATACCCTCGAGTTTCGCCAGCACGCTCGCCAGTTGGTCAGGCTGGTTGGCCTGCCAGAACTTCTGCGGCGCCAGACGCAAACGCCCACCGTTGGCACCGCCGCGTTTGTCGGAGCCACGGAAGGTCGAAGCCGCCGCCCAAGCCGTTGATACAAGCTGCGAGACGGTCAGGCCCGAGGTGAGGAGTTTGCTCTTGAGTGCGCCGACATCGCTGTCGGTGACCAAGGCATGGTCGACCGCTGGAATCGGGTCTTGCCACAGCAGCTCTTCGCTCGGCATTTCCGGGCCGAGGTAGCGGGAGAGGGGACCCATGTCTCGGTGGATCAGCTTGAACCAGGCGCGGGCGAACGCGTCGGACAACTGGTCTGGATTGGCCAGGAAGCGCCGCGAAATCGGTTCATAGATCGGGTCGAATCGCAGCGACAGGTCGGTGGTCAGCATGGTCGGATTACGACGTTTGGAAGGGTCGTGAGCATCCGGAATGATGCCAGCACCGGCGTTGTTTTTCGGTATCCACTGGTTCGCTCCGGCCGGGCTTTTACTTAGCTCCCACTCAAAGCCGAACAGGTTTTCCAGATAGTTGTTGCTCCACCGGGTGGGCGTGGTGGTCCAGGTCACTTCCAGGCCGCTGGTGATGGTGTCAGGACCCTTGCCGGTGCCGAAGCTGCTCTTCCAGCCCAAGCCTTGTGCTTCGAGGCCAGCGGCTTCGGGCTCGGCACCGACATTGTCGGCAGGTCCGGCGCCGTGAGTCTTGCCGAAGGCGTGGCCGCCAGCGATCAGTGCCACGGTTTCTTCATCATTCATCGCCATGCGCGCGAAGGTTTCACGGATGTCATTCCCGGCAGCGACCGGGTCCGGATTGCCTTCCGGGCCTTCCGGGTTGACGTAGATCAAGCCCATTTGCACGGCGGCGAGCGGGTTCTCCAGGTTGCGTCCCAGGTCGGTGCGGCTCTCCTCATTTTCCCCCGGCTCGGCAACGAGAGGGCTTTCGCCGGGTTCTTGCATGGGCTCGTTTTTTTTGCCGTAGCGGGTGTCGCCGCCCAGCCACTTGTTTTCCGAGCCCCAGTAAATGTCTTCATCCGGTTCCCAGACGTCCGGACGGCCGCCGGAAAAGCCAAAGGTCTTGAAGCCCATGGACTCCAGCGCGACGTTGCCGGTAAGGACGACCAGGTCTGCCCAGGAAATTCTCCGGCCATATTTTTGCTTGATCGGCCAGAGCAGCCGGCGTGCCTTGTCGAGGCTGACGTTGTCCGGCCAACTGTTGAGCGGCGCGAAACGTTGCTGACCGGAACCGGCGCCACCACGCCCGTCACCAGTGCGGTACGTACCCGCGGCGTGCCAGGCCATACGAATGAAGAGTGGCCCGTAGTGACCGAAGTCCGCCGGCCACCAGTCCTGGGAATCGGTCATCAACGCAGTCAGGTCTGTTTTGACCGCTTCAAAGTCCAGGCTTTTGAAGGCTTCGGCGTAGCTGAAGTCCTCGTCCATGGGGTCGGACAGGGGCGAGTGCTGATGGAGGATCTTCAGATTCAGTTGGTTCGGCCACCAGTCGCGGTTTGTCGTGCCACCGCCAGCGGCGCTAAGGAACGGGCATTTCGATTCGTTTGCCATGTGTGAGCTACCTTTGGTCGTATTCATCCGGCTATCCGGCCCAACGTGGGCGTTAAATAGCAACGGGCGAAACCAATGACACAGGCTGCAGGGCCAGCAGTTTGATCAACTGATTGTTTTGATCACACGGGAATTCTCAACAGCGGCAATCGAGTTGCCTGCACGGTGGCCTACGGCAGGTTTAGTCAGGCTTCTGACCCATTCCTATCTCCTTATCAGCTCTTGACCGGCCGGCTTACGATGCCGACGCTGGAATAAGGTTAGACCCCAGTTGGGAAGTCAGCTAATAGGGGGAGTATTGGGTCGTGATAGGCAGAGTCTTTTACTGGCATCCGGCGAAAGCCCCGCGTCTATTTGAAGCCTAGACGCGGGAAAACCGTTACTGACGCACGTTCCTGGATGGATCCAAACCATGCACTGGCCTTTCTACGACAACGTGCCTTGTAGTGGTCAACTAATCCCGCACCACTCCAGCACGTCATGATTTCTCATTGTTTCAATCATTGGTGTCTGTTGTTGATGTGAGGATCGTACGATCATCCCCGGTGACCGTTGCGTTGGTGATTAACCAAGGAATCGTGCGAAACCGCCTATCTTTCTGGGAGGATCAGGAGTACGAATCCAGATCGAACGCAGGTGCTGCGCCTGGCTCGTGCCCTTCCAGTATGGCGGCAATGGTCTCGTCATCGCGGAACACTGGCGGCGGGGCCATTGCCAGTTGTTCTTTTACGGTGTTTTCGGGGTGGGCTTTCCAGCGCGGCAGATTTTCTGTCAGAAATTCAGGTTTGGTTGCCGCTTGGCCATAGACCTCGCTTTCGCTGGCTTTTTTGCCATGCAACTTGACCAGACGATCATGCGTTATTTGCATTTTTCCGATTTCAGCTCTGAGTGCGCTGAATTCACGTTCATGGGTGCGCAGATAGGCATCGGGATGGGTTTCACGGGAGGTTTTTTCCAACTGCCGCTTCATGCTCTGAAGGGCGGTATCAACCCAATCGAACTCACGCGTGGTCACTAGCTCGCGGCGCAACTCCAGGGACTCCTGCCAGCGGCGTAGCGTGGCCCAGCTATTCGGGACGTAGCCCCCGACCATCAAGTGATTGAGTATGTAGAGGGCTGGCTCGAAAGCTCGATGCGTTGGCAATCCATTTTTTTGCTGGAGTATTTCATTGCAGGCTTTATTGGTAATGCTTTCGCAGCCAGGCTCCCAGAGGATCTGGGACTGTCGACCGTCCTCAAGTCTCATTGGCATAAAGTGATGCAACGTGCCGTGGTGTGCATAAGGTGCGCCGCTGAGATTGGCCACTCCAGCAAAAAATATCGAAATACCCAATGGCGCATTAACGAAGCTGACAGCGAGACCAGTGCCAAACACCTTGGGCTTCGTGTCCATACCGGTTCCCGGAACACTTGGAATCGGGTCGTTGTGATTGACCATGCGATGATGTGTCAGTGTGGCTGCACCCTCGACGAAGGTCTGGTCGGCTGCTCGTGGAGAACCATAGGTGTAGAGCAGAATATCTGCTGCATACCTATCGGTGCGCCTTATCATTTCAGACAACAGCAAAGCAATGGCGCCGCCCAAGCTGTGGCCTGTAACAATGATTTTTTGCCCGCTGTAAAATTTATCTAGGTAGGTTGTTGCGAAGTCATATACGACTTTTGCCGCACCATAAAATCCTTGGTGCGCTTGGCCAACGCCCAAGCCCTCTTCAATAGGCACCTGTGTTGCATCGATGTCCGTTAACAGATCCCACGGTTGCTCATTCGTACCCCGCACCGCAATCAATACCAGCTCATCGTTGTGTGTGATGAAGGCTTGGCTATCTGTATTGTTTTTCCGTTTGCGGTCATCGAAAAAGTGAATCGTTGAAGGACTTTCCTGTTGTTCACCTAAACCGGGGTCATTTACCTCAGGATACAGCTCAGGGTCAAACGGCACGATTTCCAAACGCTTGGAGTAAGGGACGTCTTCATACAACGGGTAATAAGGCTTCTCCGGTTTCTGGCCCGCGTCTACCTGCCAGATCTCATCAGCCTTGGCCAAGGCATCCCCAAACCAGTTGCCACTGCTGGGCTGGTCCGGAAAGGTTACCGTGCTGGCCCTCACGGGCTGCTCGTCAGGATCTTGACCGAACGGCGTGTAACTCAGGGTCGCCATCAATGCCAACTGGTACAGGTTGAGCGCGCAGAACTTGTTACTGGTCGAGAGCATCGGGCGCAATGCCCGCAACGGGCGCACTTCCAATACATGGTGCTTGTCCGACATCAGCGGAATGCCGAAACGTTTGGCCAGCTCAGGCTTGTAGCCTGCCTTGCCTTTAACAGGTAGCGGTCGAAACAGCTTAAATACATGGAAGTTGGGTGGGAAATTGCGTGCGGCCAGCGGCGGTAGGTGCGCGCCGTGCTCTACCAGCTCACGCACCTCCACCTGATGAAACGCTCCCGCATCCGCCTTGCCTTGTGCAGGGTTGGAATGCGTACGCAGGCCGGACTTATTGAAGAAGCGAGTTTTTTCGGCACGCACTTGCAGTTCAGTGATGGGCAACGGGTAGTGTGGCCTCTCGCGTAAAAACGTATAAGCGTTTTCGTTTCCTTGGTAAGCCTGATTGAACCGAAGCTCCACAGGGCCGCAGTAGTGGTTTTCTACTTTGCCAAAGCCTGTGGCATCCAGCGTACCGGAGTAGATAATGTCCTCATGATCAATGAGTTGATAAGTCAGTCCGGCGTAGGGCAGTCCATCGCCAAATTCATCCACTAACTGAAAACTGGTCGAGTGTTCGCGCAATGGGCAAGCGAGGATTTTGCCATCCATGGATGGCCTGTCACGCTGAGGCAGTGCAAGACTCATGGGGTCACCTCCTTGTTTTCCGTACAACCGGGGTAAATGGTGCAGGTGTCACGACCATCCGGCATGCGGAAGGTGCTGAAATCCTTATCGTTGCCTCGGCAAAATGCATATTGATCTTCAAAGTTTTCGCCCATGCAGCGCTTCCAACCACCCGGAACTTTCACCCATGTATCTCCGATAGCCGGTCTTTCCTCTGAGGGCTGCTTGATCTTCAGTCGTACAGTCTTACCTGGCAGTTGATCCAAGGTGTAGGCCGCAAACGGATGACCTCGCGTCAGCTTGCCTTGGGCATCGGTGTCTTTGCAGTCGAGGATTTTTGCGATGTAACGCTTGGGGCCAATCGTGCGAAACAACCACTGGCACTGGCCGTAAAACTCGCTCTCACCCGCCGCATTAAAGGTGTCCTTGTCGCGTTCATCCAGTTGGGCGCGCACTGATATTTTTCCGAAGTCACGCCCGAAATCGCCTGGGTGTGTTCCATATTTCGCGTAGACAAATAGTTCAATGCTATACAGCACTAATGGACAGCCGCTCACCGTCCTGTGTAGCTCGACTTCCGAGTCAGGCTTATATTCAGTTCGCCATTCCTCAATGTTGAAACCAATCTGAGTGTTTCTTCCGCCAGGAACAGTGCAGGTCTCACCCTTGGCGGGCACGTAGTTGGCCCTTG
The DNA here is from genome assembly GCF_054330215.1 of Pseudomonas sp. Ma2-10. Lineage (NCBI taxonomy): Bacteria > Pseudomonadati > Pseudomonadota > Gammaproteobacteria > Pseudomonadales > Pseudomonadaceae > Pseudomonas > Pseudomonas sp. Ma2-10. Next base: position 387,199 of record NZ_JBTEYL010000003.1, on the reverse strand, counting down.
CCGTATAAGCAAAGTTCGGCGGCAGGTCGGCAGTAAAAATAAAGGTGTTGGATTTGTCCGTGGTAGAGCAGCCCACGGTGAGGGCCAGGCAACTGCCAGCGATCAGGCTTTGAATGACGCGTTTCATACGGGGGCATCTCCCTGCCAGTACAGTTTTTCCTGGTACAAGCGATCAAAGTGCATCGACGACGTTTCATCGGGCTTGGGCAACCAGGCCTTGGACAGAGCGTCACCCGACGCTTGTAAACTTTGCGTCAGTAAGAAATGAATCTGTTCGGGTTCCCGCCATTCCCAGGTGCGAGCAAGGTCAAGTTGGCCTCGCAGCCAAGTGTCCAGATCCTGCTGTTCGGCCAGTTTGACCAAACTCTCCGAGTGCTCACGCACCAGGTAGCGTCGGGCGTTATCGAACTGCTGACCCGCGAAGGTGGCCTCCGGTATGGGGGTATTCAACCACGCCGGATCGGACGGCAGCGGGTGCACGCCTGGATCGAGGTTGTAGACGACCTTCCATTGGTCTGCTTGCCAGTAACACACGCTGGCTAACGGCCCGAGGTAAGCCGGACGCTGCTCGGGTTGCAGGAAGTCCAGCGCTCGCCCCAGTACCCGATTGTCGTGGAAACGATAAAGCGACTGGTTCGGACGCTCTCCTACCACCAAGCGATTCTGCCAATGGGTAGCCAGCGCATCGAGGTCGTTGTTTTCTGCGCTGGCCAGCCAGCCCCAATTGCGCTCTGGCGTATTCAGCAGTGCCTGGACGGTGGGATGTCCTGCCGACTCAAGCCTCAAAAGGTACGGGGCCATTTCCACCAATGAGTCCGCCGGCGTGCCGACGTACAGATTGCGGTACTGGTCGTTGCCCAGCTCGGCGATCAGTGCATTGCGCGCTTCGAGTTGTCCATCAGAATCCAGCACCAGATAGATCTGTCGTCCTTGTTCGGCTTGCGCATGCAGCCATTGTTCCTGAGGGTTCATGCGTTCTCTCCAATGCTGCACAGGCCATTGCGACATGCTTCGCAGAGCGGGCAATAGTCTGCCGCCTGTTGTTGGGCGGTAGTCACGATAGACCGTGGACTGGCAATGCTCGCCAGCGGTGCGCTGAGTGGCGCGAGCGTCGTTGGTGTCGCCTGTAACGGAGCTGCACCCATCATGGGGGCACCACCAATCTGAATTTCGGTGCTGCTGAAGATGCCACCTGGGCCAATAACGATGTGCTGGCCACCACCCTTCAAGGTGATGCTGACTCCCGCGTCGAGAATCAGGTTGGCTCCAGCCTTGAGGTGTACCTGTTGGCCAGCCTCGGCGACCAATATTTGACCTACACGGGTGTGACTGCTTTCGGCGACCTGCAAGTAATCGTTGGATTTGAGGTCGACCTTGCGGTCAGCGGTGACGGTACGCTGATCTTCCGCCTCCAGCACCGCAATGCTGTTGCCCTTGATGGTCTCGCGACGCTCGTTTCCAACTTCCAGCCGACTGTCGTTCTCGATTTTCTGCTCCATGTCACGCTGGGCACGAAGATAGATCAGTTCTTGTCCGACCCGATCCTCAATCGACAGTTCGTTGTAGCCGCCATTGTGTGGCGAGCTGTGGCTGCGCAGCACAGTTTTGGTTTTGTTCGCTGGCAACGGGTACGGCACAGGGGTGGCCTTGTTGGGCACGCATCCTGTAATCAGTGGATCATCAGGATTACCCTCCAGAAAGGTCACCACCACTTCCATGCCGACGCGTGGGATGGTTACGGCACCGAACCCCTCTCCGGCCCAGCTCGATGACACCCGCAACCAGCAACTGCTCTTGTCGCTGCCCAGTTCGGCGCGATCCCAATGGAACTCGCAGCGAACCCGCCCATATTCATCACAATGGATTTCTTCTCCCTTCGGCCCAGTAACCCGCGCTGTCTGACTGACCAGCACTGAGGGGCGAGCGAGCAGCGGCGGACGGTAGAACACGTTCCAGGGAATGGCACTGAATGTGTTGCGATAACCTTGGGTGAAGCCGTCGTCGGGGTTGGTGTCACTGGTCACCGACTCTTCCAGTGCCTGGGGCTGTTTTCCAACGTGGTGGACTGCAAGTAACAACCACAAATCGTTGTACGGTTGACGCGGATGCTCGATCAGGTTGAAAAAGTGACCGCTACGCAGGGCAGGCTGATCACTTTTAGCTTCGGCCACTTGGTAGTCGCTGCGATGCCGCTCCAGTGCTTGGCGGGCCAGTTGTTTGCCGAGATTTTCAGTCTCGAAGCGTACCGGGAAACGGTAGTCTTCAAGTTCAGGGGTGGACTCGGCGGTGAACTGATTTTGCAGCAACAGGCTTGGACGCTCAAAGTCATAGTGCCGACGTGTGGTCGTGCTGGTACGGGTGCTGAAGCGCATGGAGAACTGGCTGACCACTGGATGCTCAGCGACCATGCCGGAGCCCTGCTGATAGGGCGTTTCCCCAAGCTTGGGAAAGTAGGTCTGATCGTCAGTGAAAACCAGCTGATGCCCATCTTGGTTATGTTGGTGGTGCCAGGCAATGCCGTCTTCGCTGCACAACCTCTGGATGAAGGCGTAGTCGCTCTCGCCGTATTGCGTGCAGTATTCACGCTCGGCGCTGGTGCTGACGTTGAAGGTAAACGAATCACCCTGAATCCCGTGCCCTTGGAGCACTTGAGTCACGATCTGCGGCACAGTTAGATGTTGGAATATCCGCTGGTTGTAGCTGAACTGCAAATAGTGCAGTGCCGGCACAAGAGTCAGGTGGTAACGAGTCAGGCGTTTGCCGGTTTCCCCGGCTAGCACATCTTCGATGCGTCCATGGATGCCTTCACCGTTGATACCGAACTGGAGAAATGCGGGTTGGCTGAGCAGACTCTCCAGACCGAAGTCGGACGACTCGCTGACCAGTTCTACCTTGATCGCATACAGCTGACTGATGGTTTCAGTGCCGTGAAAGGCGAGCACCTTGAAGTCATTGCGGACAGAGGGGATCAGCAGTTCGAAATGCGCGGTATTGGCCGGCGCGAACATACGCTTGTCCTTAAGCTGAAAATTAAAAAACGTATTGCACGAGCCAGTCCTAGCCTGTGAAAACGTAGCTTCCTCAAGAATCTATCAAGGGTGAAAAGCAATTGATGTAGGAAACGTCCTAAAGATCGCCTGGGTTTTTCTTGGAAAATGACGGGAGTAGTCAAAGAGATGCGGAGTATCTATCCCTTCACAGTTGTACGGGGCTATTGGTTCGACATCAACGCGAAGCAACTGACTGCTCACTGTTGATTTTTCTTCCGCGGCGAAAGTGGACAGGAAGGTTTGGCGCATGGATGAACAGCTCTGAGCGGGCAAGTGGGATGCACGGCTCGGCTATGACTGGCGCTTCAACACAAGGTTCACGGACGAAATAGACGTATTTGCGCTGGACGCAGTGCGACTGCCAAAGAGGATAAGGAGGTGTCGTATGATGGCTTCTTTTTAGCCGTCACAAGGACCCACCCATGCTGTTAAGCAAACGCGATCAGGCGCACATCGACCATCGCCTGGTGGTCACCCTGACCGAGGCGTGTGAGACGGCCAAAGCGGAAATTTTCGGGTTCTGCTGGCTGACCCACGAGATCGATTACGACCTGTTTCCCTCCAGCCTGCGGGTCATCTGGGTCTTCGATACGCAGGCCAATAAGGATCAGGCACTGGTCAGTGGGCAGGGCGAGCGCATGGTCGAATTGACCGCCAATGCGTTACGCGAAGCGGACGTTTCCGTCAGCCCGGTATCGGCCCATGTGCAGTTCGATTCTGAAGAAGAATGCCAGCGCGCCAATGGCGGAAACTGGCAACAACGCTTGTCGCGCCCGGTCACTTCGAAAACTTCCTCGCCCCGGCCACGCAAAGGATCACCGCGACGGTAACCCCCAGCATGCCGATGCTGACATGCTCGTGAAGCAGCGTGGCCGCCAGCGCCAATCCAAAAAACGGCTGCAGCAGTTGCAGCTGACCGACGGCGGCGATCCCCCCTTGGGCCAGCCCGCGGTACCAGAAAACGAAACCGATCAGCATGCTGAAGACCGATACGTAAGCCAGGCTGAACCACGCCGATGGGGTGATTCCCGAGAACGAAGCCGGGGCCATTAACCAGGTCAGCGGGACCATGACGGGCAGCGACAGCAGCAACGCCCAAGAGATGACCTGCCAGCCTCCCAAGGTTCTTGAAAGTTTTGCGCCTTCGGCATAACCCAGCCCGCAGGCGAGGATGGCCAGCAGCATGAGAATGTCGCCGGTCGGCGAAGCGGTCAGGCCTTGCGAGACCGCAAACCCCACGACCAACGTGCTGCCCAGCACTGAGAAGCACCAGAACACCGGCCGGGGCCGTTCCCCGCCGCGCAACACGCCGAACACCGCTGTGGCAAGCGGCAACAGGCCAACGAAGACGATGGAATGCGCCGACGTCACGTACTGAAGCGCCAGCGCCGTCAATAGCGGAAACCCCACTACAACGCCCATTGCCACAATCGCCAAGGGCATAAGCTGACGCTTGGCGGGACGCTGTTCTTTAAACAGCAAAAGCATGCAAAGCGCCAGGAGCCCGGCAATCGTCGCTCGGGCAACGGTCAGGAAAACCGGGTCGAATTCCAGCACGGCCAACCGCGTGGCCGGCAGCGAGCCGCTGAAAATCAGCACGCCGATAAATCCGTTGAGCCATCCGCTCGCGGTCTTGTCCGTCATTGGGTTTTGCAGGGTCCGTTCCATTTGAGGGCACTCTCAATTTGCAGAGATCCATCGTATGATCGACGATCACTACAATCAAAAAATTGTCATGGATACATCTTGATATGCCTCGTTCACGGTACAAGTCATTAGTGGATGCTTTGGCGGCTGATATCCGGTCAGGGCGATTGTTGCCGGGCGCGCGCTTGCCGACGCATCGCCAACTGGCGGCAACAGAAGGGCTGGCTTTGGTGACCGCCTCTCGGGTCTATGCAGAGCTCGAAGCCATGGGCCTGGTCAGTGGGGAAACGGGGCGAGGTACGTTCGTACGAGAGACGTCGTTGCCGCCGGGCTTGGGTATCGACCAGAAAAACGTTGCCGTTGGAATGACCGACCTCAACTTCAACTATCCCTCGCTGCCAGGGCAGGCAGAACGCTTGCGAAATGCGCTGCGCCAACTCGCCTCGGGCGGAGATCTGGAATCCCTGTTGCGCTACCAGCCACACGCCGGGCGTCTGCATGAACGCGCCTCGGTGGCGCGCCATTTGCTCGCCCGAGGGCTGACGGTGGATGCCGAGCAAGTGTTAATGGTCAGTGGTGCACAGCATGGGCTGGCCGTAACAATGATGGCGCTGCTGCAACCCGGTGATGTGATTGCAGCGGATGCGCTGACCTATTCGGGATTCATCGTGCTGGCCGAAGCCTTGCACCTTGAAATCGTGCCCATTCCCGTGACCGATCAGGGGCCTGATCTGGAGGCGCTGGACCGCCTGTGTCTTCGTCGCCGCGTGCGGGCGGTGTACACGATGCCGACGCTGCACAATCCGCTGGGATGGGTGATGAGTGGCGATCAGCGCGAGTCGCTGGTGACGATCGCGCGCAGGCATGACCTGCTCATCATCGAGGACGCCGCCTATGCGTTCCTTGCCGAGAACCCGCCGGCACCGATAGCGCAACTCGCCCCCGAGCGGACCGTTTATGTTTCAGGGCTCTCCAAGAGTGTGGCCACCGGACTGCGCGTAGGTTTCGTCGCAGCCCCGGCCAAAAAAGTGCCGGCGCTGGAGCGAACGATCAGGGCGACCACCTGGAATACCCCGGGCGTGTTGACGGCGATCGCGAGCGCGTGGCTCGACGATGGCACCGTCATGCAACTGGAAGCTGAAAAACGCCGGGATGCGCAGGCCAGGCAAACCATGGCCGCAGACGTGCTGGCGGGCCTTCCGTGCATTCGCCACCCGTCGTCCTATTTTCTTTGGCTGCCGTTGTCTGAAGATGCGAGGGCAGACCAGATCGCCGCGGCGCTGCTGCGTGAAAAAGTGGCGGTTTCAACCGCTGAGCCTTTTGCCACTTCTGTTCATGTACCGCATGCGATTCGCTTGGCGCTGGGGTCGGCAGAGTTGGGTGCACTGCGTGAGGCGCTTGAAAAAGTTAAGTGGGTGATTGGTGCTTATTCATAGTCCGAAGATGCCCACCGCCGTCTATATTGAAAGGTCCAGTCCGCTGCAGGTTACGCAAGCGCCCTGGCGAATCCATCAAGCATGAGTGTGTGAAACTGTCCGGGATTGTCTACCCTTTTGTGACGTCGGGATCGTTAAGGGTGCCACTTACAAACCATCGCCCAACACGTTGAGGTACTCGGGACTCTCGGATATCGAGTTGTGCCCCGTACCCGGTATGACCTTCAGCGACGCCACGCCGTTGGCGAAATGCATGAAGAGCCGCTCGGTGCTGGAACGCGGTATCACTTCGTCGTGTTCAGCCGCGATCAGGAGCGTTGGCACCGTGATGTGGGCGGCGTACTTCCAGGATTCAAAGGTGTCCTTGAGCAACCACTTCACCGGGAAGATGGGGAACTGCCGGACGGCGAGTTCTACAACACTGTTGTAGGGCGTGATCAGCACCAGACGCGCGGCCGGGCGTTGGCTGGCGAGGCGCACGGCGACGCCCGACCCCAGGCTGCGACCGACCACCGTAATGTGTGGATGGGTGGCGTAGACCCGGTCAAACAAGGTTATGGCGTCGCGCGAGATCATCTCCTCGGAGGGTGATCCGGAACTGCCGCCGTAGCCTCGGTAGTGCAGCAAGTAGAGGGCATGATCGGCAAAGGCTGCGGAAAACGAAGGTAGGCTTCGGGAGACGTCCTCGGCATTTCCACCGAAATAGATCAATGCTTTGGCCCCCTCGTGCGGCCTGACGGAGACCAGCACCTGAGCGTCGTCGACCGACAGTGTGAGCAGCGTTGCCGAGGTGTCGACAGCGCGGGGTTGCGGGAAGTAGATGAGGGCGCGCTGGAAGATGAACAGCGCAGCGCAGAGTGCCAGATACAAAACGGCAATGACGACGAGGGACACCAGAGTTCGTGACATTCGGCTAACTTTAGTGGGCGGCATTGGCAGCATTGGCGGCTCTGGCCGGAAGACGGCTATCGCTTGATCGCTGTCAGAGTGTAGTAGATCGATAGCGGACAATTCCATGAGCCACACTGATGGGCACACGCTGTCGACGCAAACAGGAGGCAATAACATGCTGACCCGGGCCATTCCATCCAGCGCCGAACTCTTACCGATCGTCGGGTTGGGCACGTATCGCGGTTTTGATGTCGAGCCTTCAAGCCCCGCCTACAAACAGCTGCCTGCTGTGCTGCGCGCGTTGTTCGAGAAGGGCGGGAAGGTGATAGACAGTTCGCCGATGTACGGTCGCGCCGAACAGACGACCGGTGAACTGCTGTCGATTCATGAGCCGCGCTCGCCGGCGTTTCTGGCCACCAAGGTGTGGACGCGTGGCCGTGAGGAAGGCATCGCGCAGATGGAACAGTCCTTCAAACTGCTGCAGACCGATCGGATCGACCTGATGCAGATTCACAACCTGCTGGACTGGAAAACCCATTTGTCGACCTTGCGCAAATGGAAGGAAGAAGGGCGCATTCGTTACATCGGTATCACCCATTACACGGCGTCGGCGTATGACGAGGTGGAAGCAGTACTCAAGGCTGAACCGTTGGATTTTTTGCAGATCAACTATGCCCTGGACGATCGCGGCGTCGAGAAACGCATCCTGCCGCTGTGTCGCGAGCGGGGCGTAGCGGTGATCTGCAATCGGCCCTTCGGCGGCGGCGATTTGCTCGCCCGCTTGAAGGGCAAGCCGCTACCGGGTTGGGCCGCGCAAGTGGGGGTCAACAGCTGGCCGCAACTGGCGCTCAAATTCCTGCTGACGCATTCGGCGGTGACTTGCGTGATCCCCGGTACCGGCAACCCGCGTTACGTGGCAGAAAATGCCGGTGCAGGTTTCGGTCCGATGCTGACGGGGGCGCAGCGTGAGCAGTTGATTGACGTGGTGGGATAGGGGCATCGTTATGCAATCAATGCCGGTCCAGCCACACCGTCTGGGCATTGCAGAACTCACGCACACCAAAATGCGAGAGCTCACGGCCAAAGCCACTTTTCTTCACGCCGCCGAAGGTAACCCGTGGGTCGGATGCGCAATAGCCATTGATAAACACGCCGCCGGTTTCCAGTTCACCGGCCATCTGTTCGGCAAGCTCAATGTTGCGTGTGTAAATGGTTGAGGCGAGGCCGAACTCACTGTCATTCGCCAGTGCCAATGCATGCGCTGCATTGCTCGCCGTGATGATCGAGGCCACCGGGCCAAACAGCTCCTGTTTGAATGAGGTCATCTGGTCGGTGACATCACCGAAAACCGTGGGCTCGTAAAAGTTGCCGGCGCCTTCAGCCTTCTTGCCGCCCATCAACAGCGTCGCGCCTTGTTCCAGGGTGTCGCGCACCTGTTGATCCAGTTCATCGCGCAGATCAAAGCGGGCCATGGGGCCGATGTAGGTGTCGGCGGCCAGTGGATCACCGACCACCAGTTTTTGCGTGGCGTCGACGAACTTGCGCGTGAATGCCTCGACGATGCCTTGCTCGACGATCAAGCGTTTGGCCGCCGCGCAAACTTGCCCGGTGTTCTGGTAGCGTCCAATCACGGCGGCTTTGACCGCTTCGTCGAGATCGGCATCGTTGAGCACGATGAACGGATCGGAGCCGCCCAGTTCCAGTACACATTTCTTCAGCGCCGCGCCGGCTTGAGCGCCGATGGCCATGCCGGCTCGCACGCTGCCGGTGAGGGTCACCGCTGCGATGCGTGAGTCAGCAATGGCTTTGGAGACGCCGTCCGGCGTGACATTGATAACCTCGAAGACACCTTCGGGAAAGTCGGCTTGCTTGAAGGCTTCCCGCAACAGATAAGCGCTGCCCATCACGCTCGGTGCATGTTTTAGCACGTAGGTGTTGCCGGCGATCAGCGCTGGAACGGCGCCGCGCAGGACCTGCCAGATCGGGAAGTTCCACGGCATCACTGCGAGAATCGGGCCCAGCGGGCGGTATTCAATGCGCGCTTTTGCACCTTCAACCTGCGTCGGCTCAGCGCTCAGCATCGCCGGGCCGTGTTCGGCGTACCACTCGCAGAGCTGCGCACACTTTTCAATTTCACCGCGTGCCTGGGTGATCGGCTTACCCATTTCCAGGGTGATCATGTTCGCCATCGCGGCGACGTTGTTGCGCAATGCCTGAGCCAGGGCGATCAACAACGGCGAGCGTTGATCAACCGGTTTGCTGCGCCAGACGCGAAACCCGGCAGCGGCGCGGGCAAGGGCGGCGTCCAGTGCCGAATCGGATTCGAAACGGTAGTGGCCGATCTGCTCGCCGTTGGCGGGGTTGATCGAAATGGCGTGGGTGAGGCTGCAAACGTGGGTCATGGCACCGTCCTGCGAGGTGGGGATGCGCGCAGGTTACGGTGGTGTTTGTTTTCTGGAAACTGAATAATACTGAACGTATCGTTCACGTTTGGAGAATGACATGGATCTGGTTCAACTCGAAATTTTCAAAGCTGTCGCCGAGCACGGCAGCATCAGCGCGGCGGCTCGGCACATCCATCGGGTGCCTTCCAACCTGACGACGCGGATCAAGCAGCTGGAGCTGGATCTGGGCGTGGACCTGTTTATCCGTGAGAAGAGCCGTCTGCGCCTGTCGCCGGCCGGCTGGAGTTTCCTGGACTATGCCCGGCGCATTCTCGACCTGGTCCAGGAGGCTCGCGCGACGGTGGCGGGCGAAGAACCTCAGGGAGCGTTTCCCTTGGGATCACTGGAGAGCACCGCTGCGGTGCGCATCCCTGAGCTGCTGGCCGCGTATAACCACAAGCACGCCAAGGTCGAGTTGGATCTGTCCACCGGCCCGTCGGGGACCATGATCGACGGTGTGTTGTCGGGACGATTAGCGGCAGCGTTTGTCGATGGGTCGGTACTGCACCCGGCACTGGAAGGCGTGCCGGCGTTTGAGGAAGAAATGGTGGTGATCGCACCGCTCAACCATTCCCCCATCCATCGCGCGCGGGATGTTAATGGCGAAAATATCTATGCCTTCCGCTCCAATTGCTCTTACCGCCATCACTTCGAAAGCTGGTTCGCCAAGGACGCAGCAGTGCCCGGAAAAATCTTCGAAATGGAGTCCTATCACGGCATGCTGGCGTGCGTCAGCGCGGGTGCAGGTCTGGCACTGATGCCCCGCAGCATGCTCGACAGCATGCCGGGATGCACCACGGTGAGCGTCTGGCCGCTATCGGAATCGTTCCGGTATTTGCGCACCTGGTTGGTGTGGCGCCGGGGGACGGTGTCGCAAAGTCTGACCATGTTTGTGCGCTTGCTGGAGGAGCGCGGGACGGGACGGGATGAAGCCGCGCGCTAGTTCGCCCGCGAGCATGTGCAGGAAGACTTGCTGGCTCATTCCCCGGATTTCTTCGACTGGATGAGATGGTTGCCGACTGCAGCAGTGCGGTGCCAAGGGGGGTATGCCGAATTCGTCGTCGACCGGGCCTAAAGCGATCAAGCCGTGGTGTGAGGAATGGGCCAGTCTGGGCGGTCTGTCCAAGGAGTTGATGATGAAACGACTGTCCCTGGCCGAAGCTCGCGAGCTGGCCGAATCGATCTTGCTGCACAACGGTTTCAACGGTGCCCACGCTCAGGCGGTGGCCGCCACAGTGATTGCCGGCGAACGCGATGGCTGCGCCTCCCACGGTCTGTACCGGGTATTGGGGTGCGTGAATTCGCTCAGGGCTGGCAAGGTGATGGCCGATGCCGAGCCACGGGTGATCGACCAGGCCCCTTCGATCGTGCGGGTCGATGCGGCGGGTGGCTTCTCCCCGTTGGCGTTTCAGGCGGGTCTGCCAATGCTCGAGGAGAAAGCCCGGGCAAACGGAATGGCGGCCTTGGCGATCAATCGCTGTGTGCATTTTTCCGCTCTGTGGGTCGAAATCGAGCAACTGACTGCTGCCGGGCTGGTCGCGCTGGCGTGTAATCCCAGCCATGCCTGGGTCGCGCCGACGGGGGGCAGCCAACCGGTGTTCGGCACCAATCCCATTGCGTTTGGCTGGCCGCGTTCGGGCAAGGATCCGTTTGTGTTCGACTTCGCCACCAGTGCGATTGCCCGTGGCGATATCGAGTTGCATCGACGTGCCGGCAAAGCGATTCCCGAAGGCTGGGGCGTCGATGCAGACGGGCAGCCGAGTACCGATGCGAACGTGGTACTCGATACCGGCGCGATGCTGACGTTTGGTGGGCACAAGGGCTCGGCGCTCGCCGCCATGGTGGAGTTGATCGCCGGGCCGTTGATTGGTGATCTGACCAGTGCCGAGTCGCTGGCCTATGACGCCGGCAGCAAGTCGTCGCCGTACCACGGCGAGCTGATCATCGCCCTCGATCCGCGACGCTTTCTCGGAGAGGCTACCGAGCAGCACCTGGCCCGTGCCGAGGTCATGTTCCAAAGCATACAAGGGCAGGGCGCGCGCTTGCCGTCGCAACGGCGTTACGAGGCGCGAGCACGCAGTCTGGTGGAAGGCGTGCAGATTCCCGAAGCCTTGTACAACGACTTGAAGTCACTGCTGGATTGAAGGGAGACGGGCGCCAGTGGCGCCCGTCTGGTTTTACAGCGGTTCGCGGTGGCTGTTGCCATCGACCAGACGGGCGACGCCCAACGGATTGGCGTTTTTCAGCGCGTCGGGCAAGAGCGCATCCGGGCAGTTCTGGTAGCACACCGGACGCAGGAAACGCTCGATGGCCAGGCTGCCGACCGAAGTGCCGCGCGCATCTGAGGTGGCCGGGTAGGGACCGCCATGCACCATCGCATCGCAGACTTCGACACCGGTCGGGTAGCCGTTGAACAGTACCCGCCCGACTTTTTGTTCGAGTAGCGGCAGTAGTTCGCCATGGGTTTGCAGGTCCCCGGCATCGGCAATCAGAGTGGCCGTAAGTTGACCGTGCAAACCCTGCAATGCCCGTTGCAGTTCGGCCTTGTCGGCCACTTCCACCAGCACCGTGGAGGGACCGAACACTTCCTCCTGCACTAGCGGGTCGCCGTTGAGCAGCAGGCAGACGTCTGCCTTGAACAGCTGAGGTTGGGCCTGCTTGCCCTGTTGTTCGCGGCCGGCCAGGTGGGTGATGTGCGGATGCGCGCGCAGCGCCTGAACGCCTTTTCCGTAGCTGGCCAGCGTGCCGCTGTTGAGCATGGTTTGCCCCGGCTGGTCGGCCATCACCGCGCTGAGCGATTGAATAAATGCGCTAAACGCAGGGGAGCGAATGCCGATCACCAATCCGGGGTTGGTGCAGAACTGGCCGCTGCCGAGCACCACTGACGCGGCGAGTTCACTGGCGATTTTATCGCCGCGCCGTTGCAGGGCTTCGGGCAACACCAGTACCGGATTGATGCTACTCATTTCGGCGAACACCGGGATCGGTTGAGGCCGTGCGGCAGCCATGTCACAGAGGGCGCGACCGCCCTTGAGCGATCCGGTAAAACCCACCGCCTGGATTGCCGGATGCTTGACCAACGCTTCGCCGACACCCGCACCATAGATCATGTTGAATACGCCCTTGGGCATACCGGTTTGCTCAGCGGCGCGGATGATCGCATCGGCCACTCGCTCGGCCGTCGCCATATGCCCGCTGTGGGCCTTGAACACCACCGGGCAACCGGCGGCCAGGGCGGCAGCGGTGTCGCCACCGGCGGTGGAGAATGCCAACGGGAAATTGCTCGCACCGAACACCGCGACCGGGCCGACGCCGATCCGGTACTGACGCAGGTCCACCCGTGGCAGCGGCTGACGTTCGGGCAGGGCGCGGTCGATGCGCGCGCCATAAAAATCGCCACGGCGCAGGACCTGAGCGAACAGCCGCAGTTGGCCGCTGGTGCGACCGCGCTCACCCTGAATACGCCCGGTCGGCAGCGCCGTCTCGCGCGTGACCAGGGCAACGAACTCATCGTCCAGTGCCTCCAATTGCGTGGCGATGGCCTCGAGAAACTCCGCACGCCGGCTCGCCGGCAAGTGGCGGAAGGCCGGGTAGGCGGCAGCCGCGGCCTGGGCAGCGGCGTCGACTTCCTCAACGGTGGCTTGCATGAACGAGTAGGGCAGTGCTTCACCGGTGTTCGCGTCATGGCTTTGCACGGTGATGTTGCCGGCGGCACTGCGCGTACCGCCGATGTAGTTGTGACCGATGATCTGGGGCATGAATCACTCCTGTCGAGGCGCAAAAAACAGGTAGCCGGGCCGGGTCCGCATGGGCCCCGCCCGGCAAACACTCAGAGACCGACGTCTGGCAGTTCCGGACGGTTGGCCAGGGCCTTGGCCATGATCTGCTCGACGAAAACCCGATCGGCTTCCGGCAGGGCCAAGCGTGGCGGACGGGTCAGGGCGCTGCCGCGACCGGCGATGGCCTCGCACAGCTTGATGCACTGCACCAGGTCGGCACGGGCGTCGAGGTGCAGGATCGGCATCAGCCATTCGTAGATCGGCATGGCTTCTGCGAAGCGACCGGCCTTGGCCAGGCGGAAGATGGTTTCGCCTTCTTTCGGGAACACGTTGGACATGCCCGAGACCCAGCCTTCGGCTCCCACAGCGATACTTTCCAGCACCACGTCATCGAGGCCGGCGAACAGCACAAAACGGTCGCCCACTTCATTGCGCACGTCGATGAAACGACGGGTGTCGCCAGAGGAATCCTTGAAGCACACCACGTTGTCGCAATCGGCCAGGGAAATCAGGATGTCCGGGGTAACGTCGTTTTTGTAGATCGGCGGGTTGTTGTAGACCATCAGCGGGACATCGGCATTCTTGGCGACGTAGCGGTAGTGCTCGGCGGTTTCGAACGGCTTGGAGCCGTAGACCAGCGCAGGCATCAGCATGACCCCGTCAACGCCGACGCGGCGCACGGCATTGGCCACCTTGGCCGCTTGCACGCTGGTGAATTCGGCCACACCGCAGATTACCGGCACCCGACCGCGGGAAGCGTCGACTGCGACTTCAGTCACGGCGATTTTTTCTTCGGCGGTCAGCGAGGTGTTTTCTCCCACGGAACCGCAGACCACCAGGCCCGACACGCCGTCACGGATCACGTTGGAAATCACCTGGTGGGTTTTTTCCAGGTTGATGGAGAAGTCGTCGTTGAATTGAGTGGTCACCGCGGGGAAGACGCCACTCCAGTTAATGCGCTTGCTCATTGTTGCCTCCGGTTCGTTAATTGTATTTCGTATACGATATTGCAAGTAGAAAGACTCGGCCAGTGCTTTTTTCAGTCACGAGGGCTTTTTGCTAGCCGTTGGTCAGAGATATGAGTGAGGGTTTGTAGGCGGTGCTCAGGCCCCAGGCCAGGTGTCGGACAGTCGATAGCCTTGTGGCCACGGGTCGCTCGGATCGAGCAGCAATTGGTGGGTGCCGGTGATCCAGGCCCGGCCGCAAATGCACGGGTAAATTGCCGGGCGTCCGGCGACTTCCGTCAGCGAATCGATGCGGCAGTGGAACTCGGAACCGATGATCGAACGACCGATAAAACGTTCGCCGACCTGCATCAGGCCCTTGGCCTGCAGCACCGCCATGCGCGCCGAGCAACCGGTGCCGGTTGGCGAACGGTCGATCTTGCCGGGTTGAATCACCACCGCATTGGCGCCGGTAGCGATGCCATTTTCATAGACGAGGGGAGCGGCGATCTGGCAGAAGGAAATGTGCGACCACTCGGGGTTCAGCGGATGGACGAAGCCCAGTTGTTCATTAGCGGCGCGGGTGATTTTCAGCCCGACCTCGACCAGTTCAGCGGCCTCATCAGGGCGAATGGAAAAGCCCAGGCGCTTGGCGTCGGCGATCACAAAACTGTCGCCACCGTACGCGGTGTCGACCTGTAATGAGCCGATGCCTTCGACTTCGATCCAGGCGTCGAGGCGGTCAGCGAAGGAGGGCACATTCTTGATTTCCACCCGTTCGACCTTGCCGTCACGGCAGTCGGCCACCGCTTCGATCAGCCCGCCCGGGGCTTCGAGTACCAGCCGGGTTTGCGGTTCGGTCATTGGCAGGATGCCGCTGTCGAGCAACACGGTGACCACGCACAGCGAGTTGGACCCGGACATCGGTGGTGTGTCGGCGGGCTCCATGATGATCCAGGCCATTTGCGCCCGAGGATCCTTGGCCGGCACCAGCAGGTTGACGTGGCGGAACACACCGCCGCGCGGCTCGTTAAGGACGAAGTTGCGCAGGGTCTGATCTTTGGCAATCCAGCGCGACTGTTCCCACACGGTGGCCCCGGGCGGTGGCGCGACGCCGCCGACGATCACGTCGCCGACTTCGCCTTCGGCGTGGCAGCTGACCACGTGAATCACTTTCGATGAACGCATTGTCTGCTCCTATTTGACTGACTTGAGGAACGCCGCGGTTTCCGCATGGACCGGGTTGCCGATGACTTGGTCCGGCGAGCCGATCTCATGCACCAGGCCATTGCGAAAGAACGCCACGCGGTCGGACACATCGCGGGCGAAGCGGATTTCGTGGGTGACCAGGACCATGGTCATGCCGTCTTCGGCGAGCATGCGCATGGTGTCCAGCACCTCGCCCACCAGTTGCGGGTCGAGGGCCGAAGTGGCTTCGTCGAACAGCATGTAATCCGGCGACATGGCCAGGGCGCGGGCGATGGCCATGCGTTGTTGCTGGCCGCCGGAGAGCTTGCCGGGAAAGGCTTTGAGCTTGTCGCCCAAGCCGACGTGGGTCAGTTGTTTCACCGCCAGTTCCTCGGCGTCGCACTTGCTCTTGCCCAGCACCTTGCGTGGCGCCAGCATCACGTTTTCCAGCACGGTCAGGTGCGGGAACGCGTTCCATTGCTGGAAGACGATGCCGATCTTTTGCCGCAGGCGATTGAGGTCCGTGGCGCTGTGGTGGACCTCGACACCGTCGACGCGGATGTTGCCTTTCTGGATCGGCTCCAGGCCGTTGATGCACATCAGCAGGGTCGATTTGCCCGAGCCGGAGCCGCCGATGATCGACACCACCTCGCCCTTGTTCACCGTCAGGTTGACGCCCTTGACCACTTCGAGGTTGCCGAAGGATTTGTGCACGTTGTCGATCTCAATCATTTTCTTGCCACCTTCTTTCCAGACGAGCGCCCAGGCGAGCGACCACCAGGCTCATGACGTAGTAGATGAGGCCCGCGATGCACAGCACCAGCAGCGGTTCCTGAATGCGGGTCACGATGGTTTGCGAGGCGCGCAGCAGTTCGACGATGCCGATCCACATCACCAGCGCGGTGTCTTTCATCACGCTAAGAACCAGGTTCAGCCAGCCGGGAAAGGCCACTCGCGTGGCCATCGGCAGGACGATCCAGCGCAGGTCCTGCAGGAAACTCAGGCCCAGCGAGCGACTGGCGCGGCGCACGGTGAAGGGCACCGAAAGCACGCCGCTGCGCACGATCTCGGTGAAGTACGCGGCGGCGTAGACCCCAAGCACGATGCAACCAACGCTGAAGGCGCTGATGTTCAAGCCGACGATGCTTTTCAGCGAGTTGAACAACACAAACTGGATCAGCAACGGCACGCTGCGAAACACGTCCAGCACCCAGGCCAGCGGCAGGCTGGCGCGCGGCAGCAGCGCCCGCAGCAAGCCGAACAGCAGCCCAGCGAAGGAGCCAAGGATGATCGACCAGAACGTGAGTTTCAGAGTGACCCAGGCGCCATCAAGCAAGAACAGCAGGTCATTCCAGGAAAAACTGGTGGTCAACATGGTCACCTCCTCAGTAACGGAACAGTCGCCAGGCCATCAGCCGGGCAACGCCGACGATCGCCTTGGCAATCAGGTAATACAGCACCGCGGCGATGGCGAAATATTCGAAGGTGCGAAACGTCTTGACGTTGTAATCCTGGGTCACGCCGGTGAGGTCATTGTTCAGCCCAACGATCACCCCCAGCGACGTCATCAGCACCGCCCAGACCATCTGATTGCTCAACGGGTAGAACACGATCCGCAGCAACTGCGGGACGATGATCATCCGGTAAGCCTCAAAGGCACTCATGCCCAGCGAGCGCGCGGCGCGCACTTGCGTGCCGGGCACAGCCTTGAGGCCACCGCGAAAGTTTTCCGCCAGGTAACCTGCGTTGTTGAAGGTGATCCCGGCCAGCAGTGCGAACCATGAGCTGACATGCAAATCGAGCGAGCCGAGGCCGAAGTAGAGGACGTAGATCTGGAACAGCGACGGGGTGTTGCGGGCGATCGACACCCAGCCGTTACCGATGCCGCGCAACAACGGTTGTTTGGCTTCGCGCATCACCGTCAGGGCCAAGGCGATCAGCACGCCGAAGATCATCGACAGCGCAGCAGTCTCGAAGGTGACCCAGGCGCCGGCAAGCATGTCCGGCAGGGCGCGCAGGGTCACCCGCCATTGGAAGGTGTAATCAAACATGCGCGAGACTCTCCAGTGAGGCGGCCGATTGCAGCCAGGCCGGCAAACGACCGCTGGCCGTGGCGCTGCAGGCGGCGTCGACACATTCGGCGAGGTTGGCGAAGTGCACCTTGCGGCCCACCAGACCGGGTGCGTAATGGGCGTACTTGCCCGAGTTAGTCATCAAGGTCTTGGCGGCCAGCGGGATCACCGGCTCGCCGAGCATGCACCAGCAGGTATCAGTGACCAGGGTCGCGCCGAAGGCTTCGATTACGGCGATATGCCCAGCCTCGCGAGCCTGCTCCAGCACCGCACGACCGCAGGTGATGGCGAGCACCACCTCGGGGTGTTTGTGCCGACCCCGGCACAGCCGCGCCAGCTGTGCGAATTCGCTGAGAGAGAAATGCGGATTGCCCAGCGACACCACATCCACCCGACTGTCGCGGGCACTGTTGAGTTCGCGCCAACTGAGCAGCAAATCCTTCAGGTGGATTTTTTCCACCGGCACAGGGGCATCCGCCTCCAGCACCTGCGTCGGGTCGAGTGCTTCCGGGGTCACCCCGGCGATATGAAACAGCGGCGCGGCAGAGGTGGTGGCGAAAGCGGCACCGAAGGCTTTCAAATCGTCCAGGCTCGGCTTGCTCTGTTCCAGCCCCAACACCAGCGGAATCCGGCTGCCGGCCAGGGCACCGATGTGGTAACCGAGCAGCGGGTAGAAAGCATCGTCCAACTCGAGCAAAACCGGCAATTCGATTTGCAGTCTCGCTTTACGTTGCGCGTCCAGATGGCAGCCGATCAGGGGCGCGCGCCCGGTTAGGGCGATGCAGATATCCAGGTAGTCCGGGTATTTCAGGGTGCGTGCGCCGAGCACGCTATTGGCATAAACCACGGCGTTGGATTCGGCCCAGACGATTTGCTCGCCGGCCTTCGGCGCGCTGTCGAGCAGGTAGGGCGCGCAGGTAAAACTGAGCTGCGCGCCCATCGCCATGTACGCATCGCCCAAAGCACTGGCCGGCACGCCCAGTGCCGGATCGATGCCCAACTCGCGCCAACGGCGCTGGTCGACGGAAATCGAATTGAGGGTGGTTGGCACCCGTACGTTTGCTCCCCACTGCACCAGTTGTTCGGCGAAGCGCAGGCTCGCAGGCCCGGTATAAATGCAGCCGTCGATGTGTGCCTGGGTGACGTCCACCAGATGGCGGGCGCCTTGCAGTTCAGCCATGCGCAGGACGATCTGCATGGCCACCTGGGCGGCCTTGCCGTGCTCGCCGTCGAGCAGCGCCTGATCGAGTTCGGTGAGTTCGATCGAGATGCTTTTTTCTGCTGTCGGCAACGGACTGTCGAGTGCCTGCCAGGCATCGCCCGGCAGGTGTTCGAACAGGGTCACGGTTGATGCTTCGATCCGAGCAAAAGCCTTGCCGCGCAAGGCGGCGAAGGCCTCCCGGCCGATGCACAGCACCGGCAGGGAACGCGCGAAAATGGTCTGCGCCACGAGCACGCCCAGGGTCAGGATCTCATCGGGTTCGGCCAGCACCAGTGCGGCCGGCGCATGACCGTTGCTGATCAGTTCCATCAGCACACTGCTACCGGTGCACGAGCCGCGTCCGCTGGGAATGGCCAGCACCCGGCCGGCCAGGTAGTCGCCGCTCAGCGGGTGGTGACGGTCGATGACCTCGCCGCTGTACGGGTCGACCCCGCCCCAGAAACTCAACCCGACATCGGCAAACAGCAGGGCGCCTTGTGCGGCGCCGGCGACCAGGCTGCGACCGGTCAGAGTGGTTGGCCTAGGCATGCCGGACACCTCAGTAATAGACCTTAGGCACGGTCAGGTCGGTGGGTGAAATCTCGGTGCCGACCCATTTGGTGAACAGCTCGTTGTATCGGCCGCTGCGCACCTGCTGATTGACGAACAGGTTGAGGTAGTTGAGCAGGCCATACTCGTTACGCTTGGCGCCAAGGGACACATAGTCGATGGTGTACGGCGCGTTGCCGGCGATTTTCAGGTTCTTGTATTTGCCCGACTTGATCGTGGCGGCGGCCACAGTGTTGGTGACCACGGTAGCGTCGATGTGACCTTGGGCGACCGCCAGCAGCGTGTCGTTCTGCGACTGATAAGCGCGGAAGGTGCCGGTGCCCCAGCTCTTCACATCTTTTTCCAGGGCAATGGCTTCATAGGTACCGCTGGTGTTGCCCAGGGCTTTGCCCTTGATATCGGCGAAGCTGTTGATGCCGGTGTTGTCGCGGGTCAGCACCACCATCTGGAAGGCGAAGTACGGCACGGTGAGGCCGACGGTCTTGGCCCGTTCGAGGGTATCGGACGTGGAGGCAACGATCACGTCCGCTCGCCCGGAGACCAGCGCCGGAATTCGATCGGGGAAGGGCGTTTCAACCACTTCGGCGTCGACCCCGAGGATCTTCGCCAGATCGCGGCAGTAGTCCACGTCGAAACCGGCCGGGTTGTTGCCTTCATCGCGAAAACCCATGGGCGGGAAGTCCAGGGTGACGGCGCAACGCAGTTTACCCGAACCAATAATGTCATCGAGCTTGTCGGCCTGGGCGGTGGCGATGAAAGACGTACTGAGAACAGCGCTGAGGGCTACGGCAAATGCGGGGTTTTTCATAGAGGCCTCGTTGTCGGAAAGTGCTGTTGAATATCGTATTGTGAATTTCGTATACGATATGTGATTTGCAATGAGCGTGCCTGTTTCCGAACGGAGGCGAGAATTAATCGCCAAGCCTTGAGCTAAAGGTCTTACACGATTGTGGGAATAGGGCGTAGGAGAAGAACGCCTCGCCGGGTCGTATCAGGCGGTGTTACAGAAGGGAGCAATGGGAACGCCGGGCGCCCCTTAAAGGAACACTCGCCGGGGTTCAGCGACGGTTTTCGCGATACTGACTCGGCGCCAGACTGGTCAAGGCACGGAACTGCCGGCTGAAGGCGCTGTGATCGGTGTAACCGCAGCGCAGGGCGATCTCGGTGATGGGCAGGTCGGTGTGCAGCAGCAGTCGAGAGCCTTCTTCCAGGCGCGCCTTGTGAATCATCTGCCGTGGGGTGAGCTGGAACACTCGTTTGCAATGGCGCTCCAGTTGCGCCACAGAAAACCCGGCGATCGCGGTCAGTTCGGCGAGGCTGATCGGCCGGGCGAAATGGCTGCGGATATGCGCGTCCACCGCCGCGAGTTTCTGGAACGCCGGATGGCTGGACTGTGGCGCTTGCAGGTCGCGGGAGATGCCGGCCAGGCCGACGATCTGGCCTTGCAGGTCGCGCAGCGCGAGTTTGTGGGTCAGGCACCAGACCGGTTGGTTGCCGTAATACAGGTGCAGTTCGAGTTGGTCGGCCAGTTCGCGGCCGGTGGACAGCACCCGCCGATCCTGCTCGGTGTACAGCGGGCCGAAGCGCTCGGGAAAGACCCTGTCGGCGGTGCGCCCGAGCAGCTCGTCACTGTGTTTGAAGCCGCAGCGCCGGGCCAGGGTCTGGTTGACGAAGGCGTAGCGAGCCTCGCTGTCCTTGATGAAAAACACCACATCCGACAGGGTGTCGAGCAACGCCGCGATCGGCTGCAGACTGCTCAGCAGGGTGGGCAGGTCGCAGGGTTTGAAGGTAGTGAGCGAGGCGTACATGGCGCTGGGCGTCTGAAGGCAATGCTCGGGATCATAAAGACTCGGCGACGGAGCCGAAAGCCCCGGGCCGGCATTCAGGCCGGCGGGGTGTCGTCCAGGCACAGCAAGGTCTCGATCCGCGCCGGACTGAAGGGTGGTCGTGGTGCCGAAGGTTGCCAGCCGAACAGGTGCTGCAACGCGCCGCCACACACCCGGCCCTGGCAGGCGCCCATGCCGCAGCGGCTGGCCAGTTTGGCGTCGCGCCAGTCAGTGTGCTCGGCAAGCAACCCGTAAGGCACGTCTTCGCAACGGCACACCAGGGTGTCGGGTTGCGCCAGCGACTTGAGTGTCGGATCGAGCGTGAATGCCCTGTTGAGGGCGTTGGCGAAACCCTGCCAGCGCGCACGGCGCGGCCACAATGCTCGGGCCGAATCAAGGTCACCGACGGCGGCGTAGCCAGCGATGGCGCCTTCGACCAGCGCCAGTTCACTGCCACCGAAACCGGTGCATTCACCTGCCGCGTAGTGATCGGCGCGGCGAGTGGTCTGCCAGGCATCGACGGCAATCGCTTGGCCATCGAGTTCGCAGCCCAGGGCTTGGCCGAGTTGGGTGTTGGGTATCAGACCGAAGCCACAGGCCAGGCGATCACATGCCAGTTCGACAATTTCCCCTTGCTGTTGCAGGCGCACACCTTCCAGCCGCTCATTGCCCAAGGCGGCCAGTACATGGGTCCCGGTACGGTAATGGTGGTCGAACAACGTGACCGACTGCATCAGCTTGTTGGGCCAGCGTGGCAGTTGTGCGGTGAAACTGGCGACAGCGGCCGCACGGGCCTGCTCGGCGATGCGCAGTACCCGGGCGCCGTTGTGTTTGGCGGTGGCGGCGCTGGCGAGCAATAACGGTCCGCTGCCTGCAATCACAATGCGTTCGTCCTGCACCGGCAGCCCGCCCTTGATCAATGCCTGGAGGCCGCCAACCCCCGTCACGCCGGGCAGCGTCCAGCCGGGGAAGGGCAGCAGCAATTCGCGGGCGCCGGTACACAGAATCAATTTGTCGTAGTCGATCAGCCAGCCACGATCAGCGTCTTCGAC
Source organism: Pseudomonas sp. Ma2-10 (assembly GCF_054330215.1). Taxonomy (NCBI): domain Bacteria; kingdom Pseudomonadati; phylum Pseudomonadota; class Gammaproteobacteria; order Pseudomonadales; family Pseudomonadaceae; genus Pseudomonas; species Pseudomonas sp. Ma2-10. Next base: position 365,099 of record NZ_JBTEYL010000003.1, on the reverse strand, counting down.
CAGCAGTTGTTTCGGTCCGGCGCAGGCGATCACCCGAGTACCCGAGTGACGGCGGATATTGCGACAGGCTTCCAGTCGCTTGCGCATCTGACGCGCCGAGTTCGGCAGCTTGGCTTGAGGCCCGTCACGCCAGATTTGCCCGCCCGGCAGCGGGTTGTCATCGAGCAGGACGATGCGCGCACCGCTAGGGGCTGCGGCGAGCGCAGCGGCCATGCCGGCGGGACCGGCGCCGATGATCAGCAGGTCGGCGTATTCGCTCATGCTTGAGTCTCCACGTGCATGCCATCACGGCACAGCGTCTGGCACGCCAGGCGCCGTCGACCGTCGATGGTCACCCGGCATTCCTGGCAAATGCCCATACCGCATAGCGGGGCGCGGCGTTGGCCACTGATCGATGTGCGCGTGCAGCCATCGCCGCCCAAGGCCAGGGCTGCGGCGACGCTGGTGCCCTCGGCGACCCGCAGGGCACGTCCGTCCAGCATCAATTCAGGCATAAACGGGCTCTCCGAGAAAACGTTGCGGTAGATACGGTTGTGCGGCCAGTGGCGGCGTTTCGTCGAAAAGTTGCGCGACCAGCAGGTCGGCGGTGCCGGGGGCGGTCGTCACGCCGAGGCCCTCATGACCGACCGCCAGCCATAAGCCTTTGCGTTGCGGGTGCTGACCCACCAGCGGTAAACCGTCGGGGCTGGCAGCGCGAAAACCGGTCCAGGCGCGGATACCATTGAGCTGAGCCAGCCCCGGCATGTAGTCAGTGGCACGCCGGAGCATTTTCGCCAGCATCCAGCCCTCGACTTGCGGGTCGGTGGTGCCGAATTGTCGCGAGGCGCCGATGAACAGTTGCCCGGTCGGCCGAGGCTGGATATTGCACGCCGTCGAGGGACCGCTGGCGTTGTGGGCACTGGTGACGTAACCAAGTTCCACCAGGGTGTGGGTGACTTTGCCAGGGTAGCGGTCGGTGATCAGCAGGTGGCCTTTCTTCGGCTCGATCGGCAGCTCGGGGCACAGCGCGTTGGCCTGGATACCGTTGGCCAGAATCACCGCTTCGGCGCTCAGCCAGTGGCCGTCGTCGAGCCGCACGCGATTACCGTCGACTTCGCTGACCCGCGCGCGGCGTTGGCTGATGTTCGGTGTGTCGAGCATCCAATTGGCGGTCGCCGGGGCGTAAAGAATGCCGTCGCCATTGATCAGCAGACCGCCTTCAAGGCCCTTGCGCAGTTCCGGTTCGCGTTGGTGCAAGGCACTGCGGGAGATCAACTCGCAGGCCACGCCTTGGGCCTGCAAATTCAGGTATTTGCTGTGGGCGACGGCCATTTCTTCGGCATTGGCTGCCAGCCAGAGCGTGCCATTGCAACGGTAGGCGCAACCATCGGGAAGGGCTGGTGCCAGTTCGCGCCAGCGTTGCAAAGAATATTGACTGAGGGCCAGTTCGGCCGGGTTGTCGTCGAGGACCAACAAGTGGCCCATGCCCGCCGCCGTGGCGCCGGGCAGGCCGGCGTCCAGCACCAGCACGCGCAAGCCGCGACTCGCCAGCGCCCGGGCACAAGCGGCGCCGATGATGCCAGCACCAATCACGATTACATCGGCCATCAGGCCCTCGTTCACGGACGAATGCCCCAGGCGAACGGGTCGTCCTGGTCAATGATCAGGCTGGCTTCGGCGCTGATAAAGGCACGGCCGCGAATGGTCGGCACGATGCGCTCGCCCTGAAGTTCGTAGGAGCCCTCGAACTCGCTGCCGATGACACTGGCTTGACGCCAGATCTGTCCCGGCTGCAATTTGTCGTCGGCCGCCAGGCACGCCAATTTGGCACTGGTGCCGGTGCCGCAGGGTGAGCGGTCGTAGGCCTTGCCGGGGCAGAGGACGAAGTTGCGGCTGTCGGCCTGCTCGTCATCGGCGAACAGCTCGACATGGTCGATCAAGCCGCCGTCTTCGCCGCGAATACCCTGAGCCTCCAGTGCCTGCTGCACGGCGAAGGTGTAGGCGGTGAGCGTATCGAGGTTATCGCCCGCCACGCGCAGGCCATGCTCGGCAATCAGGAAAAACCAGTTCCCACCCCAGGCAACATCGCCGGTCACTTGGCCGATACCCGGTACCTGCAGTGACAGCGCTTTGCGGTAACGGTAGGCCGGCACGTTGCGCACGCTCACTGAATGGTCTTCGTGCAGCGTCGCCTGCACCGTGCCCACCGGGGTTTCGATGCTGTGCACCCCCGGGCCGATCTTGCCCAGATGCGCCAGCGAGGCCACCAGGCCGATGGTGCCGTGGCCGCACATGCCGAGGTAACCGCTGTTGTTGAAGAAAATCACGCCGGCACAGGCGCTCGGGTCCACCGGCTCACAAAGCAGGGCGCCGACCAGCACGTCACTGCCCCGTGGTTCGAGCACGCAGGCCGCGCGCCAATGGTCATGCTGTTCGGCCAGCCGCTGTCGACGCTCGGCCATGCTGCCGGTGCCCAGATCAGGAAAGCCGGCGGTCACCAGACGGGTCGGTTCGCCGCCGGTGTGGGAGTCGATCACGGTGATGCGTTTCATAAGTTGGCCACGCCCGTTCAGATGAGTGAACGAAAGAGTGGCCTGTGCGAGGGCATGCCGGCTTGATGGTTTTATCCAGTGCCGATGACGAAATCGGCACAGTGCAGCGAGCGTCAGTGACTATGAGGCAGGTGCTCGAACAGGGTTTTGCAGACGCCAGCAATGTGCTCGTCGAGCAACTTTACCGCCCGGTCGACGTCACCTGCGCGACAGGCCGCAAGGATTTCCCGGTGTTCGTGATCGGCGCGCGCCTTGCCGGCCGACAGGCTCATCTGCATACGCAGGTAGCGCTCCAGCTTGTCGTTGACCGAGCGAATCAGGCCGACCAGAAACGGTCGTTGCGCCGGTTCGTAAAGGCAGGCGTGCAGCTCCCAATTGAGCTCGGCCCAGCGCCCCACGTCATCTTCGCCGATGAACTCCTGGCAGATGCGTTCGGCACGGGCGAAGGTGTCTTCGGTCATGTTCGGAATGGCCAGGCGCAGCACCTTGTCTTCGAGCAGCATGCGCACTTCGAACATCTGCGCCAGTTCTGCATCGGAAACCCGGGTGACCATCGCCCCGCGATTACGCTGAAACATCACCAGGCCTTCGGCCTCCAGGCGCTTGAGGGCTTCGCGCACCGGAATCTTGCTGACGTTGAACTGGCGGGCAATGTCGTCCTGGCGAATCGGCTCGTCCTCGGCGAAATGCCCGGCAACGATGGCGTCACGCAGATGACGGGTGATGATTTCCGACGTCGAAGGCGAATTGCCAAGGTCGGGAGCGTTGAGTTTTGTCAGGGCCACGGTCGTGATCGTTCGGAATGAATTGCAGATAGGGTATACGAATTTGCTGGGGTGTTCCTTCGTCGATGGCCGGGACCTCCCGCCCCTGCAATATCTTCCCGCCCCGATTGCAACTGCTACGCTACGTCTGGCAGCGCTCAAGCCGATCATGGCCATCAAGGGGGCGGGCGACAGGCGGTTACCTGCAAGGAGGCAGGCTGTGATGATCAAGCACATTGGCAATGCAAGTGCAGACATCGTTCCAGAGCCTCTCGCTCGGGAAGAGGTGGAGCGGGTGCTCGGGCTGTTGTTGGCCAGCCCGTTGTTCGCCAAGTCACGGCGCATGGGCAGCCTGCTACGCTTTCTGGTCGAGCACGACCTTCAGCTCTCGGACATCCCCCTTACCGAACACGCCATCGGCATTGCGGTGTTTCGCCGTGATCCGGCGGTCTATTGCACCGGCGATGATCCGGTGGTGCGGGTGCAGATTGGCCGATTGCGGCGCAAACTCGCCAGTCATTACGCCACGTTTGGTCAACAGGACCCGGTGAGTCTGAGCATACCGGCCGGTTGTTATCGGCTGGCGTACCAGCGACTCAGATCCAAAGGCATCGCTATTCGTCACCCTGTCCTGCAACTCCAGCCGTTTACCTGCATCACCCGCGATGGCGACGACTTTACCCGGGGGTTGTGCGAAGAGTTGAGCTGCAGGCTGTTCGAGTCGTTTGAACAAACCCAAACCCGCGCCAGTCATGTGCTGATAAAGGTGCCGCGAAGCAGCGTGAAAACACCGGACCAGGGGCGGACAGGACGGGGGAGTTATTCTCTGGAAGGCAGCGTGCGGGTGGAGTCGGCTCGTGTCCGGGCCTCGGTACGCCTGATTGATGTCGCTCAGGGCCGCATTCGCTGGTCAGAGCAGTTCGATTGCAATCAACCCTATGGCATTGCCACTCAGGAAGATCTGGCTGAGTCCATCTGTCAGTCGTTGACGGGGTATTTCACCCGGGGTGGCAGTGACGATTGATGAACAGAGGGGCAACCACCAGGCTGCCCCTGGATGCTGGTGTTACACGACAGTCCAGCTACCGCCAGAGTAGAGGCGGGTCGCACTGTTCTCAAAGGTCAGGTCGATTTCGATCGATTGCGAACGCGAGGTGCTGAACATGGTGCTGGTCTGCACGCTCTGTTCGAACCACACCAGAATGGTCTCGACGGGGGTTAGCACGGTCTGGCCGGTGACTACTTGTGCCGAGGCCACGTAGATGGGCGTGCTGATCTGCTTGCCATCGATGCCCGTGGACAATTGGCTGATGCCGGGGTGGATCGCACCGTAGTTGTTCACCAGGGTGATGGAGGTGTCGGCCCCACCACTCGTCGCCGAACCCAGCAGGCCCGAACTGTCGAGTATCGACTGTTGGCCCAGCCCGATATTGACGATGTTGGTCGACACATCAACCTGCACGTTGGCCTGGAAAGAGTTGGCGCCGAACAACTGATACTGGGGCGTCCAGCTGAAAGTACTGTTGCTCAGGTACTGGACGTAGGACTGCCAGACCACGTTATAGGCTTCATTGCCGACCTTCTTGGCAAAGCACAGCTTGTAGCCTGATTGTTTGAGCTGGGTCAGATCACCGGCGGCGATCTGTATCTTCACCGACTTTTGGGTGGCCGCCAGGGTCGACGTCAGCACCTTGCTGTAATCGGTGGTTTTCAGGGCCGTTGGGGCGACGCTCTGGAACGACTTGAAAGCCTCTTGCACGTCTTTGTGCAGTAGCTCGCGTTGTTTACTGACTGTGTTTGACTGACTCATGGTTTCCCTCTTCCTTGGTTGAGTATTGGACAATCAATGGGCAGCGGGCTTCGGATCCGACCCGCGATCAGGCAGCATCCGTGACGTTTTCCCATGCCTCCCGTGACGGGTGGCGGGCGGTGCTGTCACGACCCTGTAAGCACATTGACGGCTTCACGGTAGGCGGGGCGCGCAGTGCGGCAAAGTGTCTTGGCGTTACAGTCAGGAGGGTCGTTGGCGCAGGTGAAGATCATGAAGTAACAGCCTGCGTAACAGTGATGTAACAAGGGGGCGCCCGTCTGCCAGCGTTCGCGAAGGTGCGTGTATTCCTGTTCGGGACTTCGGAGAACCTTCCCCGCTGTATGTGAGGTGCCACCACTCCTTCGAGTACCTGGTAAACCCTTCTTTTTCCATGGCCCCGCGGTCGCTTCTGTTTTTTTGCGCAAACCGCAAGCTGATATCATCCAGAAAATTACAAACCGAGTAGAAAAGTATGAATCGTCGAAAAAAAATAACGCAGTTATTAAAGGCTCACGCCAAAAAAGCCAGTGCCAAATTGGCTCCGTCAAGCAAGTCTAAATACATTAGTAAATCTGACCGATTGAAGCTGGCCGCTGAATCCAGTCACGACGCAATCATTTGCGCTGAGAGCTGATCTATGTCGCTTAAGCACCGCATCACTCAGGCAACCGGATGATGCGTGTTACTGACCGGGGTTTCAGATTCGCTCGGGCCAATGGCTCTGCGTTTTCGTCGACTGGCTGAACGCTGGCGACCATCAGTTCGTCATCGGCCTTCTCGATGTCCGGTGTCGAGTAGCCTTGGCGATACATCATAGTGCCCTCAGGTTCCGCGCCAACGGCGCAGACAACTGCGCTATAGACGGCCGTGGTATGCCGCTTCGAAAATCTCTGTCGCGCCATTTCGAGTCAATGGCAACGGGTTGCCGCCGGCGCAAGGGTCGACAATCGCCATGTCCGCAATCAGGTCTGCCTGCCGATCATCCACCCCCAGTTCAACCAGCGTGTGCGGCACGCCGATGTCCTTGCGCAACTTGAGGACGAAGGCCAGGAAACTGTCGAAGCCGGGAGAGGGCAGGCGCAAATAAGCCGCGAGGCGGGTGATGCGTTCCTCGATGGCCGGGCGATTGAATTTCAGGACATAGGGCATGAACGTGGCGTTGGTCATGCCGTGATGGGTATCGTAAAGGGCGCCCACCGGATGTGAGAGGGCGTGCATTGCGCCCAGACCTTTCTGGAAAGCGGTAGCGCCCATCGCGGCCGCCGCGAGCATTTTCGCGCGCGCCTCCAGGTCCGAGGGCGTGTGTACGGCTCGCACCAGGGCATTGGCGACCAGGCGCATGCCTTCCACCGCAATCCCTTCGGCCATGGGATGAAAACTGGGGGCGCAATACGATTCCAGACAATGCGCAAACGCATCCATGCCAGTACCCGCGGTGACCTTGGCCGGCATGCCAACGGTGAGGGCCGGATCGCTGATGACCACGCGCGGCATCATCTTCGGGTGGAAGATGATGCGTTTGGTGTGCGTACGCTCATCAATGATCACTGCGGCACGGCCCACCTCGGAGCCGGTGCCCGCCGTGGTCGGCACCGCAATGACCGGGGCGATGCCGCCTTCGTCGGCGCGGGTCCAATAGTCGCCGATGTCTTCGAAATCCCACACCGGGCGGGTCTGGCCGCTCATGAAGGCGATGAGCTTGCCCATGTCCAGGCCACTGCCACCGCCGAAGGCGACCACGCCATCGTGAACGCCGGCGCGCCAGGCGTCGAGCCCGTCCGCCAGGTTGGCTTCGACCGGATTGGGTTTAAGGTCGCAAAACAGCGCGACGCCAAGGCCGGCGGCGCACAAGGCGTCCAGCGCTGCGATGGTGATCGGGGCTCGCGCCAGGCCACTGTCGGTGACCAGCAATGGTCGCTGGATCCCTTGACTGCGGCAGGTCTCGGCGAGTTCGGCGATGCGGCCGACACCGAAGCGGATGCTTGTGGGGTAGTTCCAGTTCGCGGTCAGGCTCATGGCTCAGATCTCGTGGCGCAAATGGAAGGATTTCGCTCGGGTCAGATTTTCATAACCCAGGCGCGACAGGGTGACGCCGCGCCCGCTGTTCTTCACTCCGGTCCAGGCCAGGGCCGGGTCCAGGTAATCGCAGCGGTTCATGTACACGGTGCCGGTGTCGATCTCGTTACCCAGGCGTTCGGCGGCGGCAAGGTCTTGCGTCCAGATGGACGCGCTGAGCCCGAACTCACTGTCGTTCATCAAGGCGATGGCTTCGTCGTCGCTGGCCACCGGCATGATGCCGACCACGGGGCCAAAGCTTTCCTCGCGCATCACCGACATTTGATGGGTGACGTCGACTAATACTTGCGGTGCGAGGTAGGCGCTGCCCGGCACGTCGTCAGGAAAATCCTTTGGATCGATCAGTGCCTTTGCACCTTTTGACAGCGCATCGGCGATCTGCCCACGAACGAAATCAGCGGCGGCCGGTGTCACCAGCGGACCGAGCGTGGTGGCTTCGTCCAGTGGGTTGCCCAGCACGTATTGGCGAGTCAAGGCGGCGAAGCGTTCGATAAACGTCGGGTAAATTTTTTCATCGACATAAATGCGCTCCACGGCGCAGCAGCTCTGCCCGGAGTTGAAGAAGCTGCCATCTACCAGATTTTCCACTGCAGGGTCGAGGTTGGCGTCGGCCCGGACGTAGGCCGGGTCTTTGCCTCCGAGCTCCAGGCCCACGCCGAGGAAACCGCCGACGGCAGCGTGTACCATGGATTTTCCGGCTTCGACCGAGCCAGTGAAGTTCACCTGCTGCACGCGTCCAGAGGCAATGATCGCTCCGGTATAGAGATGACTCAGCAGCAGGTTCTGGAACAATCCATCGGGCAGATTGGCACGGCGAAAGGCCTCGGCGAACCGTTCGCCCACCAGCAGCGTTTGCGACGCATGTTTGAGGATGACGCTGTTGCCGGCCATCAGTGCCGGGATAATCGTATTGACTGCCGTCAGGTAGGGGTAATTCCAGGGGGCGACGACCAATACCGTTCCCAGCGGCTCGCGTTTGATACAGCGTCGAAAACCGGCGACAGGCGTGGGTTCAATCGTTGCCAACGCTTCAGGCGCAATGGCGATCATATGGCGGGCACGCTCTTCGAAACCGCGCAGTTCGCCCGCGCCAACGCGCACCGGTCGGCCCATCTGCCAGGCCAGTTCCGGCACGATGTCAGCCTTCATGGCCAACATCGCGTCCACCGCGGCGCTGCAGAAGGCGGCGCGTTCGCTCAGTGGCCGGCGTTTCCATTGCGCCTGGGCCGCTTCGGCCACCGCCAGCGCCTGGTCGATTTGCGCTGCATCGGCGCAGCGGCGTTCGGCATAGACCCGGCCATCGACTGGGGAGATGAGTTGAATCGTTGACGTCATGATGGCGGTCTCAATAGCGCTCAAATCCGCGCTGCAGTTCCCAGTCGGTGATCCGCCGGTCGTACTCTTTCTGCTCCCATTCGGCGGTGTGCACGTAATGATCGATCACTTCATCGCCGAACGCCGCGCGCAACATGGTCGAGCCCTGGAGTGCGGAGCAAGCTTCGCGCAGGGTCTTCGAGACTTCAGGCAAGTGTTCGTCGGCGTAGGCATCGCCCTCGAAGGGCGGCGCGAGGCTGAGCTTCTCGTCGATACCGGCCAGCCCCGCAGCGATCAAGGCGGCGAAGGCCAGATAAGGATTGAGGTCGGCACCGCCAATGCGACATTCGATGCGGATGGCTTTGCTGCCTTCTGCGCACAAACGAAAGCCCGCAGTGCGATTGTCCCGACTCCACACCGCCCGGGTCGGTGCAAAAGTGCCGGCCTGAAAGCGCTTGTACGAATTGATGTAGGGCGCGAGAAAGCAGGTGATGTCGTTGGCATATTTGAGCTGCCCGGCCACCCAGGAGCGCATCAGTTTCGACATGCCAAACTCAGCCTTGGCGTCAAAGAACAGCGGCTTTTTACCGTTCTTGTCCCACAGCGAATTGTGGATGTGGCTGCTGGAACCGGCGGCGTCATAACGCCACTTGGCCATGAACGTGATCGCCTTGCCCTGTAGTTGCGCGATCTCTTTGCAGGCGTGCTTGATGATGACGTGGTGGTCGGCCATGGTCAGCGCATCGGCATAACGGATATTGATTTCTTCCTGGCCTGGCCCCCATTCACCCTTGGAGTTTTCCACGGGAATGCCGCTGGCTTGCAAATGCTTGCGAATCGTCCGCAGAACCGGCTCTTCGCGGGTAGTCTGCAGGATGTTGTAGTCCTCGATGTAGTGACCGGCGGTCTTCGGCTTGTGGTAGTTGCGCTCGTGGATGGCCTCGTAGCTCTCGTCGAACAGATAGAACTCCAGTTCCGAAGCAAACATGCCGGTGTAGCCGCGCTCGCGCAATCGCTCGACCTGTTTTTTCAGGATCGCCCTCGGGCTGTGTGGCAGGTCGCGCCGATGGTGGTGATCGAGCACATCGCAGAGCACCAGCGCCGTGCACTCAAGCCAGGGCACCCGTCGCAATGTGGTCATGTCGGGTTTGAGCACAAAGTCGCCATAGCCTTTGCTCCAGCTGGCCGCGGCGTAACCCGGCACCGGCTCCATGTCGATGTCGTCGGCCAGCAGGTAATTGCAGCAATGGGTTTCTTCATGGCCGCTGTCGATGAAAAACTCGACCTGGAATCGTTTGCCGACCAGTCGGCCTTGCATGTCGACCATGCAGACAAGAACGGTATCGATCTCGCCGGAGGCGGCGGCGCGCTTGAGTTGGTCGAAACTGAGGAGAGGCTCGGTCATCACGTAGTCCTGCGTGAACTGTTTGGGGCTGTCTGAAATAGCTGTTGCAGACGCTCCCCAGAACAAACCAAAACCTGCAGACGTGAGCATCGTGTGCAATGAGCTGCTGTAAGCGTAGCCTACTGCTGCGGTGTGCAGATTTCGTAAATCGCAGCCTGATGACTCGGGCGCAAAGGCGCGAATTGATCGCCCTCCAACGCGAGGAAACAAACATGACCAAGAAGAAAGCGCACAACACCTACCAACGTCTCGAACAGCAGTACCCGGATTACTTGGCTGCCGTGGAGGCCTTGGGTACGACGGTGCGTCATACCGGCCCACTGGAAGAGATCGTTGTCCAGTTGATCCAGCTCGGTGCCGCGGCGGCCATCCGCTCGGAGGGGGCGGTGCACAGTCATACCCGACGCGCACTGAAGGCGGGCGCTACACCAGAGCAGATCCGTCACACGCTGATCTCACTGACCAGCACGATCGGTTTCCCCACCGTCGTTGCGGCCATCAGTTGGGCGGATGATGTGATTGAGACGTGACCTATTGAGGCGCGTTTGAGCAGCTGACTCGTCAGCTGTTCGAAACCCTCCCTTCATGCGGAATCTGGCAACACTGTCAAAGCAGACTTCAGCTTCACCCTTAAGCCAGGTACCGTCGAAACCACCCCAGCGTCCGGTCCCAGGCCAGCGTTGCCGCGGCGTCATCGTATCGAGGCGTGGAGTCGTTATGGAAACCGTGGTTGGCGCCGGGGTAGATGTACGCCTCATACGTTTTGCCCGCAGCCTTCAGCGCCTTCTCATAGGCAGGCCAGCCTTCGTTGATGCGCGTATCCAATTCGCCGTAGTGAAGCATCACTGGTGCCTTGATTCGGGCGACATCCTTGGCCTCTGGCTGGCGGCCATAAAAGGACACGGCCGCCCCCAGTTCCGGATAAGCCACGGCCGCCGCATTGACGACGCCACCGCCGTAGCAGAACCCGGTGATGCCGACTTTTGCGCTGGTCGCGTCATGCTTCATCAACCACTCGATGGCGGCGAAAAAGTCGTTCATAAGTTTTTCCGGGGCGACGGTCGCCTGCAACTCCCGGCCTTTGTCGTCGTTACCGGGATAGCCGCCCACTGACGTCAGGCCATCGGGGGCGAGGGCGATGAAGCCTGCCTTGGCCACACGCCGCGCGACGTCTTCGATGTACGGGTTGAGCCCGCGATTTTCATGCACGACCACCACCGCCGGTACCTTGCCGGTGGCTTTCGCCGGGCGCACCAGATAACCACGAACCTGCCCGTGGCCCTTGGGGGAGGGATAGGTGATGTATTCGGCAACGATGTCGGGGTCGGTAAATTCAACCTGCTCGGCGAGCGCATAATTCGGACTCAGGGCCGCGAGGAGCGCGCTGGCCGTCAAGCCACCCAAAGTGAACAACGCCGCCCGATCCAGAAACTCTCGACGGTTGATCTTGCCGTGGGCGTAGTAGTCGTAGAGTTCGAGCAGTTCCGGGGCAAAGTCTTTCGCGGTGAGACGGGGCATCTGTGCGTTTCCTCCGCCCGAGATTGTTTGGGGCGCTTGCTTTTGGGGCGGGGCAGACGGAGAAGGACTTTCAGCCCATCAGTGCTATCAAACAATATGAAACAAATAGCCGATTGAATTGTGATGTAACGAAATTATAGAAGTGATCTGTTTTTCCGCGAGAAAAGTTAATTTTCTTACGTTGAACGTTACGTTCTTAAACCCTCGCCATGGAAGCGCGCAGGGTTCGTTTCACGGGTGCATTGCGAAATCTCCCGTGAATACTTTGAGGGAAATAAGGAGCGTGGAGCAATGCCGTTAATAAGTGATACAGCGAAACACAGAGAAAAATCAAAACGATGGTCAGCCCTTAGCGTGCTGATGCTGCCAGTGCTACTGGTGACCGTAGACAATACGGTGCTTGGATTCGCGTTACCAAAGATTGCCGAAGCCCTGAGTCCAAGCGCAAGTCAGCAGTTATGGATGATCGATGCCTATTCGCTGGTATTGGCCGGATTACTGGTGTCGATGGGCAGTCTGGGCGATCGAATCGGTCATCGAAAGTTGTTACTGGCCGGGTCTTTGGGTTTTGTCATTGTGTCGGTGCTGACCGCCTATTCCCATACGGCCATGCAACTGATTGCCGGGCGAGCGTGCATGGGGATTTTCGGTGCGATGTTGATGCCCTCGACGTTGGCATTGATACGTTCGGTGTTCCTGGATCGAGAGGAGCGCAGAGTAGCTGTCGCGATCTGGGCAACAACGCTGACGGTAGGATCAGCGCTCGGTCCTTTGGTCGGTGGGGTTTTGCTGGAGTTTTTCAGCTGGGGGGCGATTTTCCTATTGGCGATACCTGTATTGGTGCCGTTGTTGGTATTGGGACCGGTGTTGTTGCCTGAGTCCGAGAAAGACTGTTCAGGGCCATTGGATCCGCTAAGTATCCTGCAATCGATGGTTGCCCTCAGTGCCATCGTTTATGGCATTAAACACAGCGCCAGTAATGGTCTCGACTGGATGGCACTGACAGCATGTGTAATCGGCATGGTGGCTGGATGGAGGTTTGTGCATCGGCAGTTACGTCTGCCTGTGCCGCTGATGGATCTGAGTCTGTTCCGAAGTGGCACCTTTAGCGGCTCGGTACTCATCAATCTGATGAGCCTCGCGTTCCTCGTCGGCTTTGTGTTCTTTACCACTCAGTTCTTACAGATCGTTCTTCAGATGTCACCGTTGAATGCCAGCTTTGCGTTAGTACCTGGTCAGATCATGGCGATCGTAGTGGGAATGGCCGTCGTGCCAGTAGCGCGGCGAGTACCGGTGCATGTGCTGGTACCGATTCTGATGGCGTTTGCTGGGGTGGCGTTTTTGTTGGTCGCCAGCATCGGCAGCAGTCTGATCGTTCTGGTGGTGGCTTTTGCCTTGCTGAACATTGGCGTGGGCGCGATCGCGACGGTATCCAACGATGTGATTTTGTCGGCTGCACCGCCGGAAAAGGCGGGTGCGGCGTCGGCCATTAGTGAAACGGCCTATGAAGTGGGTGTGGTTTTGGGGACGACGGTGCTCGGTGGTCTCGTCACGGCCTACTATCGCGGTGCATTGCAGTTGCCGGGCTTTTTGAGCGAGGTGCAGACGATGCTGGCGAGTGAGACGCTATCGGGTGCTCATCATGTAGCGGTGCAGTTGTCGCAGGATCAAGCACAAGCGCTGATGACGCAGGCGGGAAGTGCCTTCGAGGGTGGAATTAATCTGGTTTCGTGGGTGACGTTCGGCTTGGCACTCATGGCGATTTTAATTGCCTGGCGCGCTCTGCGGATACCGAAGGCGAAACTTGCTGAAGGGCAGTGATCGAAAACGAACGTCGGGCCGTTTATCACACGGCCCGACTATTTCATTGCTCTGCTCAAATCGGTTCGGCTCAGTTCAGGCATTGCGCCCCGGCCCTAGCCACCTGCGCGTCGTGCCCGGCTTTGACCCCTGGCCTATCTGGTGCCACGTCATAAGGAAATCACCGATCCGTGAACGGCAGGCACGACCCGGTGAGACGAAAGCGCGTGTACCCCAAGTGACGCGCGATAGCATTTTTCCATCCTGTCACGCTTGCTACAGGACAAAATCGTTCTAAAAAGCCCGCCTTGCGCTTTGGAGTTTGTACTACTCTTGAAGTTGTAGGTGAAGACGCAGACTGATGCGCAAGCGGATGGCGAGGAAACGTGGGGCGCGTTCCGAAGGGTACACGGTTAGAAAGATCTCCGCGCTGAGATCCAGCCCTTATGCCGTGTGAAGCAGGACAGCACAAAACTGTTCTGTGGGAGGCCTGATAAACCTTGTAAGCCGGAGACCAGCGCCGGCCACCTACTCGATTTTCAAAGCCCGTCTTGTGCGGGCTTAATGAGATGGTCAGCCTGACCGAGAAGCCCTGCAGGTTTACGCTTGCAGGGCTTTTCTCGTTTTTGGCGGAGGATCCCTCAAGCTGAGGAGGCGCCTCCCGTAATGAGCTGGCAGACGGGTCTTCATCGCACCGATCGGCTGCGCCAGGACCTCGACGTTGCCGGGCGTGAGGTGATCCAGGTTCTCGTTGATTTCGAGCCGGGTGTGGTGCCCCCCCCAAGCATTCGCATCCCGGGGCGGAAGTGGCCCACGTCATTGAATCAACGTTGGCGATTCCTTGTACATCCCCCAGGCACCGCGCGGCTTCCCAGCGCGATGGCCAGTGCGACAGCGATCAACACCAGCGCCACGGCGAAGGTGATCCGCAGACCGCTGGCAACGGCTTCGGGTCGCGCCGTTGCAATGTCGACCGAGGCCGATGCGAGCGCGAATACCGCGCCCAAGGCGGACGCACCTGTGATCAGCCCCAGATTGCGCGACAGGTTGAGCAGGCCGGAGATGACGCCTCGCTGGTCCGGCTGAACCTCCGCCATGACCGCCGTGTTGTTAGCTGTCTGGAACAGCGCATAGCCGATAGTTATCACGACCATGGGCAAGAGGTAGCCGCCGATGCCTGACGTCTCCGGCAATACCGATAACGTGAGGCACCCGGCTGCCATGGCGATGAGCCCGATGAGGGTCATGCGTTGGGCGCCAACGCGGTCGGCAATACGGCCGGCGGGCACTCCCGTCAGCGCCGCGACAAACGGCCCGACCGACAAGACCAATCCAACCCGAACGGCATCGAGCCCCAGCCCATGGGCGAGGTAGAAGGGCCCGACCACGAGCGTCGCCATCATCACTGTCGCGACGAGCAGGCTCATGGCGAGACCGCCACTGAGCAATGGATCCCGCAACATCGCCAATTGAATCAACGGAGAGGTGACTCGTGCTTCGACGAACACAAAGAGGCCGCCGCCGACGCCCGCCGCTAACAGCAAGGCGATGTTAAGCGGGCCGAAACTGCCTCGCCCAAGGGTCATGGCCAGCGCATAAGCAGCGAGGGTCAACGCCAGCAACAGAGTGCCCAGCGAGTCGAAGCCGGCGCGGTCGGTTTTAGGCTTCTGGCGATCGGCGGGCAAGTAGCGATGCGCGAGCACCAGCGTCAGCAAACCCAACGGTACGGTGATGAGGAAGATCGCCCGCCAGCCGAACCCGCCAATCAGCAGGCCACCGAGTGACGGCCCCATCGCGGTGCCTATCGCCGACATCGTCCCGAGCAAGCCCATGGCGCTGCCGGTTTTTGCCTTCGCTACCGTCTCGCCGACAAAGGCCATGGTCAGCGCCATCATGATTGCCGCGCCGAGTCCTTGCAGTGCCCGGGCACCAATCAGCATCCAGAGCGTGGGTGCAAAGCCGCACAATGCCGACGCCAGCGTGAACACGCCAATGCCGGCCAAGAGCAGCCGCCGACGACCCACCATGTCACCGAGCCGACCGACGCTGACGATCAGGGTAGTGATGGCCAGAAGGTAGGCGAGGACGATCCACTGCACGTGCTGGAAGGAAGCGTTGAACACTTCGGCCAACGTCGGCAAACCCACATTGGCGATACTGGTGCCCAGCGAGGACAGCAGCATCGACAGTGAAAGACTGGCCAGCGTCCACCGAGTCGACGGTGTCTGTTGCGCACGTTCTGCGACTGCACTGATTGATTTCATGCTGTTCCTCTTTTCTGGCCACTCCCGAAGCGGAGCTATCAGAAATCTACCCGCCGACCTAACATGGCGGAAGGCGCACCGTTTGCAGTTAACGTGTGCGTTCAACGCCATATCACTCTTCCGCGGGGCGCTGCATGTCCACTCCCGATTTCAACTTGCTGATTACCCTGGATGTGCTGCTCGCCGAAGGCAGCGTGGCGCGCGCCGCCAAACGCTTGCGGCTGAGCCCGTCGGCGATGAGCCGGGCACTGGCGCGATTGCGTGAAACCACTGGCGATCCGCTGTTGGTCAGGGCCGGGCGCGGTCTGGTGCCCACCCCGCGAGCGCTGGAACTGCGCGAGCGGGTCAGTCAACTGGTGCAGGACGCAGAAGCGGTCCTTCGACCGGCCGAGCAACCCGACCTCAGCCAGCTGAGCCGCATGTTCACGCTGCGCACCAGTGAAGGCTTTGTGGAGAATTTTGGCGCGGACCTGATTGCCCGCGTCGCCGAGCAAGCCCCAGGCGTACGGCTGCGCTTCATGCACAAACCCGACAAAGACAGCACGTCACTGCGCGACGGCACGGTCGATCTGGAAACGGGAGTGGTGGGGAAGAGCGCCGGGCCGGAGTTGCGCACGCAGGGCTTGTTTCGGGACCGTTTCATTGGCGTCGTGCGAAGGGGGCATCCGCTGAGCGAAGGCGAGATAACCCCCGAGCGTTATGCGGCGGGCAGCCACATCGGCGTCTCTCGGCGCGGGCTCGACAGAGGCCCCATTGATGAAGCCCTTGAGCCCCTGAAACTGGATCGGCAGATCGCAATCGTCGTCGCAGGCTTCTCCACCGCACTGGCACTCGCCCGGGACACCGATCTGATCGCCAGCGTTCCCGAACGGCACACCGCCAATTTGCGCGCCGGCCTGCACAGTTTTGCGTTGCCGTTGTCTCTGCCGGCGTTCACTGTCGCCATGCTCTGGCATCCGCGGCTGGATGCCGATCCTGTGCATCGCTGGTTGCGGGGTTGCCTTCGGGAGGTGTGCGCGCAGCAGCAAATCATTGATTAAAACGTGAACTGACGCGCCGACCGTGGCCTGGCCTGGGCCAACTCGATCTCAAGCAGATGCTCGACCAGTACATCATTCAGAAACCGAAAGTGATCATTAAGCCCGACCACTTCGTTGTTGAAATGGTTGGCGGCTGCCGGTATCAGCAACGCCTCGAAGTTTTGCCCAACACCGCAAAGCTCACGGCCAGGACGTGCCAGGCAGGTCAGCAGATGGATCATCATGATTCGCGCCGATGGTGAATATCGACATAAGTGAAGGAGGGGTCATCGCTGACTGTTCCGGCCCCCGTGTGGGCAGCCACCTATACTCAGGCATATAGCCCTTGATCTGATTTCAACCCGAGAGAACCGCGATCTTGAACCTGCGTTCGCTGATCGTCGCCGTGTTGGTGGTGTTGGCGGGATGCGCCATGCCTGCGCGTGCCCCGGTGGAAGTGGTGCCGGTGATTATTTCCCGGAGCACCTGGCAGTTGGTGGATCGGGAGATTGTCGTGGCGTCGCAATCGGCCACCGAGCAGACCAAAATTTACGCGCGCGGTGCCATGGATTACTGGCGAACGCGTGTCTATCAACTGACCGAAGAAAACTTCATTCCATGGTTCAGCAGTTACTGGACTCAGGAATGGCTCTCGATGAAGGTCAGTTGGTACACCCTCAGCGCCAAGGGCGAGCAAGATGTCTCGGCCAAGCGCTTGGCGGCCTATCTGCTGGAGCAATACCAACAGCGCGTGTTGGCACCGGTCGCGGTGGAGATCGATCCCGACGCGATTCTCGGCCTGGCAACGGCGTTTTACGTGGACATCCTTCAGGAAGAACTGCAGAAAATCTCTCAGCGCCACGGCGTACCGATGGCTCAGCTCAACGGACGTCTGCGCAACATCCCCGCCATCGCCTTGGGGCCGCCTCCCGCCAGGGACGCCTCGCTTTATCAGGTCGTGCACACCCAGCCCCTAAATACGTTGCCGGCCTATGCAGCGCTGATCGAAAAAGTCCACAAGGCCGGTGGCGACATGGGTGTTGATTCGACAGACATCGCCATGGCGCCGGTGGCCAAACGCGCCAGTCAACGAATGGAAGCCGAAATGGTCCCGCGAGGTGCGGTCAGTGCAGTGGCCGCTGCAGCGGGAAAATTGGCCGGGGGCTTGATTTCCGTGGGTGTGGCGGGGATTCGCGCGATGATCCAGGCCAATGATCGGCCTGACAGCGAGGCACTGATTCGCAGCAGTTTGGGTAACACGTTCGACAAGGCCTGGTTGAAGCTGGTGCAAAACCCAACCACCGGCGTGATGGCCGGTACGTTGTACATGGCGGCGCAAATCGAGAGCAATCTGGCGGGGAGCGCGCAAGTGCCGTCGGTCAGTTCGGGCGGCGGAGCTGTCGATTGGGGGCCGACTGACCCGCAGATCGCCCCATAACCCAAGGAGAGCGACTTCGAAATGATCGTAAAAGCCTGAAAGCAACGACAGGTTCACTCCGGCGACGGGGTGGTCTTGCAACTCTTGCGATTACGGATCTCGCTGTCTGTCGGCCGTTCGTTGACGAACTCGAAGCGCGGTTCACCTTCGTTGTAATGAACCAGCCAGCCCCATTCCAGCTCGGACTCATCCTGGCCAGGTTTGGGTGGCACGGCCCACCATGGTTCCTTGCTGATGATCTCTCGCATGGCCCCCTCCAGTTGAATCGTTTGCATGAACTATAACGTGGATGTGAGGAGGTGCCAGGTATGAGCGACGAATCCCATGAGCCGTTAAAACGACTGTTTTTTGCCCTCAACTGCACACCCTCGCAACGTCGGGCCATCGCCCAATGGCGCAGAGCACTTGAGCTCAGGTGTGGACGCCCGGTACCGGTGGAGAACTTTCATCTGACGTTGATGTTTTTGGGCGCTGTCGAGGTGGCGAAAATAGCCGATATCTGTACGGTCGCTGCCAATATTCGAACGCCGGGTGTGCCTTTGAGGGTTGCGCTTGATCGGCTGGATGTCTGGCGCAGGGCAGGGGTGTTGGTGCTCGCGCCGGAGCAGGCAATGCTGCCGTTCGGGTTTGAGGAATCGCCGAAGGCGTTTCGGCCGCATCTGACGCTGATGCGTGATTACCGAATGCTGGTGCCAGAGTCCGCGACACCGCCCACATTCACCTTAACCGAGGAAGCCAGGTGAGGCCGTTCTACAGATAGGAGTGCAGCGGTGGTAAGGCGCTGCGTGAACGGAAATCGTTGACACCGGTAACTGATCGTTACGAGTTATTTGCCGAGTTTCACCCGCGTCCACCCACGGGTCATCATCCGCTGAACGCCAATCGGCATGTCCGGAATGGCATACAGCGTCGCCATCACAGCCGGCGACGGATACGACCCCGGATCATCCCGAATCGCTTCATCCACCAAAGGCGTGGCCGCCGCGTTGGCATTGCTGTAGCCGATGTTGTTGGTGATCTCGGCGATGATGTCCGGGCGCAGCAGGAAGTCCATGAACAGGTACGCGTTCTCGACGTTCGATGCGTCCCGAGGGATAGCGACCATGTCGTAGAAACTGCCCGCGCCTTCCTTGGGAATGCTGTAATTGACCTTCACCTTATCGCCCGCTTCTTGGGCGCGGGCCTTGGCTTGCAGCACGTCGCCGGAGTAACCGACTGCCACGCAGATATTGCCGTTGGCAAGGTCCGAGATGTATTTCGAGGAATGGAAGTACGCCACCGAAGGGCGAATCTTCATGAACAACGCTTCAGCTTGGGCGATCTGATCTTTGTCCTGAGAGTTCACCGGATAGCCCAGATAGTGCAGGGCGGCCGGGAGCATTTCGGTCGGCGAATCAAGGAAACTGATGCCACACGCTTTCAGCTTGGCGGCGTTTTCCGGCTTGAACAGTAAGTCCCAGGAGTTGGTTGGCGCGTTCGTGCCGAGCACTTCCTTGACCCTCTCCGGGTTGAAACCGATGCCTATCGAGCCCCACATGTATGGGAAGGCATGGCCGTTATTCGGGTCGCTGGCGGAAGCATTTTTCAGCAGCGCCGGATTGAGGTTTTTCCAGTTCGCCAGCTTGGATTTGTCCAGTTCCTGATAGACACCTGCTTTGATCTGCTTGGCCAGGAAACTGTTGGACGGCACGACAATGTCGTAGCCTGATTTGCCGGCGAGCAGCCGTGCCTCGAGGGTTTCATTGCTGTCGAACACATCGTAGGTCACGCGGATGCCGGTCTCGTCTTCGAATTTCTTGACGGTGTTCGGGGCGATGTAATCCGACCAGTTGTAGACGCGCAGTACCTTGTCATTGGCCTGGGCGCCGGTGGCCATCGCGCCCAATAAGGACAGTGTCAGCAGAGTCCTGCCAAACATTTTCATCGGTACAACTCCAATCTTTTTATTCAGTTCTTGTTATGAAAATCATGCAAAACCGTAAAACGCGACGGCGCTAGGCCGTCGTTTCTACCATTTGCTTTTTAGGTTGCTGCCAGGATTCGCTGGCGGTCTGGTCCATCGCTTCCTGAATCGCGCGTTTACGGGTGGCTTCGGCGCGGCGGCTGAAGTACCAGACCATGAGGGTTACGATCGAGACGGCGAGCAGAATCAGGCTGGCCACGGCATTGATCTCAGGCTTCACGCCCAGACGCACCGCCGAGAACACTTCCATCGGCAGGGTCGTCGAGCCCGGTCCGGACACGAAGCTCGCCAGCACCAAGTCATCCAGAGACAGGGCAAACGACATCATGCCGCCGGCCGCGAGTGACGGTGCGATCATCGGAATGGTGATCAGGAAAAATACCTTGAACGGCTTCGCCCCGAGGTCCATGGCCGCTTCTTCGATGGACAAGTCCAGCTCGCGCAAGCGCGCCGAAACCACCACCGCCACATACGCCGCACAGAAGGTGGTGTGCGCGATCCAGATGGTGACGATGCCACGCTCCATTGGCCAACCGATCAACTGCGCCATTGCCACGAACAGCAGCAACAGCGACAGACCGGTGATCACTTCCGGCATCACCAGCGGCGCTGTCACCAAGCCACCGAACAATGTGCGGCCCTTGAAGCGAGTCACGCGAGTCAGCACAAAGGCCGCCAACGTTCCCAGCGCCACCGCCGCAATTGCGGTGTAGCAGGCGATTTCCAGCGAGCGCACCACCGAGCCCATCAGTTGCGAGTTGTCGGCCAGGCCGACATACCACTTCACCGACCAGCCGCCCCACACCGTCACCAGTTTGGAAGCGTTGAACGAGTAAATCACCAGAATCAACATCGGCAGGTAAATAAACGACAGGCCGAAAATCAGCATGAACTTTGAAAACTCGAAGCGTTTCATCCCCGTGCCTCCATCTCTTTGGCCTGGCTGCGGTTGAATAGCAGAATCGGCACAATCAGGATCAACAGCATCACCACCGCCAAGGCAGAGGCCACCGGCCAGTCGCGGTTATTGAAGAACTCTTGCCACAGCACGCGACCGATCATCAGGGTCTCCGGGCCACC
Source organism: Pseudomonas sp. Ma2-10 (assembly GCF_054330215.1). Lineage (NCBI taxonomy): Bacteria > Pseudomonadati > Pseudomonadota > Gammaproteobacteria > Pseudomonadales > Pseudomonadaceae > Pseudomonas > Pseudomonas sp. Ma2-10. The sequence continues at coordinate 344,117 of NZ_JBTEYL010000003.1, read as the reverse complement.
CAACAGCTCCGGGATCACGAACTCACCGACCACCGGAATGAACACCAGCATGCAGCCGGCGATGATTCCGTTCTTGGCCAGGGGTACGGTGATTTTCCAGAAGTTGTTGAAGTTGCTCGAGCCCAGGTCCGAAGCGGCTTCCAGCAGGCTTTGATCGTGCTTGACCAGGTTGGCGTACAGCGGCAATACCATGAACGGCAGATACGCATACACCACGCCGATATACACCGCCGTGTTGGTGTTGAGCATCTCGATCGGGTGCGACGTCAGCCCGGTCCACATCAGGAATGAGTTGAGCAAACCGTTGTTGCTGAGGATGCCCATCCACGCATAAACGCGGATCAGGATCGCGGTCCAGGTCGGCATCATGATCAGCAGCAGCAGAACGTTTTGCGTTTCCTTGTTGGCCTTGGTGATCGCGTAGGCCATCGGGAAACCGAGCGCCAGGCACATCAGCGTGCTTAAAAACGCGACCTTCAACGAGCCGAAGTAGGCCGAGATGTACAACTCATCTTGGGTCAGCAGCGAGTAGTTGCCGATGTTGAGCAATAGCTGAAATTTCTGCTCGGCGAAGGTGTAGATCTCTGTGTAAGGAGGAATGGCCAGGGCCGCTTCCGAGAAGCTGATCTTCATCACCAGGAAGAACGGCAACAGGAAAAACAGGCACAGCCACAGGAAAGGAACCCCGATGACGAGCTTTCGACCACTGGGCATCAGCCGCATAAACTGCTGATTGAGTGTTTTCATGAGCGCAGTACCACGCCGCTGTCGTCTTCCCACCAGACGTAGACCTTGTCGTCCCAGGTCGGACGTGAACCCCGGCGTTCGGCGTTGGCCATGAACGACTGCACCACCTTGCCGCCAGGCAGTTCCACGTAAAACACCGAGTGGCCGCCGAGGTAAGCGATGTCGTGCACCTTGCCGCTGGACCAGTTGTAGCGGGTATCGGGTTGGGTGGTGCTGACCAGCAGTTTTTCCGGGCGGATGGCGTAGGTGATCGACTTGTCCTGCACCGAGGTGCTGACCCCGTGACCGACGTAAATCTTCTGCTCCAGGTCCGGGCTGTGAATGATCGCGTGACCTTCAAGGTCTTCCACAACCGTGCCGTCGAAGGCGTTCACGTTGCCGATGAACTCGCAGACCATGCGGCTGACCGGCGCCTCATAAATGTCCACCGGGCTGCCGATCTGCGCGATCCAGCCCAGGTGCATGATGGCGATGCGCTGGGCCATGGTCATGGCCTCTTCCTGATCGTGAGTCACCATCACGCAGGTCACGCCAACGCGCTCAATGATCTCCACCAGCTCCAGTTGCATCTGCGAACGCAGCTTCTTGTCCAGCGCACCCATCGGTTCGTCGAGCAGCAACAGCTTCGGACGTTTGGCCAGGGAGCGAGCCAATGCCACACGCTGACGCTGACCGCCGGACAGTTGATGCGGTTTGCGTTTGGCGTACTGGGTCATATGCACCAGTCGCAGCATCTCTTCAACGCGGGTGTCGATTTCGCTGGCGGACAGACGATCCTGCTTCAAACCGAAGGCGATGTTCTGCGCCACCGTCATGTGCGGGAACAGCGCGTAGGACTGGAACATCATATTGATCGGCCGTTCGTACGGCGGCATGTCGGTGATGTCGACACCGTCGAGCAGAATCCGTCCTTCGGTCGGGCGCTCGAAGCCTGCGAGCATGCGCAGCAGGGTCGATTTGCCGGAGCCGGAACCGCCGAGCAGGGCGAAGATTTCGCCTTGATGGATTTCAAGCGAGACATCGTCCACCGCGGTGGTTTCGTCGAACTTCTTGGTGACGCGGTCGATTTTCACCAACACCTTTTCCGGTGACGGGTGACCTTCAAGAGCCTTCCTGTAGATGCTGGAGGCGTTTGCCATGTGAAACTCCCAACAGGTTTCAGTCGTCGGGCCAACGCGGCCTGACTTAATAGTTGATTGCAAGCCAGCACTGGGCGGGCTTATTCGGCGCCGCCGTCCTGGCTGCCTGGTGGTGCTTGTTGTTATCGCGTTTGTTGTTGTCGTGAGGGACTGGCGCGCAAAGGCACGCCCGCCTGACGCTCGGGGCAGTAAATTGATTTGGTCGGGTTTGACGTCAGCGCTTATTACGTAGCGCGGCCCGTCGCCGGCACGCGTCGCCAAACGCCTGGAAAATACTCAAATAAGGAGGATTCGACAGAACCTGCCATTCCGGATGCCATTGCACGCCAACGGCGAAGGTCGGGCTGTGTTCAACCGAAATCGCCTCGATCAAACCGTCGGGCGCAATCGCTTCCGCACGCAGGCCGGGCGCCAGTCGGTCGATGCCCTGGCTATGAATCGAGTTGACCTGGAACACCTGCGGCAAATCCAGCGCCTCGAACACGCCGCCCGGTTGCACGTTGACCGAATGCGCCGATGCGTATTGCACCGCCAGGTCCGGATGATTCGCTTCCCGGTGATCAAGCATGCCCGGGAGTTCGTGGACCTTCTGGTGCAGGCCGCCGCCGAACGCCACGTTCATTTCCTGGAAGCCCCGGCAAATACCGAGCACCGGAACGCCAGCCGCAACGGCCGCGCGCAATAAGGGAAGGGTCGTGGCGTCCCGTTGCGGATCGTGATCCGTGCCGGGGGCGCTGTCGGGGCCTTGATAGTGGAAGGGTTCCACATTCGAGGGTGAGCCGGTCAGCAGCAGACCGTCGAGCTGCGCGAGCAGGTCATCGATTTCGGTCAGATCGCCTAAGGAAGGAATGACGACGGGCAGGCCCAAAGCCGCGACGCTGACAGCACGCAAGTACTTGTCGCCGCTGACATGGTAAGGGTGCAGGCCAATCTGTTTGACGCACGCAGTAACACCGATCAATGGCTTGAATGCCATTTTTATCACCTCGAAGTTTCACACTTGAACGAGCTTTTCCGGAGCTTAGCCTTGTTGATTTTAATTAACAACTCTCATGTAAAAAATTCTAAACGCCGTACGTCCGATCTTCAGGGTTTACGCGGTGCGCAAGACTGACATGGCACTCTCGTGCCCATTAAAGGCCCAAAAATAAAGGTTAAGAGGTCAAGTGTTCGCTATTGACTTCACTTTGCCGTTCGGGTTGACTGAGTTCGCAACAAGGCAGTGAACATAATAATTAACAGCTAATAGGTGCATCATGTCGGTCCCTCTGCGTACCGTTCAACTCAACGAAGCAAACGCATTCCTTAAGAAATATCCTGAGGTTTTGTACGTCGACCTTCTGATTGCGGATATGAACGGTGTGGTGCGCGGCAAGCGCATCGAGCGCACCAGTCTTCATAAGGTTTACGAAAAAGGCATCAACCTCCCGGCGTCTCTGTTTGCTCTGGACATCAACGGTTCTACGGTGGAAAGCACCGGCCTGGGTCTGGACATCGGTGACTCAGACCGAATCTGCTTTCCCATCCCTGATACGCTCAGCATCGAGCCTTGGCAGAAGCGCCCGACCGCGCAACTGTTAATGACCATGCACGAACTCGAAGGCCAGCCGTTCTTCGCTGACCCTCGCGAAGTGCTGCGTCAGGTCGTGAGCAAATTCGATGCAATGGGCCTGACCATTTGCGCTGCGTTCGAACTCGAGTTCTACCTGATCGACCAGGACAACGTGAACGGTCGTCCGCAATCGCCACGCTCGCCGGTCTCCGGCAAACGTCCAATGTCGACTCAGGTGTATTTGATCGACGACCTGGACGAATACGTCGATTGCCTGCAAGACATCCTCGAAGGCGCGAAAGAGCAGGGCATTCCTGCCGACGCCATCGTCAAGGAAAGCGCCCCGGCGCAGTTCGAAGTGAACCTGCATCACGTCAACGATCCGATCAAGGCCTGCGACTACGCGGTGTTGCTCAAGCGTCTGGTGAAGAACATCGCCTACGACCACGAGATGGACACCACCTTTATGGCCAAGCCGTATCCGGGCCAGGCGGGCAATGGTTTACACGTGCACATTTCGATTCTCGACAAAGAAGGCAACAACATCTTTGCCAGCGAGGATCCCGAGCAGAACGCCGCACTGCGTCACGCGATCGGCGGTGTGCTCGAGACCCTGCCGGCGCAGATGGCGTTCCTGTGCCCGAACGTCAACTCGTACCGTCGTTTCGGCGCGCAGTTCTATGTGCCGAACTCGCCGAGCTGGGGCATCGACAACCGTACCGTTGCCGTGCGTGTACCGACCGGTTCGCCGGACTCCGTACGAATCGAACACCGTGTAGCCGGCGCCGATGCCAACCCGTACTTGCTGATGGCGTCAGTACTGGCCGGTATTCACCACGGTCTGACCAACGAAATCGAGCCGGGCGCACCGGTGGAAGGCAACAGCTACGAGCAGAACGAGCAGAGCCTGCCGAACAACCTGCGCGATGCACTGCGCGAGCTGGACGACAGCGACGTCATGGCCCGTTACATCGATCCGCTGTACATCGACGTGTTCGTGGCGTGCAAGGAAAGCGAGCTGGCCGAGTTCGAGAACTCCATTTCCGACCTTGAATACAACTGGTACTTGCACACCGTCTGACGGAGAACAACCTGTAGGCGCTGAGCAAGCTCAGTTCCTACGGGTTTCATGACTACTTATTCCTCTGCGTCGAGTCACAACCATGACAAACACTCGCAGCGACTGGGAGCAACGCTTCCAGTCCTTGACACTCGAAGGCCGTGCATTCATCGACGGCCAATACTGCCCGGCACTCAGCGGCGACACTTTTGAATGCGTGAGCCCGGTCGACGGCCGCTTCCTGGCCAACGTTGCCAGCACCGACGAAGCCGATACCGATGCGGCGGTCGCCGTCGCGCGCCGCACCTTCGAATCCGGCATCTGGGCGCGGTTGGCCCCCGCAGAACGCAAGCGCATCCTGATTCGCTTCGCCGACCTCATCCTGGCCAATCAGGAAGAACTGGCCCTGCTCGAAACCCTCGACATGGGCAAGCCGATCAACGATTCCATGAACATCGACATCCCGGCGACCGCCAACGCGATCCGCTGGAGTGCCGAAGCCATCGACAAGATCTACGACGAAGTCGCCGCCACACCCCACGACCAACTCGGCCTCATCACCCGCGAACCCGCCGGTGTGGTCGCCGCCATCGTGCCGTGGAACTTCCCGTTGATCATGGCCAGCTGGAAGTTCGCCCCAGCCCTCGCGGCCGGCAACTCGTTCATCCTCAAGCCTTCGGAAAAGTCGCCACTGACCGCCATCCGCATCGCCCAACTGGCGCTGGATGCCGGCATCCCGAAAGGCGTGTTCAACGTTCTGCCGGGGTACGGTCACACCGTCGGCAAGGCACTGGCGTTGCACATGGACGTCGACGTGCTGGCCTTCACCGGCTCGACCGCAATTGCCAAGCAACTGCTGATTTATTCCGGGCAAAGCAACATGAAACGCGTCTGGCTCGAAGCGGGAGGGAAGAGCCCGAACGTGGTGTTCGCCGACGCGCCGGATCTGCGCGCGGCAGCACAAGCGGCAGTCGGTGCGATTGCCTTCAACCAGGGCGAAGTCTGCACCGCCGGTTCGCGCTTGCTGGTGGAGCGTTCGATTCGCGAGCAGTTCATTCCGCTGCTGGTGGAAGCGCTGGAAGCCTGGAAGCCGGGACATGCATTGGACCCGGAAACCACCGTCGGCGCGGTCGTCGATCAGCGTCAACTGGACAACGTGCTGCGCTACATCCAGGTCGGCAAAGACCAGGGCGCACAACTGATCGCCGGCGGCAGCCGCACCCTCGAAAGCACCGGTGGCCTGTACGTGGAACCGGCGATTTTCGACGGCGTGACCAACGCCATGACCATCGCCCGGGAAGAAATTTTCGGCCCGGTGCTGTCGCTGATCACCTTCGACACCGAGGAAGAAGCGCTGGCCATCGCCAACGACAGCATCTTCGGCCTCGCCGCAGGTGTGTGGACCAACAACCTCAGCAAGGCCCACACCTTCGCGCGCGGTTTGCGCGCCGGCAGTGTCTGGGTCAACCAGTACGACGGTGGCGACATGACCGCGCCGTTCGGCGGGTACAAGCAGTCGGGTAACGGTCGGGACAAATCGCTGCACGCGTTCGACAAATACACCGAGCTCAAAGCGACCTGGATCAAGCTCTAACACCTCTACAACGGCGGCCGCCGGCAGGTGCCAGCGGCCATCGGAGAAACCTATGAAACAAACAACACATGTAAACAGCTACTACGCCGCCACCCGCAATTTCACCGGCGACTTCCCGGTGCTCGAACAAGCAGTGGACTGCGACGTCTGCGTGATCGGCGCCGGCTACACCGGTTTGTCCTCAGCCCTGTTCCTCGCCGAAGCCGGCTACAGCGTGACCGTGCTCGAAGCCGCCAAAGTCGGTTTCGGTGCCAGCGGTCGCAACGGCGGCCAACTGGTCAACTCCTACAGCCGCGACGTCGATGTCATCGAAGAACGCTACGGTGACAAGACCGCCGAAGTCCTCGGCAGCATGATTTTCGAAGGCGCCGACATCATCCGTCAGCGCATACAACACTACGACATCCAGTGCGACTATCGTCCGGGTGGCATCTTCGCTGCGCTGAACAAAAAGCAACTCAAAGGCCTGGCCGAACAGAAAAGCAGTTGGGAACGCTACGGCAACAAAAACCTGAAAATGCTCGACGCGGCGGACATCAAGCGCGAAGTGGGTTGCGACCACTACGTCGGCGGCCTGCTCGACATGCAGGGCGGCCACATCCACCCGCTGAACCTGGCCCTCGGCGAAGCCTCGGCCATCATCGGTCTGGGCGGCAAAATCTACGAACAATCGGCCGCAGTGGAAATCACCTACGGCGAACCGATCACCGTGCGCACCGCCAAAGGCGTGGTCCGCGCCAAGTACCTGCTGATCGCCGGCAACGCCTACCTGCCGCAAGACCTCGACAACCGCGTCACGCGCAAAAGCATGCCGTGCGGCTCGCAAATCGCCGTCACCGAGCCGTTGTCCGAAAAGGTTGCGCGCAGCCTGATCAAAAACAACTACTGCGTCGAAGACTGCAATTACCTGCTCGACTACTACCGCCTCACCGCCGACAACCGCTTGCTGTACGGCGGCGGTGTGGTCTACGGCGCCCGCGAACCGGACGACATCGAACAACTGATCAAACCGAAAATCCTCAAGACCTTCCCGCAACTGAAGGATGTGAAGATCGACTACCGCTGGACCGGCAACTTCCTGCTGACGATGTCCCGCATGCCGCAATTCGGCCGCATCGAGAAAAACGCCTACTACATGCAAGGCTACAGCGGCCACGGCGTCACCTGCTCGCACCTGGCCGGCAAACTCATCTCGGAAATGATCCGCGGCGACGCCGAACGCTTCGATGCTTTCGCATCGTTGCCGCACATGCCCATGCTCGGCGGCCGCACCTTCCAGGCCCCGCTCACCGCCATGGGCGCCGCGTATTACGCGCTGCGTGACCGATTCGGCATCTAAGCGTCAGACGCAAAAGAGCGCTTATGGCGAGGGGGCTTGCCCCCGTTGGGTCGAGAAGCGGCCCCGCTTTTTTGGCTTTTCATTCAGCCGTATATCGAACCTGCTGAGCAACACCACCAAACGTGATTTAATACCCGCCTTTCAAATTTCCGGGACAGGGAAGCGGTGTTCTCGCGGCCAAAAGTCGCCCGCCATCCACCCCCATAACCCTTAAGTATTCTTCGCATAAGGCTGTCATGGACACGGGCTCACGACTCAAATTAGTACGCGAAAGCTACAAGCTGTCCCAGCGCGAGCTGGCCCGACGTAGCGGCGTCACCAATGCCACCATCTCCCTGATCGAACAAAATCGCGTCAGTCCCTCCGTCAGTTCCCTCAAAAAACTGCTCGAAGGCATACCTATGTCTTTGGCGGACTTCTTTACCTTTGATCAGCCGCCGCGTGAGCATCAATACGTGTTCCGCGCCAATGAACAGCCGGATCTCGGCCGTCATGGATTGCGGTTGTTGCTGATTGGCGCTTCGGTGCCGAGTCGGCAGATGCGCTTGTTGCGCGAGCAATACGCGCCGGGGGCGAGTTCGGGGGAAGAGCCGATTGTGCACTCGGAAGGGGAGGAGTGTGGGTTGGTTACGCGGGGGACGGTTGAGTTGACGGTTGATGGGCAGATTAGTGTGCTGAATGCTGGGGATGGATATTACTTTCCGACGACGTTGGCGCATCGGTTTCGGAATATCGGGGCGGATGAAGCGGAAATCATCAGTGCCAACACCCCGGCTAACTTCTGATATCAAAGCGGACGCCAAGCTGTAGTAGCTGCCGAAGGCTGCGTCTGCGGCCAACACCAATGCCCAATGGAAACAGCCGCGCAGGTTTTTTCAAAGTGAATGGACTTCACTTCATGACCGCGCGACGCATCCGGTGTTCTAAACCTTGAGCAGGCCGCTACGTGAACGGTTCAAGGAAAACGCGTGGATCGATCCATAGCCTTAAACCGCAGACTCCAACGTCATTGTCCAGCCTGCGGTGAATGCGGGTTGTGATCGGTGTATTTTGGCCCCGCCAATGCCCAGGCTATCAGCCCGAACAGCGGTACAAACACGATCACCACCATCCATACGAGTTTGTTGCTGGATTTGCCTTGGGCTTTACGTATTTTGTTGATTGCCCATAGCTCTAACAGCAAAAGAGCTGCTGTCAACACGATCCAGATTGTTTCGATTTGCATGAGTCACCTCCTGACAGTTATTCAGTTAGGCGAGTTGGCGTGGGGAGGGTTCATTAAATTTCGGGGTTTTGTGGCTTTGTCTGGACGATGAGCCAAGTTTATGTCGATGGCATTTTGGATAAAACCTAAGACGGGAAAGCATTGTTCAGGGAACAGTAACAGTCCATGGCGCGCCTGGCTGAGTGCGAACAACAGGAGTTATGGAAAGTGAGCCACAGGACTGCCAGTTGAAAGCTGATCTGCTCGACGGAGATGTGTAACGAATTCGGCAGGTGACACTCCCAACTCGTTGCGGAGCATCGTGCTAAAGGCGCTGTGGTTGGCATATCCAGTGGCGATCGCGACACCCAGCACGCTCTCGCCTTTAGCCAAGTATTCAAGCGCTAATTGTAATCTGGCCTGCCGTCGCCATTTCCCGAAGGTCATACCGAGATCATCCATAAACCATCTGCGCAGTGTCCTTGGGTTGACGGCTAATAGCGCAGCACATTCGGCAAGATCTAGGTGGGGCGACTTGATTAGCAGATGACATACATGAGCAAGCTTCGGATGGTCAGGTAACGGCAAATGCATGGCATGAAGCGGGATGTAGTCAAGCTCGTCGACGAGCAATTTCATGATCCACTCATTACGGGTATCCGCCGAGAATGGTTCGCGAATCGTCATCGCTGAAAGGATCAGTTCACGTAACAAAGGTGATACTTCAACGATGCAGCAGTGAGCAGGCATTCGGGGGGCCTGGAGCTGCTGCAGATAAAGGCTGCGAAGCTGAACCGCCCCGACCATTCGTGTCCAGTGTTCGGTATTGGGAGGGATCCATAACGCGCGGTTGCTCGGCAGCACCCACCGGCCAGTGACAGTACCAATCACCAATACCCCTTCAATCGCGTATAGCAACTGAGCTTGATCGTGACTATGACTGGATACCCAGTGACCGTCAGAGAACGATGTGAATACGGTTCGGGGAGGATGCTGGCTGGTTCCGATGCTTTTATCTGTCGTTTTTTCTTTGAGCATGTCCATTTTTCGTACATGGCGGCCCATCTGTCGTGAGACACCTATTCGGGATGCTTTTATCATAGCGCTATCAGTGGCAGTACCAGCCCAATCCTAAACGTTAAAGGCCGCCCGCCGTGGACAATATTCAAGCTCAACTCGTGCTTCAACTTACAAGAATCGCAGACAGTCTGGAGCGCGCCTATCCCCGAGTTTTTAGTGAGGACACGTTCTCCGACGCTCTCGCTTATGCGTGGCAATATAGGTCCGTCAACGGAGTTGGCCAGGGCAGGCTGGTGCCCATCCCCAGACCTGCGTTGATGAGCTTCGATCAGCTCAAGAATATTGATCGCCAGAAAAGGTTGATTGAGCACAATACCCATTGCTTCGTCAAAGGCCTTCCTGCCAACAACGTATTGCTGACAGGCGCCCGAGGTACGGGTAAATCATCGTTGGTCAAGGCCTGTCTGCAGCGATTCCATGCTAATGGCCTGCGTCTTGTCGAAATTGACAAGGATCACTTGGCGGATTTGCCCCAGGTGATTGAGCTGCTGGCGGATCGACCTCAAAAGTTCATCATTGTCTGTGACGACCTCTCTTTTGAAGAAGGAGATATCGGCTACAAAAGTTTGAAAACAACGTTAGACGGCACTATCGCGTCGCAAAGCGATAATGTTTTGATTTACGCAACATCCAATCGGCGTCATCTCATGGCGTCCAAGATATCTGACAACCATCACGCCACACGCGGTGAAAACGGTGCTTTGAATCCCGGGGAAGAGGTAGAAGAAAAAGTCTCGTTGTCGGATCGTTTTGGTCTCTGGATATCGTTTTATGCTTTTTCCCCGGACGAGTATCTTGAAGCGGTGAATCAGTGGCTTGCTACTTACGATGTACCTGAATCTCGATTCGAAGAGGCGCATATGCATGCGGTACGCTGGGCAACCCAACGGGGTTCAAAATCAGGCCGTATCGCCGCTCAGTTCGCGAAAAGCTTTGCGAATAATTCACACGTTTGAACAAGGATAGTTGTCTATTCAAACCAGAGTCGCAGGTGCTCAATCATCTGCGGCATCAAACGCGATAGAAATGGCGTTGAAAAAGAGCGGGGCAGAGTCCGATACGCATGGACACCAACTCAGCGCCAAGGCCAGAAGCAACAGAGCGCTGTGCTGCCGGACTATCACCCCCACGACTGACCGAAGTCGGCCTTTGGCGGCCGCCAGAAATTGCCTCTGCGGTGTAAAAACGACCTAGCCATTTTGAAGTCCTCGCGCCTACTTTAAGTCAACCCGCGTTCGACTAATCAGCAGATCTGAAATTCGCGTTCAAGCGGAATATTTCTTCCATTTTGGAACGCTGTACCTGCTCAATAGAGGCTTGACACCTTCTCGATCAAAAACACCCATTCACAATGAGGTGCTCTTGCGCAAACATGGTTCACCCCGGCTTTACCCGGTAGCATGACAACTCAAAAATACGGAACGACAATCCCATGCTAACGGTACAGGACTTGATCAATGTCGAGCTGCTGAAGCTGAAAGCAGTCGCAGGCCTCGCCGCTACCAGCAGGCCGATATCCTGGGCTCATGCCGTCGACTTGCCAGACCCATGGCGATGGATTTCTCCCGGCGACCTAGTCATGACGACCGGGGTGGGCATTCCACGTGCCGCGCAAGATCAGGTTGCCTGGCTGGAGCAACTGGCGCATTGCAATGCCAGTGCGTTGGTGGTCGCTCCCAGACACGATGCCCCAAAACTATCGCGCTTGATGCTGAAAGCGGCCGATCGCATGTTGTTTCCGATCCTTCGTGCCAGTTTCGAGCTCGAGTTCGTCAAGCTTTCTCACTACGTGATCGAAAGCGTTCTGAATGCCCAGCGCGAACGGTTCAACGCCAGCGAGCGGCTGTTCCAGACTTACGCCGATGCGCTACGCAAGGCACCCGACATGGCAGGTCGACTCTCAATTCTCGCCAGCACGCTGGACCTTGAGTTGGCCATTGAGGATGCGGTCAGCGGCATCAATATCGTCGATACGAAACCATCGGGACAGCAAGATATGGAAGGGGTTGAGCGGATAGCGATCGCTGGCCGAGCGCGAGCCAACCTCGTCCTGACCCGCAACGGCAAGCGCACACTGGATGACGCCATCCTGGTACGCTCGCTGGTCGGCCTGCTCGGCGTTGAACTCGAACGATTGATGATCCAACGTGATCTGCAGCGCGAGGAAGGATCGGCACTGTTACGCAGCCTACTGGAGAGCGAGACACCGTTCATTCTGGCGCGCCCTCTACTGGAACGCCGCGGCCTTACCGGCACGCTAGTCAGTCTTGCTATACGCCCAGGTCTAAATGGGTTCTGGTGTGCGGATGAAATACACCATGCCCCTGCTCTGCACATTGCCCCCCCACTATTGCTCAGCGACAAAGGCCTGCTGCTAGCAATCAGTCCTGATGACAACGCTACACTCGAGGCCCTGCTCAGCAACCTCGGTGAAGGCACTGTGATTGGAATAAGTAGGCCGATCGCAGAGGCAACGGGCTTTCGTGAAAGCGTCAGACAGGCGCGCCTAGCGCTGACACAGGCTCAGGAAGTCGGCACGGACAGACTGCGTTACGGCGATACTGAGACTGGGCTGATCATGGCACCAAAATCGTTGACCGAAGCGCGTGCATTAATAGAACGATACCTGGGACCGCTAATGGAGCATGACCGCGCGCAAGGGGCGGTACTTTTGCCAACATTAATGAGGTTTCTCGAAAACGATGGCAACTGGAAAGCGACCGCCTTCGACCTCGGTGTTCATCGCCAGACACTCGTCTATCGGCTCAAGTTGGTGGAGCAACTGACGGGAATCAAACCCACGTCAACCAATGGCACTGCGCGTTTCTGGATTGCGATCCAAGCCGGTAAAAATACCGAACTGCTCGATAGCAATTATTGAATGCAAACGGCCCCGCACTGCAGTGCGGGGCCGTTCACGCGACTTTAACGATAGCCTTAGTGGCTGGTTGGCATCGCGAACTCAGCACCCTTGGCAGTAGCCTGCGGCCAGCGCTGCATGATGCTCTTTTGCTTGGTATAAAAACGCACACCTTCTTCTCCGTAGGCATGCATGTCGCCGAACAGGCTTTTCTTCCAACCGCCAAAGCCGTGCCACGCCATGGGCACTGGAATAGGCACGTTGATACCGACCATGCCGACCTGAATACGACGACCAAACTCACGCGCGACGTGACCGTCACGGGTGTAACAGCTCACGCCATTGCCGAATTCGTGATCATTGATAAGCGCCACTGCCTCGGCGAAATCCTTGACCCGCAAGCAAGCCAGCACCGGCCCAAAGATCTCTTCCTTGTAGATGCGCATGTCCCGGGTGACATGATCGAACAACGTGCCACCCATCCAGAACCCATCGCCGCAGCCTTCGCCTGCGGCCTCGCCATCAAAGCCACGGCCGTCGACCAGCAGCGTTGCGCCTTCCGCGACACCTTGCTCGATATAACCGGTGATGCGTTGTTGCGCAGCACGGCTGATGATCGGTCCCATCTCCGCGTCGTTGTTGGTACCGTTTAGCACTTTCAGTGCGCGGGTACGCTCGATCAGCTTAGGAAGGACCTGTTCTGCTGTGTTTTCACCCACGAAAACTGCCACGCTGACGGCCATGCAGCGCTCGCCCGCCGAACCGTAGGCTGCACCCATGAGCGCATCCACGACTTGATCCATATCGGCGTCTGGCATAACAACCAAGTGGTTCTTGGCGCCGCCTAAGGCCTGAACACGTTTACCGTGGCGAGCCCCAATCTCGTAGATATGGTTTGCGATAGGCGTGGAACCCACGAACGAGATGGCCTCGACATCTGGGTGCTCGAGCAGCGCGTTGACGGCCTCCTTGTCACCCTGCACGACGTTGAACACGCCATCGGGCAGACCGGCCTGCTTAAGCAGTTCGGCGATAAACAGGCTAGGGCTTGGGTCTATCGGGCTGGGCTTGAGCACGAAGGTATTACCCGTAGCCAGCGCCAGCGGGAACATCCACATCGGCACCATTACCGGGAAGTTGAAGGGTGTGATACCGGTGACCACGCCCAATGGCTGGCGCAGCGTCCAGTTGTCGATATTGGTGCTGACCTGGTCGGAGAAGTCAGTCTTAAGTAACTGCGGTGCGCCACACGCGAATTCGACGATCTCGATACCCCGCATGACCTCACCTTGGGCGTCGCTGAAAACTTTGCCATGCTCGGCAGTGATCAGCCGAGCCAGATCATCACGATGCTCGTTGAGCAGTGCCAAGAATTTATTGAGAACACGTGAGCGGCGCAGTGGCGACAGGTTGCTCCACGCCGGAAAGGCCGCTTTGGCTGAGGCAACGGCAGCGTTTACGTCAGCGTGGCTGGCCAGTTGCACCTGGCCTGTGACCACGCCAGTGGCAGGGTTGTAGACCGGCAATTGCTGGCCGCTGGTGGCGTTCACAAGGGCACCGGATACCCAGTTTACGATCGTATTGGTCATTGTAATTTCTCGAAAATAGGATGGCGGCGGGTTGCAGTTCCCGCCATGAAAGCGGCGCTGGTCAGTAGATCGCGTAGACCTTTCTGACGGTTTCAAGCACGTCCCAGCGCCCCGTCCAGCCAGGCGGGAGAATGATCAGGTCACCACCCGTGACCTCTACCACTTCACCGCTCGCGTCATCCGTCAACAGCGCAACGCCGGAGATGATGTACGTGAACTCGGTGTCGGGACGGTTAACCACCGGCCATCCGCCAGGTTGGCATTCCCAGACACCCAGGTTGCCAGTGGCTTCTGGTGCCAGTTGCTGGATCGCTATTTGTGGGTCGCCCTTGTCTGCACCGGCACGCTGGCCGGCGGGATTTAATGGCAACGATTGGATCGCGGCAGACTTGATAATCGTGAAAGTAGTCACGGCATGCTCCTATTAATGTGCACCTGTTAACTTTTCCAGCAACATTGCAGTGCGAGATGGACGATGGGTGATGCGCTCTTCGATATCGCTGAGCGAGGCCGCAGCTAGCCCGCTGTTGATACCCAGCCAGCGCAGCGGCTCGCGCTCCCAGGACGGGGAGCAGTGATTGACCAAGGGCAGGGCGTTGATGTCCTCGTCTTGCTCAAGGATCAGGTTGCGCAGAATGCGACCTGCCAAGTTGCTGGTGGCGACACCGTCGCCGACGTAGTTGCCAGCCCAGGCCAGCCGGTTTTTCCGATCGATACTCACCGTAGGGCACCAGTCACGGGAAACACCTAGGGCACCACCCCAGCGATGGGTGATTCGCGTGTCGGCCAGGTCCGGAAAAAACTCGATCAACGTCTCATGGATCTTGGAATGAATTTTGTCCACCAGGTCGGCGGCGTCGGATATTCGTGAGCCCCAGTGATAGGGCGCGCCCCTACCACCAAATACCAGTCGTCCCTCGGCCGTGACCTGCCCATAGACACGCAGATGACGCATGTCATTGAACGCCATGCGGTGGTCAAGATTGAGCTTGCCCAGCAGGTCTCGAGGCAGTGGTTCGGTGGCAAGCACCAATGAATACAGCGGGATGACAAAGCGTGAGTGTCCTGGTTGCTGCGAAGTGAATGCCTCGGTGGCGCGCACCGTAAACTTCGTCGTAACCGAACCGTGTTCTGTGCGCACGCTCCCGGGAACAAGTTCTGTGACTGCAGAGCGCTCATAAATTTTGGCACCCATCTGCTCGACTAGTCGTGCCAAGCCACGCACCAGTTTGCCTGGATGGATGAGGGCGCAGTGCTCAGTGTAGAGACCGCCCAGCGTGCCTTGTGCCCCGACTTTGGCGCCGGCTTGCGCGCCGTCGAAAACCTGCCACTGGTTCGGTAACCCGAAGCGCGCAGATGCCTCGACCGCGGCACGCGCCCGGGCCATTTGCGGAGCGCTACGGGCTAGCGAGAGGAACCCCTGCTTCGAGTAATCCGCTTCGACGCCCTCAACGGCCAGAACGCGACCAATCTCGTCAACTGTATCGTTCATGGCCACTTGCAGATTCAAAGCTGCGTCATGGGAGTACATCTCGGCCACCCTCGGAAGGGAGATAGGGAATATCGCCGAAGCCCAGCCACCGTTTCGTCCGGAGGCGCCAAAACCTACCTCATGTTTGTCGAGAAGTACCACGCGAAGCGAAGGATCACTCTTGAGCAGGTAGTAGGCCGTCCAGAGCCCCGTGTATCCGGCACCTACGATGGCTACATCGGCGTGTGTTGCGCCGTCTAATCGTTCGCGAGGCGAGTCTTGCTCAAACCACAGTGGTTTGTTGGGTAACTGACTTAATTCGATCTTTACTGACATGTAGTTGGCTTCCCAATGACTACTCTGGATATGGGGGTGCTCTTATATGACTGGCCTGCTAGACGACTCTCGCCGGCAGCGCGTTCTTTCTACGAACACGGGATAGCCGCATGAGCACGTAGGAGGCGGCGATGGCGGCAATAGCGAGGACGCATTGCAGAAGACTGATCTGCATTGTGGGATCGAAGGCCATGCTGACTAAGACAGCCACGATCGAAGCGGCCACCATCAGTGGCAGCCATGGATGGCCCCACATCGCGAACTTCAGCGACCCCTCCGCTACCCATTTACGGCGCAACTTGATTTGCGACAGGCAGATCATCAGGTAGACAAAAAGGAACACGGTGCCGGACGAATTGATGAGGAACTGAAACACCGTATCGGGCCAAAGCGCCGCTATCACCACGCATCCATAACCCACGAGCGTCGAGGCGATGACTCCGCGCACAGGAACACCATTACTGCTTACAGACGCCAGCCAGCGTGGTGCCTCATCATTGGAGGCCAGCACGAAGAGCAGTCGAGACGAGATGTACAGACCCGCATTCAACACTGACAGCACCGCCACCAAAATCACGGCAGTCAGCAGGGTGCCAGCACCCGGAATACCGATGTGCTCGAGCGTCGTAACAAAGGGAGATTTACCTGGAACTATGTCAGTCCATGGTTGTGCTACCACGATGAAGAAGGTCGCCAGGACAAAAAACACCAGGATGCGAACCATCACAGTATTGACGGCCTTGCGAATGTTGCGAGAAGGGTCTTCGGACTCCGCCGCAGCGAGGGTAGCGACTTCAACGCCGGTCATAGAGAAGATCACGACGACCACACCGGTAAACAGTGATGAGACGCCGTGAGGCAGGAAGCCTCCATGCTCGGTAAGGTTACTGAAACTTGCGGTCGACCCCGGCCAGAGGTTGAAGACATAGGCGCCCACCACGATCAGGAAAGCAATGATGGCCACCACCTTGATACCAGCAAACCAGTACTCGGCCTCCCCGAAGGAGTGAACCGACATCAAGTTCAGCAGCGTCATGCTCATCATCAGGCCAAGCGCGATGACCCAAACCGGAACGTCTGGTAGCCAGCCATTGATGATCTGGCCACCGACGACTGCTTCGAAGCCAACCACGATGACCCAGAAGTACCAGTAGAGCCAGCCGGTCATGTAACCCGCCGGGCGCCCGAAGGCCATGCGGGCATAATCGACGAACGATCCTTTTGATGGGTGCGCAGCCGCCATTTCACCCAGCATTCGCATCACCAGTGCAACGATGAGGCCGGTGATCGCATAGGTAATAAACGCACCAGGGCCGGTTGACGCGATAACAGCGCTGGAGCCTACGAAAAGCCCCGCGCCTATGACGCCGCCCAGTGCCAACATACTGATGTGTCGAGTCTTTAGTGTGCGTTTCAACCGCGGATCGTGCTCGGTCTGAATAGGCATTGGTCATCTCCTTTTATTGTTAGTGATCAACGGAGCCTGTTCAGAAGGTTATGCAGATCAGGCAGGGCTGAACATCGTCAAAATCCATTCGACGTGCTGTGCGCCTGTACAAATGTATGAATGAGATAGTCGCGAGGGAAAAGGTTGTGATTCGCCGCCACGCCCCAGCAAAGGATCAAAACTGAACGGCTACTAATTTGTAGGTATTACGACTGTCTATTTCTGGCCGGTTACTGCCCTTAACTAACGACAGCTATGGGTCGGCTAGCGATGAATGATCCTCGGATGAATTACAGGTCAGATTGCACCGCCCCGGCTTCGCCGCCCGCCCCGATGGCGGCTTCTGCGCGTGTGGATCACCGAGGCCCACCAGGTTGCCGTCGAAATCGGTGCCAACCTGACCGCGAACGTAAACGGTGTTGCCGGCTCGGACCGCTTGGCACCGGTCGTTGTCCAGGCTCTGGTTGGGGTAGGTTTCTTTGGTGTTGAACATGCGAATACGGGTATGGGCGGCCGGGACAGTTTCAGTCTCGCGTTGCGCGGCATCGTGGTAGTCGAGGTAGGAACGCTGGATGGCGATGTGGTCGGCCATGTACTTGGCGTCATGTCAAACGCCCCAGATGAACGAGGTACCGCGACGGGACTGCCACGCCAGGCCGAGTAAATACACGCCCGGCTCGCTCGACACGCCGAGCTGATGCGCCGGGTTGCGATAGTCGGCGGAGTGGATCTGCAGGAATGGCCGATCTTTCGGAGCGATTGGCGGGATGACAGAGCGCTGGAATGGCCCGGTGGCGGCAACACCGCGGTTGGCCTCGATTACGCCTTCAGAGGTCTCGATGGTGCAGCCCGGGCGAGCGACATTGCGCTCCACCTTCAGCACGTCCACGCCGGTGCGGATCGGGGCAGAGTCATCGGGGCCGAGGTCATCTCAATACCCTTCGACGTTGGATTTAGGTCGGTAACGGCCTGCCATTTCTTGGGGGCAAGACTAGGGATCACCCGGGTATCGGTAAAATATTATTAAGCTGGCATCTGAATATAAATAACTGATGCATCGCTAGGTGCCGGCATCAGCTTCATGCTCGTCGGCGAAGGCCATGAGCACCTCCCGATCGAGCACATCCAGTTTGATCCCCGAAATAAAAGCGGAGGACGCCAGGTGGGCGCCTTGTTGTACGCGCTGGGTTACGGCTTTTCTACCGGCTTTTCCCAAGGACTGCCGACATACGCTTGACCACGTCGGCTTCGGCAACCCCTTCGTCGGCGCCTTCATGAAAGACCGCGCAACTCGCCGCGTTTTCGCCATCAACGCAGCGATAGACCGCCACTACGCTGCCCGGACCGGCGCCGGTGTGTCCGCTCAACGTCAGATCGCCCATGACCAAACCCTGCATCAGGCCTAGCGCGTAGCCTGGGGAAATCCACGGGCGACCGGGAATCGGGCCGCCGAGGACGCGTGCAGTTTGCATCGCTTGTAGCTGCACATTTGGTAGCAAGTGTCCGCTCAGCAGACCGTCCAGACAAAGAGCGGCCTCCTCAAGCGGGCCGACCAGTAAACCGTGATAAACCCAGCCGGGGTCGTAGGTTGGCGCGTTACCCATGTTCACGCCCTTTAGATCGGCTTGTGTCTTGGCGAGGCGTACGCGGGTTAAGCCGAGGGGGGCGAACACACGCTCCGCGAGCGCTGCTTCAAGCGTGCGCCCCGTCAGGCGTTCAATCAGTCGCACAACAAACAGATAGCCGACGTTTGAATAGCGCCAACCGTCCCCGGGGGCGTAGCGCAACCGGCTGGCATCAAGGCGTTGCAGCATGTCAGCGGCCGGCCACGGGGTCTCATGGCGAGCCACGGCGTTGTGGTAGTCGGCGAGCTCGCCATAATCCGCCAGCCCGGCCTCATGTCGCAGCAGCTGGCGCAGCGTGAAGGGCCCCTCAGCAACGGTGTCGTCCAGGTTGATCAACCCGTCACGCACCAGTGACAGCGCGGCAGCAGCGAGCACGGTTTTGGTAAAGCTCCACCAGGGCACCGCAGTATCCGGCCTTTCAGGCGTAACGAGCGCGCCGTTCGATACAAGGGAACACAGCATGAGTTGACTCTGGATGGAGGAGGGCGCAAATGGCCCTTGGTTTCTGCTAATCAGGCGTGGCCCAACGCAACCGCGAACGAGACCACGATCATGCAGGCAAAGGCAAAGTTTAGATTCATGACGTTTTCATCCAAAGCATTTTTGATGGCGTCATCTTGAACAGGTCACACAGAAATAAAAAATTCGGCTTTATGATTTGAATCATCGAAAGAATTGATGTCCAGGTGCTGTGTGTTTATCCCGCGCGCTGGCCAATCTCGCGCAAGCACGCAGTTTCACGCCCAAACATGCATGATCAACACTCAGCTGCGGAGCGCCCTCTCACTGCGCCCCGAACATCGCTGTCCAGTAAATCCCCGAATCACTCTTCGGATCTACCGCATACGCCGCGCCCAGCTCCTGGTACTTCGGGTTCATCAGGTTAGCGCAGTGACCGGCGCTGGATACCCAGCCCTCGACCACCTTGCGCACGGTGTCTTGTCCGGCAGCGATGGTCTCGCCGATTTGCCCGCCGCCATAACCTGCCAATTCAGCGCGGTCACCCGGCATGCGGCCATCGCGGTCCTTGTGATCGAAGTAATTGTTGTTCGCCATCGACCGGGCGTGTTCCTCGGCCGCCGTCGCCAGCGTGGCGTTCCAGGCCAGTGGCGTGGTGGCGGCAAAGGATTGCGTGCCGCACTGGCGCGGCTGACTGCGTGCGATGTTGAGTTCAGCCAACAGCTTCTGACCTTCCGCCTGCCAGTCGCCCAGGCGAGCGCTCAACAGCGGACGCGCCAGCACAATACGCCACTCACGGTCCTGGTGGCTGACGCCGACATCGACGAATTGCGGGTCCAGCACGATCTGGCAAAAGCTTTCTTGAATGGCTTTCATCGCCGACGACGCATCGCGCGGCCCGGACAGGCTGATCGCCTGTACATTCTTCATCGGATAACCCGCGGTGGCCATTGCCTGCTGCAGGTTGCCGACACTGTTGGCGTTCAGTGCCAGCCGTGGGTCGCCGGTCAGCGGTGGCAGTTCCTGCGATACCTGACCCGCGCAGCGTTGCACCTGACTGCGGTAGAGGTTGATCGAGTCAATCAGTTGTTTTTCGTCGGACGCCAACGCATTCACGGCGAACAACATCCCCAGTGACAACGTGGCAAGACGCTTAGCAGATGATTTGAATCGCATGGAAATCCCCTTGAGCTGACTGCGCCCATGATGCGCGATTTCACCCCCGCGAGCGCAATGACTTTTCACCCCCGAAGGCAGTTTTTTTGTCCGTCTGTTGGAATGAATTTTGGCAACTACAATCAAGCACAGTCGCCAGTGCGGCGTGGTTCCGGTTCCATCCGAAGGGTCGATCATGCGAGTTATCTGGATAGCCACCTGCTGGGCAATAACCCTTCTCGCCGGGCAGTCCATCGCGTCTGAGCTGGCGCAAAAAAAGCAAGTGGCCGAGGACAAGGCCGAGGTCCTTGAGCAGAAAGCCGCGCAGAAGGGCAGCGATGTACCGGTGCCCAAGTCTGAAACCATCACCACCTCCGAGGCTCAAGCGATCGATCCGGCCGGACAGTCGCCCATGGACGATGCAATCACCTGTCTGGCCCGCTCCATTTATTGGGAATCCAAAGGCAAATCGTCCGCCGACATGGAAGCCGTCGCCAGCGTCGTCATGAATCGCTTGGGCCATGAGGGCTTTCCGGACACGGTATGTGCCGTGGTCAAGCAGGGTTCTGAAACCAAAAATTGTCAGTTTTCGTGGTGGTGTGATGGACGCTCCGATCAGGCTCAGGAAGAAACCCAGTACGCGATTGCCAAGGAAATCGCGCGCAAGGCGCTCAACAAGCAACTGAACGACCGAACCCGCGGCGCGATGTATTTCCACGACAGGAATGTGAAACCCGCTTGGGCCAGGCAATACATCAAGACCACCGAGACTTCGATGTTTCTTTTTTATAAGCCGCGCCGTGGATCGGCGAAGTAGGGGGTTCGATCAAAAACAGGTGCGCAGATGATGGTCAAGGCAGAGATTGGAGGCTGGTTTTGATGGTCGTGACCACCCGGTTACGGCCTTCGTGTTTAGCGTGATACAGGCGTTGATCGGCTGTGCGCAGAATGGCCTCGATGGTGTCGCCGTCACGGCCGGATTGTGATACGCCAATGCTCACGGTGACCACGGTTGACCGCTGCAGGCCATGAAAAGAATTATTTGCTACGGTGCTTCGCAGGCGTTCGGCGATTACGTGCGCGCCTTCAAGTGAAGTCTGAGGTAGCAGTATCATGAATTCTTCCCCGCCCACTCGGGCTACGCCGTCATACGGCCGGATCGAATCGAGGCATTTCTCCACGAAGCTCTTCAGGATGTCATCGCCAACCTGATGCCCGAAGCGATCGTTGATGGACTTGAAATTATCCAGATCGAGCGCCAACACGGAGAACGGCTCACCGCCGCGCTGGGTCCGGTCCATTTCGACTTCGACCCGCTCCATGAACCGACGCCGATTATCAGCGCCCGTTAGTGGATCGGTCGCCGCAAGGTGCCCGAGTTCTTGATTGGTGCGCTGGAGTTCCTGCAGGGCGCTCTCGGTATACGCCATCGCTTCGGCAAGACGCACCATCAGCTCCTCTTGGCTGTAGATCTTCGAGAACGACCGCGTGGAGAGGAATGCTTGCACGACCCCATAGCTCAACATGAAGAATCCACCGGCGAAGATCGCATGAGCGAGCCACCACATGTGGTTCCACGGACGTGCAAGGATGAAGGCAAGCGACGACAGCGCGAACGCGGTGACCGAGATGACAAAAATCATCATCAGTGGCGAACGGATACGGCGCAGCAAGAGTATTGCGACGGTCAATGTAGAAAGAATGAGGGCTCCAGCTTCCATCGAGAGACGCACCGCGAGATCGCCGGCGATCGGTGAGTTCGCGACGTACGCCACTGCCACGTCAACCAGCAGGAACAGCCCTATCCAGGACAACCAGGGGCGGGCCTTCATTCGTTGGTCCGGGGCGTCAGGTGGGCGGTGGTACGACAGCATTCCGACTAACAGCAGAATCGACATGACCAGTCGAGAGGCCGGTCCATAAAGCAGGAAGAGCCAGATATTGTGGTGGGCAAGCCCGGTGAACGCACCATGCAACGCGTAGATCAGTACAAAACCGAGAAAACCTAGCGTCATCCATCGCAGCAGCGGATCTCCCGATGATTGATAGCAGCGCCACGTTACGTAAGTAACAAACAAGCCCGCCAAGGTGGCTGCCGTGATCGCAAGTATATGGAACAGGTGATTTTTAACTATAAGGGTGGGGTCTTGAAAGACGTATAAGTAGCCAATCAGATAGGCCGGAACAAACGCAAATCCCGCGAGCAGCAAGTAGGCGTACACCTTGACCATGAGGCGAACGGCTTCAGGTGACTCGCCGCTAGCGATGAGATTGCTCATGGTTCCCTCCACGTTGAAATCTAATTAGCCAGCACCGGTCCGGTGTTGGCTCCAAAGCCGCCTGCATGCCAACGGCCCCTTGCATCATTACGCAAATAGGTAATGGACCGGCCTATGGCATTTCAAGATTAGACGCCCTCCCGATTTCTGCTGCATAAGCAGGTAAAAAGGTTCACGCGAACGCCAGTAACTCGTAACGAATAGTTCATTTCCCTCATTGCGCCCATCCGTGCAAGCGGCCTGTGCCCCGGCGAATCAAGCGTCGAGCCCGTCCCCACTGGTATGCGGCTTCGATCTCGGTCCGGTTGATGCGCAGGTTGTGCCAGCCCCATGCCAGTGCCGAGAGGAAGATCGGCATACCCCGTCCGTTGTCCGTCAATGTGCTGCGCATCCGGGACACAAAAAGGGGACGTTGGAAGTCCCCTTTTGCTCGTCTGGCCTTACAGTTCCTGGCCCAAAAAGATCAACGTATTGCCATGGGCCTCAGCCGCTGCGCGTTGGTTGTAGCTGTCGCGATGCGAGCAGTTGAAGCCATGTTCGGCCTCCGGGTACACGACAATTTCGACGTTATCGTTGTTCTCGAAACGTTCGGCGATTTTTTCCACGGCTTCCAGTGGGATGTGGCTGTCCTGTTCGCCGAAGTGCATCAGCAGCGGCACTTCAATTTCATCGGCCCGCTCCAGTTGATTCTGGATTCCGCCGCCGTAATAGGCGATGGCCACGTCCACCAGCCCATTGGCGGCGGTGAGGTACGAGAGCAAACCACCGAAGCAGTAACCAATCGAAGCGATCCCGCCGTCCAGACCCGGCTGGGCTTTCAATGCGTCGATGGCCAACGCGATGTCGGTCTGTGCCTTGCCGACGTCAGTGGCGTTCATCAATTCGACGGCGCGTTTCCAGCCAGCCTCGTCGTAGCCCAGTTCTATGCGCTCGCCGCTGCGCCAAAACAGGTCCGGTGCAATCACCAGGTAACCGTCGGCAGCGTATTGTTCGGCGACCGAGCGGATGTGTTCATTCACGCCAAAGATTTCCTGGATCAGCACGATCCCCGGGCCTTTGCGGGTGTGCGGAATGGCCAGGTAAGCGCCAAATTTACCGTCGGCGCTGTTGATTTCGATCCATTGGGTGGTCACGCTCATGGTGGCTCCTGTTTTCGCAAGTGAGTTGGATGAAGTTTATTGGGGCTGTGTGGCCTTGAAGCTTGGCAGCACCTGCATACGTTCCCACCATTGGCCGACACCGTCCACGGCAAACATCGGTGGGGCATCCAACCCGTCACGCGTTGCCGCGCCGGCAGTTTTCACAACGACGTCGAAGTGGTACTGCGCAGTTATTTCAGCCATTGCGCGCTGCGCGTGAGCTGCGTGGACTTGGCGCGGGCGTTCTGTCTTCTGGCCAATGACGGCGTCTGCAAGCACAGCGGCGAATAGATCCTCACCGCCCGTCAGACCCAGCAAGTCAACTCGATCATGGCCACCCGCGGCCTTTACGATGAAGCCGGCAACTTTGCCTATCGCGTCGGCTTGTCCGGCAAGAGCGGAGTGGGCGGGGGGATTGTCGCGGTGGTGCCAGGGCAATTCACGGTGTGTGTCTGGTCGCCGGAGTTGAACACCGCCTGCAACGCCCTCGCGGGCATGGCCGTGTGAATTCATCGCTCATGACAGCCTCCTTGGACAGCAGGAAACGCTGATGTACCCCTTTTAGCGAAGGAGGGCCAGGTGAGGGGCGCCGGGTTCTCGATCATCGGTCGGGCGTGCGGTTAATGACGCTCCAGGGATTTTCCTATACATTTTCCGGCCGCCCACTGCATGGTGAAACCGCTTCATGTCTCTTGCGCTCGAACGTCTAGTCGCTGGCACGCCTATCCCTTTCGCCGGGAATCGTGTCTCTGTGGTCAGCCCCGAATTGGCCGCGCGCTTTCAGCCCGGGGACCATTTGCTGGTGGAGCAGGTCAGCGGTGAATTGCTGCTGATTCCGGTGGCCGACCAGCAAGCAGCGGCCATTGCAATCGAGCGTGCCGAGGCGGCGTTCAGCGCAATGTCCGCGGTCTCCGATCAAGCCATCAGCGAGTTCTTTGATCGCTTCGCCCAGCGCCTGGAAGACCCTGCCTGCTGGGCTTTGATCGAAGCCGCCAACCTGGCCGACATCGAGCGGGCCAAGGCCCGTGGGCGTTCCACCACGCGGCTTCTGGCGGATGAACGCATGCGTCTCGACATGATCGCCGGCCTCAGGGCCTGGCGCGATGCGTCGGCCACGCGCGGCAAAGTGGTCAGTTGCATCGAGCATGACGGCTGGAAAGTCGAGCAAGTGGTCTCGCCGCTGGGCATCGTCGCGTTCGTCTTCGAAGGGCGACCGAACGTCTTCGCTGACGCCGCCGGTGTGTTGCGCACGGGTAACACGGCGGTGTTGCGCATTGGCAGCGATGCGTTGGGCACGGCGCAAGCCATCGTCACCCATGCGCTGAATCCTGCACTGAATGACGCCGGGCTGCCGGCGGGCGCGGTGTCGCTGGTGGAAAGCGTCAATCACGCCGCCGGTTGGGCGATGTTCGCCGATCGGCGTCTGTCGCTGGCGGTGGCTCGTGGTTCGGGTCGCGCCGTCAGTCAATTGGGCAGTATCGCCCAACAGGCCGGCACCGCTGTCAGTCTGCACGGCACCGGTGGTGCCTGGTTGATCGCCGACAAGGACGCCGATGCCAAGCGCTTTGCCGCTGTAGTGCGCAACTCGCTGGATCGCAAAGTCTGCAACACGATGAACGTCTGCCTGATCCACCGTGACCGTGTCGCGCAATTGCTGCCGCTGTTCCTCGACGCGTTGCAACAGGCCGGCACCGCGCGCGGGCAGGGCTGCAAATTGCACATCGTCGAAGGCAGCGAGCCGTACTTGCCGACCGATTGGCAGACCGCCAGCGTTGAGGTGTACCGCGCCGAAGGTTATCAAACCGAAGCGTTGGCCGAACCGTTGCCCGAGGCTCAGTTGAGCCGCGAGTGGGAATGGGAAGAAACCCCGGAAGTCAGCCTGAAGATTGTCGATGACCTGGACAGTGCCATCGCGCTGTTCAATCGCTATAGCCCGCAGTTCACCGTGTCATTGATCAGTGAAGATGCCGCGGCTCAGGAGCGCTTCTACAGCGCGGTCAACGCCCCCTTTGTCGGTAACGGGATTACCCGGTGGGTCGACGGACAGTACGCGCTGAACAAGCCGGAACTGGGGCTTTCGAACTGGGAGAGTGGTCGCCTGTTTGCTCGCAGCGCGATTCTCTCGGGAGATGGGGTGTTCACGATCCGCAGTCGCATGACCCAGACGGATCTGTCGGTCAAACGCTGATCCAGCACCACGACCCCAGTCAACGGACGCACTATACTTAATGTGCGTCCGTATGGGCGTGGCGAGCGCTCCAAAACGAATCAGATGTCCATAACGCTCGCCTGAGAGTCAAGGTTGCACAGCCAATGGACGGGCAGTGCCTCTGATGACGTAGAGAGGGTTACACCATGAAACTTCATTCCTTTCAACAGTACTCTCATGATCTGGAAAGGGGCGTTCACGACACGTGGATTACCGCGAGGGTGAAGTCAGCCCTGGCGATGGCTGAACCCAGCCTGGGCCTGCAAATCCATGTCAAAACCCACAGTGGCACGGTGGCATTGAGCGGTCGTGTCAACACCCATAAACAGTGTGAGCAGGCAGTTGCTCTGACCCGTTCGGTTCCGGGCGTCGTCGACATCGATGCCAGTGACTTGCTGACTCACGTGTTCACCCCCGGCAGTATTCCAGAACCCCCCAACGCCGAAGAGAGCGTTGAAATTCGGCCACAATCTTCAGCAAAGATGGACGATAAATAACCCGGTCGATCGTGTCAGTGCCGCGCTCCCGTGAACCGGGGGCGCAGCGTCGATCGTCTCGCGGCCAATGGATACACGCTTCAGGCTGCTGCTTCTAACGATCGGGCTTGAAGGGCGCAGGTGTCCGGATGCTCGGCGAGCGCCACAAAACGGTGGCTGTTGGCATCCAGGGCGTCGACCGACCCGGTCTCGATGTCGTAAACCCAACCATGTAAATTCAGCCGGCCTTTCTCCTGGGCCAGGCGCACGCTCGGATGCGTCTGGATATTGGCCAGTTGCGCGATGACATTTTCCCGAACCATTGAGCTCACCTTCGCCGCATCATTGGCGTGAGGGCGGGATTCGTTGATGACTTTCGCTGACTCTGCGTGTTGCAACCAGCCGCTGACGGCGGGCAGGTGGTCCATGCATTTGCACTTGGCGACGGCAGTCATGGCGCCGCAGTCCGAGTGCCCGCAGATCACGATATCGGTGACACCGAGCACTGCGACCGCATACTCGACCGTCGCCGACACACCGCCGGGGTGAGGGCTGTAGGAGGGCACGATGTTGCCGGCATTGCGGATCACAAACAGTTCACCGGGTTCCTGTTGGGTCAGTAGTTCCGGCACGACACGGCTGTCGGAACAGGTGATGAACAGTGTGCCCGGATGCTGGGTAGTGGCCAGGTGCTTGAACAGATCGGTTCGTTGCGGAAAGGCTTCGTTCTGGAACTTCAAAAAACCGTCGATGAGCGCTTTCATGGTGATGTTCTCATGTGTGAGTCGGGTTTGACCCGCACATCAGTGCGGGCCGGTATCCACTTAGAAAGGACGCAGTGGTAGGAATTTGCCATCGAGGGTGATCACTGCGCGGGAGCCGCCTTCCGGGTCTTCGACTTTCTTGATGTCGAGCTTGAAGTTGATCGCACTGATGATGCCGTCGCCGAATTGCTCATGAACCAGGGCTTTCAAGGTGGTGCCGTAAATCTGGATCATTTCGTAGAAGCGGTAGATGGTCGGGTCGGTCGGGACGCCCGAGAGGCTGCCGCGCAACGGGATGATCTGCAGGCGGGCTACGGTGTCGGCGTCCAGGTCAAGTTTTTCGCCAATCACTTTGGCGGCACTTTCTGGCAGCGGGTGCTGGCCGAGCAGGGCGGCAGTGATGTAAGCCAGACCGAGGCCGGTGCCGTCGGCGAGGTCCTGCCAGGACAAGTTTTTGCTCGCTTTGGCATCGAGGATCGACGTGGTCAGGGCCAGGCTTGGGTCGTTGTAAGCGTGGGACTGTTGCATGGTGTTTCACCTGTCGGGAGTGATGTTGCTTGGGTGTGGAGCAATCTTGTGCTGATCGATCCATAGCGTCCAAGACCGATATACAATGCAAGGCATAAGCACAGCCTATAGAGGGTAATTCCCATGTTGCTCCGACATTTACGCTATTTGCTGGCGGTCGCCGATCACGGCGGTTTCACCCGCGCCGCCGAGGCGCTTCATGTTTCGCAGCCGACCCTGTCCCAACAGATCCGGCAACTGGAAGAAACCCTGGGCGTGAGCCTGTTCGACCGAACCTCGCGCACGGTGAAACCGACCGATGCGGGAGAGGCCTACATCGAATGTGCTCGTCGGGTGCTGGTGGAACTGGAGGCAGGCAAACGTGCGCTGCATGACGTAAAAGACTTGTCCCGCGGCACCTTGCGGTTGGCCATGACCCCAACGTTCATGGCGTACCTGGTGGGGTCGCTGGTGCGCGATTATGTGGTGCGGTATCCGAATATCCATCTACAGATTTTCGAGCTGTCGATGGATGACATCGAGGCCGGGCTGGTGGATGACTCACTGGACATCGCCATCGCGTTTACTCAGGTCAGAAATGCCGACATCGAGTCGATCCCGGCGTTTACCGAGACGTTGGGCGTCATGGTGGGGCGCGATCACCCGTTATACGAAAGCCAGGTCGCGTTGTCCGCGCAAGAGGTCGCGCAACTGGAGTTTGCGCTGCTGGCCCCCGACTTCGTGACCCGCACTCGTATTGATGAGTACTTTGCCCAGGAGCAGATCACGCCGAAGGTGGTGATCGAGGTCAACTCGGTGAGTACCTTGCTGGAAGTCATTCGTCACACGGCCATCGCCACCATCCTTCCCGACCCCATCGCCACCGAGGACCGGGCGTTGCGCAAAATCCCGTTGTTGGGGCCTGCGCCCAAACGAGGGGCCGCGGTGCTGCGACGCAAAAACAACTATCACAGCGCAGCGTCGGTGGCTTTTATGGAACTGGTATTGGGTGCGGCTGCAGGTGAGTCGACGGCATCAATCTTCTATTAATGGGCACACCCCATTGAGCGCCTTGCCCGAACCCTTGGCTTCGAATCGGCGATCCTGATCTACAAGCAGGAACGACTGCACCTGTCTTTAAAATACAAAACGCCCGATGCGGTGCATCGGGCGTTGGGGTGAAACAGGTGTAAACCTATTTCAGGACTGGACAGGGTGAAATAAACCCCCTGGGAGCTATCAGGAGAACCGGTCAATCACCCGAACTTCGTTCTGGTTCTGCATTGAGGCCCATGCCTGTTTCAGTGTGTGCAGAACATTACCGATGAAGTCCTTGTCAGCCGCGGCTTTCTTGCCGACATAGCCTTGGCCGCGACGGTACATCTTCAGTCGGGCGAGCAGATTCTGGTTGTTCTTGTCGAACTCCGCTTCATGGGCGTGAGGCGACAGGCAGTCGATATGCACCTGGCCCGACTTGCTGATCCACAGAATATGGCTGTCATGGCTGTCTTTTTGCGCAGCGAACAGATGAGCCAAGTCATCGATAGTGGGTTGATTGTTCAGATTCATAGTAAGCCCCTTGACCATTTGGTGATCTTTCAAAGTTGATTCGCTAATACAGGTAGCCCATCGGTTAGTTGATCCCTGGCACCGAAACCAGGACGTCAGCGGTCAGCCGCCAAATTGACGGGGTCCCGCGTCTGCTGCATGTAGTCGTGTTGAATAACTGCTACGCAATAGCGTCACAACGAGGAGAAGCGGCGAAAACCTTCTGGCCACTGCCGACATTTTCAGGGTCGGCCACAAGCTTCATGAGGATTGATCGCCAGCGCTTCTCGTCCTTGTACTGGACGTTCAGGCCAGGTCAGCGTCTTCAATCTGCCTTGTGGG
This sequence comes from Pseudomonas sp. Ma2-10, assembly GCF_054330215.1. Taxonomy (NCBI): domain Bacteria; kingdom Pseudomonadati; phylum Pseudomonadota; class Gammaproteobacteria; order Pseudomonadales; family Pseudomonadaceae; genus Pseudomonas; species Pseudomonas sp. Ma2-10. The sequence continues at coordinate 314,196 of NZ_JBTEYL010000003.1, read as the reverse complement.
CAGCGTGTATCCGGGAAAACAGCTCGGCGGTCAGACGAGCTTGCTCAAACGTGTTGCCTGTACTCCCGATCGGGGAGACGTCTGCATCATGCAAGGGCAAATCGGAGGCGTCAACGATTTTGTAGTGATTATTTTTGAGCACTACATATTGTCGGACAAAGTCGTTTGGAATTAAAAAACGGAAAGGGAAAGCGCCAGTCAGGACGACGGCAACGATGTCTGGAATCGGTAAACGGTGCAGGGATAACCGTCTACCGGCAGCTGATGCAGAGTGAAGTTTCCATGGGTGATATCAGCCAGGACCCTGGCCCAGAACCGCTGCGCGGGCTGATTCACGTCGAGGTGGAAAATTTGCCATTGACCGAGGAACCGGCTTAAGAGGGTGGAAACGACAAACGTCGCGACGCCTTGGCCACGAAAGCGTCGACTGACAAAGAAGTAACCGATGTTGTACTCGGCATCATGAATATAGGTTTCATCATCCACTGTCACGAAACCGGCCAATTCTCCGTCGACCTTGATCAGAAACGGCCTGGTTGCGGGTTTTCGCCAGTAACCCGGTTTGGGCTGAGCGTTGAAGAAACCCTGCTCACCGAGCTTCAGCGGCAGCCACTCGCTGAAGTCATACATATAGAACTGCATCAGGTTTTCAATCGTTTCCAGTTCGTCGCGCTGGGCGGCGTGCAGTTCGATCAAAGGCATGTTGATGGCTCCTGAGGTGCAGGCCATCCCTGGCCCGGGCATGATCACTCAGTGGGGGGCGAAATCGTATTGTCCGCCTTTTTTCAGTGCGGCTTGATAGGCCGGACGAGCCTGAAAGCGTTCAATCCAGGCCGCAATATGAGGATAGTCATCGAGTTTGCCTTGGGCTCGGGCGATCTCGCCGATAAAACTCATTTGGATGTCGGCGCCGCTGAACTCATCGCCCAGCAGATAATCGGACGGGCTCAGAGCCGTGTCGAGGTAGCTCAGGTAGTTGGCCACCTCCGAATTGATCCGCGGATGCAAAGGTGTGCCGGCCTCACCGAGACGCCCTACATACAGGTTCAACATCAACGGCAACATCGCCGAGCCTTCGGCGAAATGCAGCCACTGCACGTATTCGTCATAGGCGGGGGTGGACGGATCGGGTTGCAGGCGACCGTCGCCATGGCGGCGAATCAGGTAGTCGATGATCGCCGAGGACTCGATCAGCTTCTGCGCGCCGTCTTCGATGACCGGTGATTTACCCAGGGCGTTGATCGCTTTCAATTCCGGCGGTGCCAGGTTGGTCTTCGGGTCGCGCTGATAGCATTTCAGCTCGTAAGGGATGGCCAGTTCTTCCAGCATCCAGAGAATCCGCTGGGAACGGGAGTTGTTCAGGTGATGCACAATAATCATGGTTGAGGCCTTATCAGAAAATGGGGCTGTCGCTGGGCTTGAAGAACACTAGACCCTTTTGGCTTGCTCGAAGTGCCCTTAAACGCTGCTCGACGGTTTTGCCGCGCGTTTGGTGCCCGTCGAGGGCTTGCGTTTGGCGGGCTTGCGTTTGTTTTTCCATGGCGTAGCACCGCGCCCGGCGGGGCTTGCAGGTCCGCTGATGATCAGGCTCAGGCCGGCGCAACGGGCGACCTGTTTGCTCATCCACGCGGCCTGTTTGGTGACGAATTCTTCCAGGCTCATCTCGCCGCTCTGCACCATGTCCAGCGCCTGCTCCCAGATTGCCGTGGTCCCAGGGTCGGCGATGGCACGCGGCACGGCATCGATCAGGCTGAACGCGGCCGGGGTGGCAGCCAGGGCCTTGCCGTTCTTGATCATATAACCACGGTCGAGCAGGCCCTGGATGATCGAGGCGCGGGTCGCTTCAGTGCCGATGCCGGTGGTGTCCTTGAGTTTCTGCTTGAGCAGCGGATCTTCCACCAGTTTGGCGACGTTCTTCATCGCCTTGATCAGATCGCCTTCGGTGAACGGTTTGGGCGGTTGCGTCCAGAGGTCCTTGAGCTTCACGTCAGCCACCGCGCAATCACGTCCTTCGGCCAATGCAGGCAGCGTTTGCGGCGCCGGTGCTTCGCGGCCCTTGGATGGGGCGAGGGCCTCGGGCAGCGCGCGTTTCCAGCCGGGCTCGACGATCTGCTTGCCGACGGCACGCAAGGCTTCACTGGCGCAGTCGAAGTCGGCCTGGGTCCGGTCGTATTCATGGTTGGGCAGAAACTGCGCCAGATAGCGCGCGCGGATCAGGGTATAGACCGCCCGCTGCTTGCCCGCCAGTCGCTCGAGGTTTTTCGCCGCGGCGGTGGGGATGATGCCGTGGTGAGCGCTGACCTTGGCGTCGTTCCAGGCTCGTGAACGGCGCTGAGGCTCCAGGAAATCGTTCAAGGCGTTCAGCGCCGGGTCCGCCTGCCTCAGTGCAGCAAGAATGCCTGATGCTTCGCTGTGCTGACTCACGGGCAGATAGCCGCAGTCGCTGCGTGGATAGGTGATGACTTTGTAGGTTTCGTACAGGGCTTGGGCGATGTCGAGCGTTTCCTGGGCGCCGAGCCCGAGTTTCTTCGAGCAGACTTCCTGCAAGGTGCCCAGATCGAAGGGCAGGGGGGCTACTTCGCGCATCCGCTCGGTGCGCAGTTTGATCACCCTGGCACTCGCCGCATTGCCGATTGCCGCCGCTGCTTTCTGCGCCAACGCCTGACTCAGGCAGCGATCCTGATCGTCGCAAACTTCGGAGGCGGCGCGCCACTGGGCGGTGAACGCGGTGCCGTCGTGCAGCAGTTGCACATCGATCGCCCAATAGGCGATCGGCACGAAATCGGCGATGCTGCGGTCGCGATCCACCACCAGGCGCAGGGTCGGCGTTTGCACCCGACCGACCGGCAATACGCCCTGATAACCGGACTGACGCCCCAGCAGTGTGAACAACCGACTCATGTTCATACCGATCAGCCAGTCGGCCCGCGAACGCCCGAGTGCCGAATGATAAAGATTAAAGGTCTCGGCCCCCGGCTTCAGGGCTGCCAATGCCTTGCGGATCGATGCATCATCCAGCGCCGACAGCCATAGCCGCTGGATCGGCCCGCGATAACGGCAATGCTCCACCAGTTCCCGGGCGATCATCTCGCCCTCACGGTCGGCATCGGTGGCGATCACCAGTTCGCTGGCCTCGCCGAGCAGCCGTTTGACGGCCTTGTACTGGCTGGCCGTACGCGGTTTGACGGTCATCTTCCACTTGTCTGGAATGATCGGCAGATCCGCCAGCACCCAGCGCTTGTAACGTGCGTCATAGGCGTCCGGTGGCGCGGTTTCCAGCAGATGGCCGATGCACCAGGTCACTGTGACGTCCGTTCCCAGCCAGCAGCCGTCGCCCCGACGCCTGGCGCCGAGGACGGCCGCAATGTCTTTGGCCTGGGAAGGTTTTTCACAGAGGTACAGCCGCATAACCACCATCGCTCATCAACTGTCGAGAGGCGGACAGAATGGCGGCTGATGAGCGATGGGGCAATCTTTATCTGTATGGATGTACAGTCGGTGCGTTGCGATTCATTGCACAAGCGCCTCAGTAGTTCAGGTTAACCACCGGTTGGTCCAGTTTCGTGTCGGGTTCTCGTTTGAGAATGGTCTTCAACACATCGCTGATGCCACACGACTCGGAAAAGAGACCCGCAAGGGCGTCCTTGACGATGTCGGCAAACGTCTCCGGTGCCCCGGTGCCGCCGTTGTTTTCCATCACGATGGTTAGGCTCTACGCCTGCGGGACGGGCATCCAAGGTGATGATTGTCTGGTCGAGAGAAAACTGGGTGGCTGGCATGTTGGACCCTCAAGTTTCTGAGACTCGAACCCCACGCCACCACTGCGCGACTGCGCAGTAGGAATGTCAACGGTCCTATTGATCGTGGACGATGTTTCGCCGACTTCGAATATTCAGTTCGGTGGAAGGACCAAGGACCTCGCCGTGCAGGGACTTGGCATTACCTATGCCATTGAGGAGGCTCTTCGGAACGCCGCACCGTCCCGTTCGGCTGCGAAGCCGTCATGTGTGCAAAATCTGGGTTATACCTGAAAGTTGTGGTCTCAGGTTTTGGGGCTGCTGCGCGGCCCATCAGCCTCATGAGGAACGTACTCCATGAAAAGCACCGGTCCTAGTCCTGTCATCACCATCGCAGAGCAGCCGGGCTGCCTGCTTGTAAAGTTTCACGGTATTCAGGTGGCCGCTTCTGCACGAGCGTTGGTGTTGCTCGAGGCCAACTATCCGCCGGTGTATTACGTACCGCGGGAGGACATCGACGAAAAACACTTTGCCCGCACCGATCACACGAGTTATTGCCCCTACAAAGGTGATGCCAGCTATTTCAGTCTGCAAGTCCCGGGAAATGAGGGCGCTAACGCGGTGTGGAGCTATGAAGACCCCAAAGTGTCGGTCGATCAGATTCGCGGCTACATGGCGTTCTATCCCGATCAAGTCACGTTTGAGGTGCTCAAAGACGTCGAGTGAGGATCGCTTTCCAGGCATCAACGAAAACGCCGCGCATGGGCGCGGCGTTTTAAGGTCAGGTGTTCAGCTCATCGAACAGCCTCCACCAGCGTGGATTCATCAATCTGGTTAATCGAGGTCACCCCGGTCAAGGTCATGGCAACGCGTATTTCCTTGGCAAAGATGTCCAGCATATTCTCCACCCCGCGTTGACCATCGGCGGCCAGGGCATAGGCCATGGAACGCCCCAGCAATACGCCTTTTGCGCCGAGTGCCAACATCCGTACGACATCAAGCCCTGAGCGGATTCCCGAGTCGACCAGTACCGTCAGATCATTACCGATGGCGTGCATGATGGGCGGCAATGCTTTGGTTGTGGAGAGCACGCCGTCCAGCTGTCTCCCCCCATGGTTCGACACGACAATGCCATCCGCGCCAAAGCTGACCGCGTCTCTGGCATCCTGAGGATCGAGAATGCCTTTGATGATCATCGGGCCTTTCCAGAACTCACGAATCCACTCCAGATCACTCCAGCTGATCGAAGGGTCGAAGTTATTGGCCAGCCAGCCCATGTAGTCTTCGAGGGTGACGGCTTTGCCAAGGTACGTTGAAATATTGCCCAGGTCGTGTGGACGCCCCATGACGCCGACATTGAATGCCCAGTCGGGTTTGGTCATGGCCTGAAGCATTCGCCGCGATGATGCAAAAGGGCCTGACATGCCCGAGTGTGCGTCCCTGTATCGGGCGCCGGGCGTGGGCATGTCCACGGTAAACACCAGGTTCTTCACACCGGCGGCCTTCGCCCGTTCCAGTGCATTTTTCATGAAGCCTCTGTCCTTCAACACATACAGTTGAAACCAGATGGACTGTTGGCTTTGTGCCGAGACCTCTTCGATCGAGCACACCGACACCGTCGACAGGCACAGTGGAATGCCTTTATTTTCCGCCGCTTTAACCGCCTGCACTTCACCACGACGGGCGAACATGCCTGTCAGGCCGACCGGAGCCAATATGATTGGCATTGAAAGTGGTTGGTCGAAGAGGGTGGTCTCAAGGCTCAAGGTTTCGACGTTTTTCAGAATGCGCTGACGAAGGCTGATACCCGTCAGATCAGCGCTATTGGCCCTCAACGTATGCTCTGCATAAGCCCCGCCATCAATGTAATCAAACAAAAAACGCGGGAGTTTACGACGTGCTGCCTCGCGGTAGTCAGATGCGGATGAAATGATCATGGTGCCTCGGTTTGGCTCGTGCTGTCAGTTGGTATCCAGATCCACGTTCTTGGTCTCACGCAAACAGATGATCCCGACGACCAGGCTCACCCCGGTAATTACCACCGGGTACCACAGCCCGTAGAAAATGTCCCCGGTGTACACCACCAAGGCAAACGACACCGTAGGCAGGAAACCGCCGAACCAGCCGTTGCCGATGTGGTACGGCAGGGACATCGAGGTGTAGCGGATGCGGGTCGGGAACAGTTCGACCATCAGCGCTGCCAGCGGGCCGTAGCACATGGCGGAGATGATGATCAGTGCGACGATCAGCGCCACGATCATCGGTTTGTTGATCAGTTGAGTGTCGGCTTGTGACGGGTACCCCGCCAAGGTCACGGCGCCTCGCAGGGCCGCTTCATCGTAGCCTTCGAGTTTCACGTCACCGACGCTCACCTGCAGGGCGCTGCCGGCTGGAGCCGCTTCGCTGTTGTAGGGAAGGCCCTGTTTCACCAGGAAGGTTTTGACCTTGTCGCAAGGGCTATCAAATTTCGCCTTGCCCACCGGGTCGAACTGGAACGTGCAGGTGGCCGGGTCAGCCAGTACGGTGATCGGTGCCTGACGGCTGGCCAGGTCGATGGCCGGGTTGGCGTAGTGGGCGATGGACTTGAAAATCGGGAAGTACAGTGCAGTCGCCAGCAGCAGGCCGATCATCAGCACCGGTTTGCGTCCGACCTTGTCCGACAGCCAGCCGAAGAAAATAAAGAACGGTGCGCCGATGATTACGCTGACGATCAATAGACTGTTGGCCAGCGCCGGGTCCATTTTCAGGAACTGGGTGAGGAAGAACAGCACGTAGAACTGCGCCGCGTAGAAGGTCACGGCTTGCCCGGCATTGATGCTGAACAGGGCGATCAGTACGACTTTCAGGTTGTCCCATTTGCCGAAGGAATCGCGCAGCGGCGACTTGCTGAGCTTGCCTTCTTCTTTCATTTTCACGAACGCAGGCGACTCGTGCAGGCTCATGCGAATCCAGGTCGAGATGCCCAGTAAAATGATCGAGAACAGAAACGGAATGCGCCAGCCCCAGACTTCAAACTGGTCACCGGTGAAGTAGCGGCAACCGAGCACCACCAGCAGCGACAGCAGCAAGCCGAGGGTTGCGGTGGACTGAATCCAGCTGGTGTGGAAACCGCGTTTACCCATCGGTGCGTGTTCCGCGACATAGGTCGCAGCGCCGCCGTATTCACCGCCCAGGGCCAGGCCCTGAAGCATGCGCAGCACCACAAGAATGATCGGCGCGGCAATGCCGATACTTGAGTAGGTCGGCAGCAGCCCGACGCAGAAGGTCGCCAGGCCCATGAGGATGATGGTCGCAAGGAACGTGTATTTACGCCCGATCATGTCCCCCAACCGGCCGAACACCAAGGCGCCGAACGGCCGCACAATGAAGCCGGCGGCGAAGGCCATCAGCGCAAAGATGAACGCCGTGGTGTCGTTGACCCCGGCAAAAAACTGTTTGCTGATCACCGCCGCGAGGGCGCCATAAAGGAAAAAGTCGTACCACTCGAAGACCGTCCCAAGCGACGAGGCGAAGATGACTTTCTGGGTTTCCTGGCTGGTGCCCGCGCTGCGGACGGCTTCCAGAGGCTGAACATGTTCTGACATATCGGTATCCCTCACAGTGATTGTTTTTTTTGTTCCACTGTCGACGCCGGCCTTATGGGCTAGCGTCGCTATTCCTTTGCTCAAGAGACTGCGGTCAGTGCTTTTTCGTCGGGTGCAAAACTCCTTGTGGGTGTTCCCAGGATCAGTTGTGCAGCTTTTTCGGCAATCATCAGCGTAGGCGAACAGGTGTTGCCCGAGGTGATGCGCGGCATGATTGAGGCATCGGCGATGCGCAGGCCGGGGATGCCGTGGACTTTGAGTTGCGCATCGACCACGGCGTCCGCGTCGTTGCCCATGCGGCAGGTGCCGACCGGATGGAAGATAGTGGTGCCGATGCGGGCGGCGGCTTCGTGCAATTGTTCTTCGCTCTGCAAGCTGTCGCCGGGCAAGTACTCGACCGGTTTGAATGCTTGCAGAGCCGGTGCGGCGACGATGCGGCGGGTCAGGCGAATGGCGTCTGCTGCCACCCGCAAGTCTTCCGGATGGCTCAAATAGTTGGGTTGAATCAGTGGCGCTTCCTGCGGGTCGGTGGAGCGAATCTCGATGCGACCACGGCTTTGCGGGCGCAGATCGCACACCGACGCCGTGAAGGCGGGGAACGCATGCAAGGGCTCGCCGAAACGCTCCAGCGACAGCGGTTGAACGTGGTACTCGAGATTCGCCGACGTCTGCTCCGGTCCCGAACGGGCGAAGGCCCCAAGTTGGCTCGGCGCCATGGACAACGGACCGCTGCGGTCATACAGGTATCGCAGGCCCATGCCCATCTTGCCCCACAGGCTAGCGGCGATTTGATTCAGAGTGCGGGCGTTTTCCAGTTTGTAGATCAGGCGCAGTTGCAGGTGATCCTGCAGATTTGCACCCACGCCGGGCAGTTCATGGGCAACGCCAATCCCCAGTTTTTGCAGCAGCGGGCGGGGGCCGATGCCGGAACGTTGCAGGATGCTCGGTGAGCCTACGGAACCGGCGCACAACACAATCTCTTTGCGCGCTTTAAAGGTTTTCGCCTGACCCTGCCAACGCGCACTGACCGATGACGCACGGCCGTTTTCCAGTAGCACGCGATCCACTTCGACGTCGGTCAGTACGGTGAGATTGGGCCGGTTGCGGATCGGTTTGAGAAACGCCTTGGCCGCGTTCCAGCGAATCCCCGCCTTCTGGTTGACCTGAAAGTAACCGCAGCCTTCGTTGTCGCCCTGGTTGAAGTCATCGATGCTGGCGAGGCCGCTTTGCTCGGCGGCCCTTTGGAATGCATCGAGAATCGGCCACGACAGTCGCTGACGTTCGATCCGCCATTCACCGGCGGCGCCGTGAAACTCCGAGTCGCCAGCAAAATGGTTTTCGCTTTTTTTGAACAGCGGCAGCACGTCGTTCCAGCGCCAGCCGGGATTGCCCTGAGCCGCCCAGCCATCGTAGTCACCGGCCTGGCCGCGCATGTAGATCATGCCGTTGATCGAGGAACAGCCGCCGAGCACTTTGCCACGCGGATAACTCAGGGCGCGACCTTGCAGGCCGGGTTGCGCTTCGGTCTTGAAGCACCAGTCGGTGCGCGGGTTACCGATGCAGAACAGGTAACCCACGGGAATGTGAATCCACGCATAGTTATCGCGGCCGCCGGCTTCGAGCAGCAACACGCGATGCTGCGGGTCGGCCGATAATCGATTGGCGAGCAAACAACCGGCCGGGCCGGCCCCGACCACGATGTAGTCGTATTCATCCAGGGAAGTCTGCATCCGTGACCTCAATTTGTGGTTCTTATAGTCGGTCATCCTAGTTGTTAGCTTTCGTCAAAAGAATGTTAGTTTTTGCGCAGCCGCTGTGCGTTTTTAAACAGCCCCACCTCAAGGACGGATCATGTTTGACTGGAATGACCTGCGGTTTTTTCTCGAGTTGCAGCGCAGCGGGCGTTTGCTCACCGCTGCCCGCCGATTGCACACCACCCACGCCACCGTGGCCCGTCACATCGAGGCCATCGAAAAGAGCCTCGGCACCGCGTTGTTTGTTCAGCACGCCCAGGGTTATGAGCTGACGCCGGCGGGCGAAGCGCTGCTCAAACACGCCGAAGCCATGGAAAATGTTGCGTTGCTGGCGCAGGAAGAAATCACCCAGTCCACGGCACCACTGGGCAAGATCCGTGTTGGCGTGACCGAAGGGCTGGGTATCATGTTCCTTGCCAGTCGCATGAACGGACTGTTCGAACGTTTTCCGGGGCTGGAAGTGGAACTGGTGGCGGTGCCGCGCTTTGTCAGCATCCTCAATCGCGAGGCCGAGATCAGCATCCACCTGGAACGCCCGGCGGCCGACATGCTGGTTACGCGCAAACTGACTGACTATCGATTGGCGTTGTACGCCAGCCAGGCGTATCTGGATCGTTCGCCACCGCTGCGCAGCCGCGAAGACCTCGGTCGCCACGCCTGGATCGGCTATGTCGATGACTTGCTGTTCAGCCAGGAACTGATGTTTCTCAACAGCTTCTGCCGCAATCCGCAGGTGGTGTTTCACAGCACCAGCGTCATCGCCCAGCAACAGGCCGCTCGTTCCGGGTTGGGGATCGCGGTGCTGCCGTGCTACATGGCCAGCGCCGATCCTGGCCTGGTGCCGTTGTTGCCGGATGAAAGCATCCAGCGCAGCTACTGGATCAGCACGCGGCGTGAGCTGCACAAATCCGTGCGGTTGCGGGTGTTGTGGGATTACGTAGTGGCGTTGTGCGAGGCGGAGCAGGGGTTGTTGATGGGGTAACAAACATCAAAAAACCGTCCGGACGCGGCCCGGTTTTTTGATCTTGGTAGCGTGCCAGACTCACTGAACACCGGCGGCATTACCGTAAGACCCCGCGTGTGATCACTCAAACATTCGGCGGCAATTTGTGCGTGGTGCGCGGTAAAGGTGTGCGGGAATGGCCGTCCGGTATCGACAGCGTCGCCCGTAACCCGCCCTCCGGTCGGTTGACCAAGGTGATGCGTCCGCCCAGCCGATCCGCAATGGTGTTGACGATCGTCAGCCCTAACCCCGCCCCCTGGACGTTACCGCGACTGTAAAAACGTTCGAACAACCGGCCACGTTCCGCTTCGTCGATACCCGGCCCCTGATCTTCGACACTCAATAAATAGCTCCCGTCAGCCTGATCCAGCTGCACGGTGATGACGCCGTGCGCGGGGGAAAAATTGGCCGCATTGCTGATCAGGTTATTCAGGGCGATGTCGATGGCGGCGGCGTCAGCGACTGCTTTCAGGGGCCGGTCGGCGACGTCGAAGGCCAGCTCAAGGTTCTGGCTCAGTAACCAAGGCGTGAGCTGAACCAGGCTGTCACGTACGGTTTCAGTCAGGTTAATGGTGTGCTGCACCGGTGTCACGGCTTTGGGTTCAAGGCGCGCCATGGTCAGCAACTGGTTGACCAAACGGCTGGTTCGGTCCACGCCCGAAATCAGAAACTCAAGGGACTCCCGGCGCTCCTGTTCGGTGCCGGCCTCCAGCAGGTTTTGCGCATGCACCCGCAGCACCGCCAGAGGCGTACGCAGTTCATGGGCGGCGTCGGCGATAAAGCGTCGCTCGCGGCCGAGCACTTCCTGAATCTGCGCGAGCATGCGATTGAGCGCCGCTTGCATCGGCTCGAGCTCGCGGGGCAGCGGCGTCAGTTGCAGCGGTTCCAGAGAGCCGCTGTGCCGAGCCCGCAGCGTCGCCGCCATATCGGCCAGGGGCTTGAGGCCCCAGCCAATGGCCAGCCACACCATCGCTACCAGAATCAGGCTGCCCAGCACATTAGGCCACAGGGTATGGCGCAGAATCCGGTCTACCAGCTCCGACCGCACATCGGCGCGTTCGCCCACCCAGATCCTGACATCAGTTTGTTTGTCTTCCAGCATGAACGCGCGCCAGTGGCGGTTGTTCAGATCCACCACATCGCTGAAACCGGGTGTCGACGGGGGCGCGGTGAAGGAGGGCGCGCTGGCGGTGTGCACCAACACGTCGTCGTGACGATTCCAGACTTGAAAGGCAATTTTGCTTTCATAAGGATGACCATCGTCTCTTGGCGTCGCTTCGCCCAAGGCCCGGTTGAATGCCTGATACAGCCCGGTATGCTCCTTGCTGGCCAGCGGCATGCGCATCACACCCTGCAGCAGCCGGGCGTTCTGCGCCAGTTGAGCGTCATAGACTTCGGCAATTTCGTGATTGCTGTCGTGCCAGTTGAACACGCTGATCACCGCCAGACCCGCGAGCATCAGTGCGATGATCAACGTCAGGGTGCGCTGCCGAATGGACGTCATAGACGCTCCTCCACCAGATAACCGACACCGCGAATGGTACGGATCAGATCGCTGGTGAATTTCTTGCGCAGGTGATGGATGTGCACTTCCAGGGTGTTGCTTTCGGCTTCTTCGTTCCAGCCGTAAAGCAACTGCATCAAGTGATCGCGAGTCATGACCCGGCCCGGTGGCGAGAGTAGTTCGTGAAGCAGCTGATATTCCTTGGGTGTCAGCGCGACCGGATTGCCCAAGTAGCTGACTTGCTGGGTGCCAGGGTTGAGGCTGATGCCGGCGTGTTCGATCAGCATCTGCGCGCGGCCGGCACTGCGCCGCAGCAAGGCCCGCAGACGCGCCTTGAGTTCGGCTAAATCAAAAGGCTTGATCAGGTAGTCGTCGGCCCCGGCGTCCAGCCCGGCAATACGGTCTTCGGTGGCGTCCCGCGCGGTGAGGATCAGCACGGGCAGATTGGAGCCGCTGTCACGCAGGTGGCGCAACACTTCCAGCCCGTCCATGCGCGGCAGGCCGAGGTCGAGCACTGCCAGGTCGAAGGACTCACTGAGCAGCGAATGCAAGGCGCTGCTGCCGTCCTGTAACCAGTCGACGGTATAACCTTCGCGGCCCAGGGCCTGATGGATGCCTTCGCCCAGGGCCACGTCATCCTCAATCAGTAATAAGCGCACACGGGCTCCTGTCAGTTGAGTTTCTTGTTCACGTCCACCAGCAACGCTCCGATCTCTTTGCGCCGCCCCGCGTCGGCGGTTTCCCGGCCTGGCCTCAGGTCTGCCTGCAGGGCGTTTTGCAGCGAGCTTCGGGCGTCGATGTAGCGTTTTTGACGGTAGAGGTGATCACCCCAGAAGTACAGACTATCGATGCCGTTCGGGTTGAGTTGCAAGGCCTGTTTGAGCAACTGTTCGGCCTTGTCGGCGTCGCCGAAACCGATGGGCCAACCCGGTACGCGGTCGTACAGTGCACCGAGCCCGCTCTGGGCACCGGCCCAACTGCTGGTGACGATACCGGACCAGATCCAGGCGTTGGCCACTGATTGGCGCTCGTGAGTGAACGCCGAGGCATGGACGGCGAGTTTTTCAAACGCCGCAGTGCGTTGATCCGCGGGCACTTCGTATTGAATGTGGGCCCAGCTTTTCAGGCTTGCCCTGCCCTCGAGGGCGTCGCGAATGATCGGCAGATTGAACCGCTCCTGCGGGGTTTCGGCTTGGCCAAAATGCAGGGGCAGAGGGATGTTTCAGTCGAAATCGGGCATTGGAAGACGCTCCCCGAGTCAGTGTGGGGGGAGTATCGGAGGCATTTCTTAGCGAAGTCTGAAGGTGGACAAAAGATCGGATGGGGCTGTCTTCAGATTGCCTTAAGACTGGACGGGCAGGGTGGCGCCAATCGGTTCGGCATCAAAGCGGAACCGGGCTGCGCGAATGAGTCGGCAGCCACAATGACATTCACGAGGCCTTTTTATGACCCGCGATTCAGTAGCACACCGGTATGGAAAACTTTCTATTACCTTGCACTGGCTGATGCTGGCGCTGTTTGTCGGCGTTTATGCCTGCATCGAAATCAAAGGGCTGTTGCCCCGCGGGCATGCATTGAAGAGCTTGTTCCTGGGGTTACACGGCTTGTTTGGGTTAAGCATTTTTGTGTTGGTCTGGGTGCGCTTGCTTGGGCGGCTCACTCCGCGTCCGCCCATCACGCCGGCGCCGCCCGGCTGGCAGACGGGCGTTTCGCACCTGATGCATCTGGCGCTGTATGGGTTGATGATCGCCGTGCCGCTATTGGCCTGGCTGATGTTGTCGGCGGGTGGCAAGCCGATGCCTTATTTTGGGTTCTTCCTGCCATCGCTGGTGGCCGTCGATCCGGACCTGGCCAAGCAATTCAAGCACTGGCACGAACTGCTCGGCAGCGCCGGTTACTGGCTGATCGGCTTGCACGCGGCGGCGGGGTTGTTTCATCACTATTGGGTCCGCGACAACACCCTGACGCGCATGTTGCCTGGTCGATCCGGCAACACGGTCAATCAGCGTCAGCGATAATCTCGAACCCGGTGCTAGCCAGGCGCTCTCCATTCACCAGCACGTGTACGGCGTGTTTGCCCACGTAGTGCTTGCGTGTGGTGAGCTCCTTGATGTGCTGACCCCGGGTGATGGTCTTGGTCACCTTGCCGGGAAGCGTCAGCGCCTTGAGCTTGAATACCTTCGCCGACGTGCTGCCGTTGGCTTTGACGTAATCGATGGCGTAGTCGATCACCAGTCGCTGACTGTCATGGACCGTGGATTTCACGGCGAAGGACAGGGTGATTTTTTCACCCAGATGAATCACCGCCGGCTCCACCTTCACATCGATGATCTCGACCTCAGGCTTGCCGCCTGCGCCAATGATCGCCAATGCGCGTTGGTTGCCCTGTTTGATCAGGTTGCGCAGGGCGTGTTTGGCGATCCATGCGGTGTGTGGGTTGTCCAGCGACCAGCCTTCGATCAGGTCCAGCACCCATTGTGGGTGATCCTTGGTGATGTCGTTGAGGTGGTTGGCCACGGACTTGCGCACGTAGAGGCTGTTGTCGGCCTTGAGGTTATCGAGGATCGCCGCCGCCAATGTCGGGTCAGCCTGAATCTGTTCCAGCCGAAACGACCAGGGCAGGCGTGGACGGCTGCCTTCGCTGGCCAAGCGGCGAACATGTTCGTTTTCGTCCAGGGACCAATCGTGCATGACCGCCAGTGAGCGTTCAATGTCGCTGCGCAGGAAATGGCGGATCGCGAATTCCGAGGAGCCGAAGGTGGTGAAGTATTTCAGTGCGTCCAAGGACTTTTCGAAAGCGTGTCCGCCGTAGGTCGCGACGTAATGCGGCAATGAGATGCTGACGAAGCCGCTGTTCAGCCGTGGAGCGAGCGCGCGCAGCACTTCAAGCGTTTCTTCATAGTTCAACGGTAGGACGGTGTGCAGGCACTCGCTGACTCGGGCCATGCGCTGCATGATGGATAATTCGGCAAGCCCCTCGTTGGCCATTTTCAGGAAGGCCTTGGCGTTGAACGTGGGGTAGACCGCAGTCATCTCGGTGGCGATGTGCTTGAGGCGGTCGGCGTTGAAGATTTCTTTCAGGGCCGGGGAGGTTTGATCTGCATTGCTCATCGAGGTGTCCTTTTGATCGTTCCTGATTCTTCTTCCAGCTGATCCGACTCAAACAACCTCGCCAGTTCCACCCGGGCTTCCTGCGCCGTCTGCAATACCTTCGCCGCATCGTCATAAATCGCATGCTGGGCTTCCAACACCTGCTCGTCGTGATGCTTGAAGCGCTTGATCCGCGCATCGGCCTGGTCCTGGGTCAGCCCTAGGCCGACCAGGGTGCGTCGGCTCATTTCCAGACTCGAATAATAGGTTTCCCGAATGGCCTCGGCGCCAAGGTCTGCCAAGCGATGCACATGCTGACGGTTACGGGCCCGGGCAATGATTTTGATGTGCGGGTAGAGTTTGTGCACCAACTCGGCGGTCTTGATGTTGGTGTCCGGGTCGTCGGTGGCGATGACAAAGTATTCCGCCTGCTCGACCTTGGCCGCACTGAGGATCTCCGGGCGCATCGGGTCGCCGTAGAACACCGGCACACCGCCGAAGCTGCGCGACAGTTCGATGGTTTCCACCGAGGTGTCGAGGGCGACGAACTTGATGTTCTGCGCGCGCAGAATCCGCGCAACGATCTGCCCCATACGGCCCATGCCGGCGATCACCACGCGCGGCGTGTCGGTATCGATTTCGCGGAACTTCTCTGGCACTACCACGGGTTGAACCTTGGGGCTGACCAGTCTCGCGCACACCAGCAACAGCAGCGGCGTCACCGCCATGGACAAGGTGATGGTCAGCACCAGCAAGTCGTACAGGTGCGGTTCGAACAGTCCTTGGTCGCGGCCGATCTTGAACACCACAAACGCAAATTCACCACCGGCCGCGAGCACGATGCCGAGACGAATAGCACTGACTTTGCCCAGACCACCCGCCAGCCGACCGACAATAAACAGCAACGGCAATTTGATTGCGATCAGCAACAGGGTCAGGCCCAGCACCGTGATCGGTGTGCTCAGGAGCAGACTCAGGTTGGCGCCCATGCCGACACTGATGAAAAACAGCCCCAGCAGCAATCCTTTGAACGGTTCGATTTGCGCTTCCAGTTCGTGACGGTATTCGGAGTCCGCCAGCAGCAACCCGGCAAGGAACGCGCCCAGTGCCATGGACACGCCGACCAGGTCCATCAGCCACGCCGTGCCGATCACCACCAGCAACGCAGTGGCGGTCGAGACTTCCGGCAAACCGGTCCTGGCCACCACCCGGAACACTGGGCGCAGCAGATACCGCCCACCGATGACCACCACCGCGATGCTGCCCAGTACGCGCAAGCCGTGATTGAGGTCTTCGCCAGTGCTGCTGGTGTGATCGCCGCCCGCCAGCAACGGCACCATGGCGATCAGCGGGATGGCGGCGATGTCCTGGAACAACAGAATCGCGAATGCCAAGCGCCCGTGAGGGCTGGTCAGTTCCTTGCGCTCGGCCAGGCTTTGCAAGCCGAACGCCGTGGACGACAGCGCGAGGCCCAAGCCCAGGACGATCGCACTGTTCAACGGCTGGCCGAACACATACAACGCCAACACACCAATCACCGAACCGGTCAGCAGCACTTGCGCCAGGCCGACGCCGAACACCGATTTGCGCATCACCCACAACCGTCGCGGCGACAGTTCAAGGCCAATGATGAACAGCAGCAACACCACCCCGAGTTCGGAAATGTGGCTGACGCTTTGCGGATTGCCAATCAACCCCAGCACCGAGGGCCCGATAATTACACCTGCAAACAGATAACCCAGCACCGCCCCCAGTTGCAGGCGCTTGGCCAAGGGAACGGTGAGCACCGCCGCGAACAGAAACACGACAGCGGCTTGCAACAGGTTGCCTTCGTGGGGCATGGCTTACTCCAGAACTCGGTACGGCGGGGGCGCTCAGGATAAAGGCTTGAGAAGCATGCGTCAGCTAATGCGATCGCAATCATCGCAGCAATAAGGAATGATTCAGCGCCAGCGCAGTCGGATGGTGAAGGGCGATCGTGCCCCCGACGTTTATCAGCGCAGCGAAAAATCCCCGCTCAACTGGAAGCACAAAGGCCTTAAAGCGCCGAAGGCTCAGGCGCAATGGGTGCAGATCAATGACAAGTACATGATGGTGATGATCACCAATGGGACGATTGTGGATATCACGGCAGTGGAGCGTTAAACCGTCGAAGGGCTATTCGCTGTGAGCGCGTACGGGGCGTTCAGTGCCCAGCCGATACTGATTATTCCCACTGCGCTTCGCCTCATACATCGCCAGATCGGCAATATGAATCAATCGGTCCATGCTCGGCGCATGGTCCGGGAACACCGCGACCCCCAGGCTGGTGCCAATGTGGCGTTGATCATTACCGAGGGTCACCGGTGGCGACAGTTCGACAAAGATTTTCTGGCAGATGCTGCGGGCTTCGTCTTGCAGGCTGATGCCCTGGGGCAGGCCTTGAAGGATGACCACAAATTCGTCGCCACCGATCCGGGCGACGGTATCGGTTGAACGCAGGATTCTCTTCAGTCGGGTGGCGGTGGTGATCAGTACCCGGTCGCCGGCGGCATGGCCGTACTGGTCGTTGATTGCCTTGAAACCGTTGAGGTCGACGAACACCAGCGCAACCCTCGTGGCGCTGGTGCGCGCCTGTTCCAGCGCCTCGGACAGACGCTCCTCAAGCACCAGGCGATTGGGCAGGCCGGTCAGCGGGTCGAAGTGGGCCAGGTGCCGCAGGTAGCTGGCGGAGGCTTTTTCCTCGGTGATATCGCGCACCACGCCCATCATCTTGATCGTTGCATCTTGGTCGTTTTTGACCACATTGCCGGTTTCCCGAAGCCAGCGGACCGTGCCGTCGGGCCAGACCACTCGATATTCCTCGTCATGGTTGTCACCGGTTTCCAGGCAGCGCAGTTCCCCGGTCCGGACCTTGGCCCGGTCGTCCGGGTGAACACATGAGCAAAATAGCGCGTAGGAGGGCGTTACTTCGTCGATCTTGAAGCCGAACATGCCGTAGATCGCGTCCGACCAGTAGAGCTTGTCGGTGTCGACATCCCAGTCCCACGTGCCGATACGGGCGAAGTACTGGCTGCGCTTGAAGCGTTCGGCGTCACCGTCCTGACGGATGTTTTGTCCGTCGGTCAGGCTGGTGATCAGCATGCGATACTCGGCCAGTTGCTTTTGTAGCGAGCGCTCGCGACAGAACAACGCGACGATCAGGGCAAGCATCAGTGAGCCGATGGTTGCGCTGGTCCAGACCAGATTCATTCAGAAATTGCCATCATGGCGTGTTGATCCGTACGGGTAGGTGTTGCTTATCTTAGTTCACGGTCACTGTGGGAAACAGGTTTAAACCCCTCGCCAGGTGATCGCAGTGGTTGCCAATCGACCGCCAATCTGGGAAAACGGCGCCCAATAAGCCTTTTTGGCAAACGAACACACGAGGGCCTGCAATGAATGACGAACTTCAGCTAATCGACCTTGAACTGGGCGACGGCAAAGCCGCCGTCAAAGGCGCGCTGATCACCACCCAATACCGCGGCTGGCTGGAAGACGGGACTGAATTCGATTCCTCCTACAGCCGGGGTAAACCTTTCCAGTGCGTGATTGGCACGGGTCGGGTGATCAAAGGGTGGGATCAGGGAATTATGGGCATGCAGGTTGGTGGCAAGCGTAAGTTACTGGTGCCGGCGCCTCTGGCTTACGGTGAACGGACCATGGGCAAGATCACGCCGAATTCGAACCTGATCTTTGAGATTGAATTACTGGAAGTGCTGACCCGCGATGATTGATGCGTGAGTTGAAACTAGTTTTATGACGAGGGCCGCGCAATAATTCCGTCAAGGGAAGGGAGTTTGTTTTTCACCTTTTCGAGTGTCGCCAGCACCGTTTTATTATCCCGTTCGCCATGATGGCGATCTGCTTTCTTCGCTTTGATCAGCGCATTTTTCATATCTTGGTAGAGTTTATCCCATGGCCTGACGTGGTCGTGGTAGACATCCATCAAAAACCAACGCCTTTACGTGGGAGGGCGCGTGTCGTCAATCAACGAATATGTAGCTGCTGTTCAACTGCTGGACGACGCTTACCGGCGCTGGACCGGCCAAAGCCTGCCAGCCCCTGAGTCACTGAGCGGACCTGAGCGCTTGCACTGGTTGCATGCGCACGCGCCTTACAGCCTGCTGGCCCACGGCACTGAAGCCGATCCTTGTTTCTTCTACGCCAACGAACAAACGTTGATCTGTTTCAAATACCCTCGCTCGCAATTCCTCGGCATGCCGTCACGGTTCAGCGCTTCGCCACTGGACCGAGCCATGCGCCAAACATTGCTGGAGCAAGTCACGGCCAACGGGATCGCTCATGGTTACAGCGGTTATCGGGTGGATCGAGATGGCAATGCCTTCATGATTCACGAAGGAAAAGTCTGGACGCTGATCGATCAGCACGGTGAGCATCGCGGGCAGGCAGCACTGTTCTGGCCGGATGCGAAGCGTGTTGGTCGGGTTGATTGATCGTTCCCCCTCAGAGCGCGGGAACGATCGGGCTTACGGCAAATCGCTAAACAGCGGAATACGCCCGTTGAGCGAAGGTCGGTAATGCCAGGTCAGGCGATCCAAAGCAGGCTTTAACGAAAGAATCTCCTTCAACGTTGCACTGGCAATACTGAGGGCCAATCTCTGCCCCGGACATTGATGCCGCCCCGCACCAAAGGTGAAGCTACGTCGGTCTGGACGATCAAGAAGAAAGACGTCGGGAGGGTCATTGAGCTGCGGATCACGATTAGCCGAAGCCAGCAGCACCAGAATCGCGTCGCCGGCGTTCAGGCTTACCCCCTCGATTTCACAAGGCGCCGCGACAAACCGGCGGGTGTTCTGCACCGACGGATCGAAGCGCTGAACTTCAGCGATCAAGTCGTCAACGGGTGTCGATTCGCTGTGCAACGATGGGTTTTGAATCAACGCCAACAGCGCATTGCCGATCAGCCCCGCGGTGGCTTCATAGGTCTGGGAAAACAGCCCGATCAGGTTGGCGACCAACATTTCAACGTCGCCAGAGGTTGCCGCGAAGCGCTGGCGAATTCCGGCGAGCAGGGTGCTCTGATTGTTCGGCTCATCCAGCAGCTCAACGACATAGTCGCTCAAGTGTTGCGCTGCAACGTGCGCTGCATCCCGTTGCGCCTGATCGCCGAGGGCCGACAAGCACGCGACAAAGTCCCTGGTCAGCTCGCTGATAGCCCGACCCTGAGGCGCAGAGAACCCCAGCAATGCAGCCGTCACGCTCACCGGCCCGCGGAACATCGCCTTGTACAGTCCATCGGCGCCGGGCGTGATCAGACGCGCACTGACCAGCGCATTGACTTCAGCCACATCAAGCAACGCCAGCTCCGGTTGAATCGCCGACCTCGGGCAACGCTGCCGTTCGCCCTCATTCATCCGCATCAACTGACCAAAGACCTTGCCGGCCATCCCGCCTACAATCCCCTTGGGCACCGGCTCGTGGGACGGCCGGACATGACAGTCAGGATGCGCCAGCACGGCCGCAACGGCTCGGGCGCTACTCGCCACCCAGACGTTCAGTCCTTGGTGAAAAACCAGCCCGCCCTCCGCGCGCAGTTGCGCGTAATAGGGATATGGATCGGCATGAGTTGCAGCGGTGATCGGGTCCATGGGTCGCAGCCTTGTTCGTGGTTGGAAAAGTGTTGCTACTATCTCCAGTCCGAAAGGGCCTTGATTCGTCCGGGAGCGAAATATGAACGTAGAACAGCACGACATCGGCGTTTCTCAGGTGGCTGCGGCGATCGCGGAACCGGCCCGGACGAAAATCCTCTGTTCGCTGATGGACGGCCACGCCCGCACCAGCACTGAGTTGGCGGCGATTGCCGAAGTCAGCGCCTCGACCGCCAGCGCGCACCTGGCCAAACTCAAGGAGCTGGCGCTGGTGCGGCTGCACGTGCAGGGCCGGCATCGCTATTACAGCCTGACGGACAAGCGCGTCGCCCAGGCGCTGGAAGCGTTGATGGTGATCGGCCAGAACGCTGCGCCGACCTTCCATTCGCGTACCCCGGATCGCCTGCAATTCGCCCGCACTTGCTACGACCACATGGCCGGCACGTTGGCGGTGCTGCTGCATGACCGGATGATCGAGGCGGGGTGGCTGCTGGAAACCGATGAGCAGGTCTATCAGCTGAGCGACAGCGGTGAGGTGTTGTTTGGAGGGTTAGGTATCGCGGTCAAGGACTTGAGCACGCAGCGTCGCCGATTCGCCTGCCCATGCCTGGACTGGAGCATGCGCCGGCCGCATCTGGGTGGTTCGTTGGGGGCGGCGTTATTGCAAACAGCGATCAAGCGCAAATGGGTGACTCAGGACCTGGACAGCCGCGCGCTGGCGTTGACGGCGACGGGGCGAAAGGAACTCAGCAGCCGGTTCGCTGTTGAACTGCCGGTTCAGGTGTCGACAGCACAGCCTGCATTCACCGAGACCAGGCGTCGCGCGAACGCCAGTTCTGCGCCTTAGCGACTGGCCGAGGCCATCAGCACGCCGAAACCAGCGAAGGTCACGCCCGAGACTTTCGCTGCCAGCCAGGAACCCTTCGGGCTGGACAACCAGCCTTTGGCGGCATTGGCGAGCAAGGCATAGCTGCCATGCACCAGAATCACCAGCACGCCGTAGGAGGAGACCAGCTTGAAAAACTGGGTGGAGAAGTGCGCCGAGGTGTCGATAAATTGCGGGAATACCGCCAGAAAGAAAAACACGGCCTTGGGGTTCAGAAACTGGATCGAAGCTGCTTCAACAAAGCGGTAGCCCGGACTTGAGGGGCGCGTTTCAATCAGTGTGTTGTAACCAGCCGAGCGCCAGCTTTTGTAACCCAGGTACAACAAATAGGCGGCGCCTGCGAATTTCAAGGCGGTAAAGGCGTTGGCTGAGGTGCTGAGGATCAGGCCGACACTGGTGGCGCTGATGGCGGCGACAACGAACGCCCCCGACGCGATCCCCAGAATGCCCGGGACTGCTCCGGTCCAGCCGTGGCGTACCGCGTTGGACAGAGTCAGGACCACGCCCGGCCCTGGACTCAAAATGGTCAGGGTGGCAAACAGTAGAAAAAGTCCGTAGCTGTTCATGTATTGCTCCGTCAGGTGCCGCTCTGGCTGCGTGCTGGCAGATTGGCGTGACGACGTGGGCGTGACAAACGCTTTAAATGCAGCGCATAGGTGACTAAATTAGACGCATGATAAATCCACTGCCGCCGCTTAATGCTGTTCGCGCCTTCGCCGTTGCTGCTCGTCATCAGAGTTTCAGCCTGGCGGCCGAAGAGTTGCATGTCAGTCACAGTGCCGTCAGCCGGCACATAATTGCTTGAGGAGCACCTGGGTGTGTTGCTGTTCGAGCGGCGTATCCGTCAATCGGTGCTGACGCCGGCCGGTCAGCGTTTTTATGAGCAGGTCAGTGCCGGGCTGGCGCAGATCGCCAACGCCGCAGCTGAACTCAAGCAGCACGCCTCGCTGCCGACCGTGAAGATCAATGTCCGTCCATCCTTCGCGATGCTTTGGCTAACGCCCAGGCTGGCGGATTTCATTGCGCAGCACCCGGACATCAAACCGCACGTCATCACCCAGACCCAAGCCCCCGATCATGCCCGCGACGGATTCGATATTGTCATTCGCCGTGGTCGTGACGACTGGGCGCCGGCAATTGAGGCGCGAGCCCTCTTCGATGACGAACTGTTGCTGGTCGCGGCACCCTCGCTGGTCGAGCGCCTGACCTTTGAAGACCTCGCGTCCCTGAACCTGCACACGTTACTGACCGCCAAGGCGCGCCGCGAAGATTGGCACAACTGGGCCCTGCATTTTGGTCAAGGCCAGTCAGCCACTCAGGTCACCCGGCAGTTTGACCACATGCACCTGGTGCTTGAGGCCGCCGTGGAAGGACAGGGCATTGCCTTGTGCCCGACTTCTTTGCTGGGCACCCACCTATCGAGCGGTCGCCTGATCTGCCCGTTACCCGAATTGCGAATGCCGTTACCGCGCTATTACTACGGTGTCGCGCCGGACGTGACGGTGCAGACACGGGTGTTTGTGGAGTGGTTGTTTGCTCGGATTACTCGGGACACCCTCCAGAGACGTCACGATTATCGGGCGTTATAAAACGTTGCGCCTTCAGGGATGTTTTTATTGACGAAGGACATGGCCCCGATAGTAACGTTATTACCAATTGAGAGGGTGTCCGCGATGATGCAACTATTTGCCCCAACACTTACGTTATCGCCGATCTTGAGGTCATATTCAGGTAACCCCATGGTTTTTATACCAATGGTGGTGTTTTGACGGATAAAGAAATTTCGGCCGATCTGAACATGGGCAGTGATGACGATCCCAGGCAAATGGCCGATACGAAAGCCGGGGCCTATTTTGGCATCAATACTTATTTCAACCCCGTACTTTAGGTTGATCTTCCTTTCCAATCGTTTCGCATAAACGCGGAACACACCTTTTCGCGCATTTAGATACTGCGCAAGTCTAAATAAAAATAAGTACCTAAGCGTATTGTTCTTGCTGGTTCGTTTGAGAATGTTGGTTATCAGACCGATGCGACTTCCCGGTTTTTTCTTGTTTGAAACTTCCGATCTCCAATGCATCGTCAAAGTTTCTAAATTCACGGCGCAGCCCCTAGCCTTATGGCTCTGAAAAATGGGTTAGTTTAACAAGTGAGCTATGGAATAGGCGCGGACCCTGGATAGCCATTTTTTTTGCAATAAAAAACCCACCCATCGGCAAAGCGATGGATGGGTTATGTGCCGCTTGGGGTCAGGCCCCGTCAAATCAAACCTTGACGATCCAGCCCGCTGGCGCTTCGATGTCGCCGGTCTGTACGCCCGTCAGCTCTTTGTAGAGCTTCTGGGTGACCGGGCCGACGTCGGTTTCGCTGTGGAACACGTGCAGTTTGTCGTTGTAGCTGATGCCGCCGATCGGTGTAATCACCGCGGCAGTACCACAAGCACCGGCTTCTTTGAAGTCGGACAACTTGTCGATGAGCACGTCGCCTTCGACTACTTCCAGGCCCAAACGCGATTTTGCCAGCTCGATCAACGACAGACGGGTGATGCCCGGCAGGACCGACGGCGAGTTCGGGGTCACGAACTTGTTGTCGTGGGTGATCCCGAAGAAGTTGGCCGAGCCGACTTCTTCGATTTTCGTGTGGGTCATCGGGTCCAGGTAGATGCAGTCGGCGAAGTGGGCTTTCTTGGCCTGGGAACCTGGCATCAGGCTGGCCGCGTAGTTACCACCGACTTTGGCCGCACCGGTGCCTTGTGGCGCGGCGCGGTCGTAGCTGGAGATCAGGAAGTTGTGCGGGGTCAGGCCGCCCTTGAAGTAGGCGCCGACCGGGATGCAGAAGATCGAGAAGATGAACTCGGGGGCGGTACGCACGCCGATGTTGTCACCCACGCCGATCACGAACGGACGCAGGTACAGCGCGCCGCCGGTGCCGTAAGGCGGGATGAAACGCTCGTTGGCGCGGACCACTTCCTTGCACGCGTCGACGAACTGTTCGGTGGACACCTGTGGCATCAGCAGGCGCGCGCAGCTGCGGTGCATGCGTGCGGCGTTCTGGTCCGGGCGGAACAGGTTGATCGAACCGTCCTTGCAACGATAGGCCTTCAGCCCTTCGAAGCATTGCTGGCCATAGTGAAGGGCAGTAGAGCCTTCGCTGATGTGCAGCACATTGTCTTCGGTCAGGGTGCCTTTGTCCCACTCGCCATTACGCCAGTGCGACAGATAGCGCTTGTCTGTCTTGATGTAGTCAAAACCCAACTTGTCCCAATTGATGCTTTCGTTACCCATGACACCCTCTATCGCTTAACAACCGCCGAAACGGTTCAAGGCTTCTGACGTTTTTCTGGATGGGGACAACAATACTTCATTCCGGGCCTGTTCCGCAGCCCAGAATGCGTTCCTTTGATCGTTCCCCCGCAGAGCATGGGAACGATCAGGGTGAGGCGGTTACAGATGCAACGCGTGGCCGAGGGCACGCAACGCCGCTTCTTGAACCGCTTCGCCCAGCGTCGGATGCGCGTGGATCGTGCCGGCAATGTCTTCCAGCCGTGCGCCCATTTCCAGGCTCTGACCGAACGCTGTCGACAATTCCGACACGCCCACACCAACCGCCTGCCAGCCGACAATCACATGATTGTCACGCCGCGCCACAACCCGCACGAAACCGCTTTTCGATTCCAACGTCATCGCCCGACCATTGGCCGCAAACGGGAAGCTGGAAACGATGCAGTCCAGACCCGCCGCCTTGACGTCGTCCGGGGTCTTTCCGACCACCACCAGTTCCGGGTCGGTAAAGCACACGGCGGCGATGGCAGTCGGGTTGAACTCGCGGGATTTACCGCTGATCAGTTCGGCAACCATCTCGCCCTGAGCCATGGCCCGGTGCGCGAGCATCGGTTCACCGCTCACGTCGCCAATGGCATACACGTTGCGCATGCTGGTCTGGCAGCGGTTGTCGATCTTGATCGCCGAGCCGTTCATGTCCAGGTTCAAACCTTCGAGGTTCCAACCCTGGGTGTTCGGTTTGCGGCCGACGGCCACCAGCACCTGATCGGTTTCCAGGTTCAGGGTGCCACCGTCCGGGTCAATAACTTGCAGTGTATTACCAGCAGAATCAAAGCTTTGGACGCTGTGCTTCAAGTAAAGCTTTATGCCGAGCTTTTTCAGTTCGTCATGCACAGGCTGCGTCAGTTCGGCGTCGTAGGCCGGAAGGATGCGATCCTGAGCCTCGACCACGCTGACCTCGGCACCGAGCTTGCGATAGGCAATCCCCAGCTCCAGACCGATGTAACCGCCACCGACCACGATCAGCCGTTTCGGCATGGAGGTCGGCATCAGGGCTTCGGTGGAGGAGAGGATCGGCCCGCCAATCGGCAGCATCGGCAGGTTCACGCTTTTCGAACCGGTGGCCAGCACCAGGTGCTCGCACTGAATGCGCGTGTCGCCGACTTCTACGGTTTTACCATCGATAACTTTCGCAAAACCTTGAATAACCTGGATTTTGTTCTTTTTCAGTAGCGCCGAAACGCCGGTGGTCAGGCGATCAACGATGCCGTCCTTCCACTCGACACTCTTGCTGATATCGAGCGTCGGCGCCGACACGCTGATGCCCAGCGCCGAGTGCTGGCTGTGGTGCTGCGTCTGGTGAAACTGTTCGGCGACGTGGATCAACGCCTTGGACGGAATGCAGCCGATGTTCAGGCACGTACCGCCCAGTGATTCGCCTTCCACCAGAATGGTCGAGATGCCCAGCTGACCGGCACGAATCGCCGTTACATAACCGCCGGGGCCGCCGCCGATGATCAGCAGCGTGGTGTTCAAAGTTTGCATGCCTGCTCCACTAATAATCAGTCCACAAACAGGGTGGCGGGTTGTTCGAGCAAGCCTCGAATGGCCTGGATGAATTGCGCCGCGTCCATGCCATCGACCACGCGGTGATCGAAGGAGCTGGAGAGGTTCATCATCTTGCGAATCACGATCTGGCCTTTGACGACCATCGGGCGTTCGACGATTTTGTTGACGCCCACGATCGCTACTTCCGGCAGGTTTAGCACCGGGGTGCTGACGATACCGCCCAAGGCGCCGAGGCTGGTCAGGGTGATGGTCGAACCGGACAACTCATCGCGGCTGGCCTTGCCAATGCGCGCGGCGGTGGCCAGACGGGAGATCTCGGTGGCGCTGTCCCACAGGCTGCGGGTTTCGGCGTGACGGACTACCGGCACCATCAAACCGATGTCGGCTTGGGTGGCGATGCCTACATGCACGGCGCCGAGGCGGGTGATGATCTGGGCTTCGTCGTCGTAACGTGCGTTGATTTGCGGGAAGTCGCGCAGCGCAACAACCAATGCGCGGACCAGAAACGGCAATAAGGTCAGCTTGCCGCGGGTCGCGCCGTGTTTTTCGTTCAGATGAGCACGCAGTTCTTCCACGGCGGTGACGTCGATTTCCTCGACGTAACTGAAGTGAGCGGCGCGCTGAGTGGCATCCTGCATACGCTGGGCGATCTTGCGGCGCATGCCGATGACCGGGAGGTGTTCTTCGTCGTTACGCTGGGCGTAAGCGGCGGCAGCGGTGGCAGCGGTGGATTGCGGCTGCTGACCCTGGGCCAGATAGGTATCGAGGTCTTCGTGCAGCACCCGACCGGCAGGGCCGGTGCCACGCACCAGACGCAACTGGATGCCGAGGTCCAGCGCATGTTTGCGCACGGCCGGGGAGGCCAGCGGACGCTCATCAGTATCGCGAGCGGCCATTGGGCCTTGGCATACGGCAGCTCGCGGCGCCGCAGAAACGACCGGTTTGCTTTCAACTACGGCTGCAACTTTCGGCGCCGCAACCGGCGCTTCTTTAACAGGTGCAGGCTGGGCCGACTCTTTAACGTTGCCCGCGCCTTCGACTTCAATGCTGATCAGGATGCTGCCAACCGCCATGACTTCGCCCGGCACACCGCCCAGCGCAATCACCTTGCCGTTCACCGGCGACGGGATGTCGACCATCGCTTTGTCGGTCATGACATCGGCCAGTACCTGATCTTCGACGACCATGTCGCCGACGTTGACGTGCCATACCGACAATTCAACTTCTGCAATGCCTTCACCAATGTCCGGCATTTTAATAACGTGCGTGCCCATTCAGACCTCCATAACCCGATGCAAAGCCGCGCCCACTCGGGACGGGCCAGGGAAATACGCCCACTCTTGTGCGTGCGGGTAGGGAGTGTCCCAACCGGTGACGCGTTCGATAGGCGCTTCCAGGTAGTGGAAACAGTGCTCTTGCACCAAGGCGACCAGTTCGGCGCCGAAACCGCAGGTGCGGGTCGCTTCGTGAACGATCACGCAGCGGCCGGTTTTCTTCACCGACTTGACGATGGTGTCCAGGTCCAGCGGCCACAGGCTGCGCAGGTCGATGACTTCAGCGTCGATGCCGGTTTCTTCAGCCGCCACTTGCGACACGTAAACGGTGGTGCCGTAAGTCAGGATGGTCACGTCCTTGCCGGGACGCGCGATGGCGGCCACGTCCAGCGGCACGGTGTAGTAACCGTCCGGCACTTGCGCGGCCGGGTGTTTCGACCACGGGGTTACCGGGCGATCGTGGTGCCCGTCGAACGGGCCGTTGTACAGGCGTTTCGGCTCAAGGAAGATCACCGGGTCATCGTTTTCGATGGAGGCGATCAACAAACCTTTGGCGTCGTAAGGGTTGGACGGCATGACCGTGCGCAAACCGCAAACCTGGGTGAACATCGCCTCAATACTTTGACTGTGGGTCTGGCCGCCGTAGATGCCACCACCACAGGGCATGCGCAGGGTCATAGGGGCGGTGAACTCGCCGGCCGAGCGATAACGCAGCCGGGCGGCTTCGGAAATGATCTGGTCCGACGCTGGGTAAACGTAATCGGCGAACTGGATCTCGGCCACTGGCCGCAGACCGTAAGCGCCCATGCCGACGGCGACGCCGACGATGCCGCTTTCGGAGATCGGCGCATCGAATACCCGGGAGGTGCCGTACTTGTTCTGCAGGCCTTCGGTGCAACGGAACACGCCGCCGAAGTAGCCGACGTCCTGGCCGAACACCACGACGTTGTCGTCACGCTCAAGCATCACATCCATGGCCGAGCGCAGGGCCTGGATCATGGTCATGGTGGTCGTGGTCATGGCGGCTTCCAACTCGATTTTGTTGTTGTGATCGTTCATGTCAGATCCCCAACTCTTGACGCTGGCGCTTCAAGTGCTCCGGCATTTCTTTGTAGACGTCTTCGAACATGGTCGCGGCGCTCGGAATCTGGCCGCCGGCGAGGGTGCCGTACTGCTCGGCTTCTTTCTGTGCGGCGATCACTTCGGCTTCCAGTTCGGCGCTGACAGCAACGTGTTCCTCTTCGGACCACTGACCGATTTTCACCAGGTGCTGCTTCAGACGCGCAATCGGGTCGCCCAACGGGAAGTAGCTCCAGTCGTCGGCAGGACGGTATTTGGACGGATCATCAGAAGTCGAGTGCGGACCGGCGCGATAGGTGACCCATTCGATCATGGTCGGGCCGAGGTTGCGGCGGGCGCGTTCGGCGGCCCAGGCAGAGGCGGCGTAGACCGCGACAAAATCGTTGCCATCGACCCGCAGGGAGGCAATGCCGCAACCGACGCCACGACCGGCAAACGTAGTGGCTTCACCACCGGCAATCGCCTGGAACGTGGAGATTGCCCACTGGTTATTGACCACATTGAGGATCACTGGCGCACGGTAAACGTGGGCGAAGGTGAGGGCGGTGTGGAAGTCGGATTCAGCGGTAGCGCCGTCGCCGATCCAGGCCGAGGCGATTTTGGTGTCGCCCTTGATCGCCGACGCCATGCCCCAACCCACGCCCTGTACGAACTGGGTGGCGAGGTTGCCGGAAATAGTGAAGAAGCCGAAGTCTTTGACCGAATACATGATCGGCAACTGACGTCCCTTGAGCGGATCGCGCTCGTTGGACAGCAGTTGGCAGATCAGGTCCACCAGCGGCACTTCGCGCGCCATCAGGATGCTTTGCTGGCGGTACGTCGGGAAGCACATGTCATCGACGTTCAGCGCCAGGGCCTGGCCGCTGCCGATGGCTTCTTCGCCAAGGCTCTGCATGTAGAACGACATCTTTTTCTGACGCTGGGCGACCACCATGCGGTTGTCATAGATCCGCGTCTTGAGCATGGCGCGCATGCCTTTACGCAGGATCTCGGCGGGTACGCCTTCAGCCCATGGGCCGAGGGCATTGCCCTCGTCATCGAGCACGCGAATCAGGCCTTTGGCCAGGTCGGCGGTGTCGGCCGGTTCAACGTCGATTGGGGGTTTGCGCACCGTGCCGGCGTCGGTCAGACGCAGGTAGGAGAAGTCGGTTTTGCAGCCAGGACGTCCTGATGGTTCGGGAACGTGCAGGTGCAGCGGTTCGTACGCTTGGTTCATGGCTTCTACGCTCGATCTTGTGAATTTCTTGTAGTGAGCTGACCGTCATTCTTTGATAAAAGAAATCTTGTCCTACAACAATCATAGGCCGGGCCAAGAAGAATATTTATCTCTGTTTCGTTGCGTTGGTGATCATTTGAGGATAAAAAATCTTCATAAGCACAAAAAACAGGTGGTTTTGTCTCATGCGTAAACTGGATCGTACCGATATCGGCATTTTGAACAGCCTTCAGGAGAACGCGCGCATCACCAACGCCGACCTCGCGCGCTCGGTCAACCTGTCGCCAACTCCGTGCTTCAATCGGGTCAAGGCGATGGAAGAACTGGGCCTGATTCGTGAGCAAGTGACGCTGCTGGATGCTGAGCTGCTGGGGCTGCATGTGAACGTGTTCATTCACGTCAGCCTGGAGAAACAGGTGGAGGAGGCGTTGCAACATTTCGAGGAAGCGATCTCGGATCGCCCGGAAGTGATGGAGTGCTATTTGATGGCCGGCGACCCGGACTATTTGATTCGCGTATTGGTGCCGACCATCCAGTCGCTGGAACGCTTCATGATGGATTTTTTAACCAAGGTGCCGGGGGTTGCGAACATCCGTTCGAGCTTTGCGCTCAAACAGGTGCGCTACAAGACCGCGTTGCCGCTGCCGGCGAATGGGCTGACTCTCGCCTAAGGGCAAAATCAAAAGATCTTAAAGTTTATTGATCGGAATCTTCAGGTACACCACGCCATTGTCCTCGGCCGGCGGAAAATTCCCCGCCCGCACATTCACCTGAATCGCGGGGAGCAACAGCGTCGGCATGCCCAACCCCGCATCACGCTGGGTGCGCATGGCGACGAACGCGGCTTCGTCGATGCCGTCATGAATGTGAATGTTGCTTTTGCGCTGCTCACCCACTGTGCTCATGCACTGAGGTTCGCGGCCCTCGGGCGGGTAATCGTGGCAGACATACAGTCGAACGCCGGCAGGGAAGGCCAGCAGTTTGCGAATCGAGGCGAACATCTGGCTGGCGTTGCCACCGGGAAAATCACAGCGAGCAGTGCCCACATCCGGCATGAACAGCGTATCGCCCACCAGCATCACATCACTGTCGATCAGATAGGCCATGTCCGCGGGCGTGTGGCCGGGAACATGCAGGGCCGAGGCCTTGAGGTTGCCGATCGTGAACGATTCGTCTGGCGCGAACAGATGGTCGAACTGTGAACCGTCGCTGCGAAATTCCGGCTCAAGGTTGAACAGGGTCTTGAACACGGCCTGAACCTTGCTGATTGACTGACCAATCGCAATCTTTGCGCCCAGTTCCCGACGCAGATACGGTGCTGCGGACAGGTGATCGGCATGGGCGTGGGTTTCCAGCAGCCATTGCACCTGCAGTTGGTGTTGGCGAACGAAGGCGATGATCTTGTCGGCCTGGGTGGTGGCGGTTCGCCCAGCAGCGGGGTCGTAGTCGAGCACCGGGTCGACAATTGCGCATTGGCTGCCATCGTTTTCGTAGATCACGTAGCTGAAGGTCGACGAGGCAGGGTCTAAAAAAGCTTCAATCAAGGCGGGCATGGTGGCCGTTTCTGTCTGGACAAGTCATGAGGGTAGTTTCATTTCCCCCGCGCTGACCAGCCCGCATCAATTCAATTAATGAAAAAAGCTGTGCGGGCTCTATCCTGTCAGTCATCGATACCGGGCGCTCCCGGTTTTTTTTCAGGTCACGAGTGTTTTTATGTTGCTGGCAAGTTTCTTTGGCGTGGTGATGGGGTTGGTACTCGGTTTGACCGGGGCCGGTGGCGGCATTCTTGCGGTGCCGGCGCTGGTATTGGGGTTGGGTTGGACCATGACGCAAGCCGCGCCGGTTGCACTGTTCGCGGTAGGTAGTGCGGCGGCGGTCGGTGCCATTGACGGGTTGCGCCATGGGCTGGTGCGCTACCGCGCCGCGTTGCTGATTGCCCTGCTGGGGGCGATTTTTTCGCCGATCGGCATCTACTTCGCCCATCAGTTGCCGGAAAAAATCCTGATGATTCTGTTCAGCCTGCTGATGGTCATGGTGGCCTGGCGGATGCTGCGTCGTGAGCGCCAGGACGAAGGTCCAAGCGACCACGGGCATGCCAACTGGGGCCAGAAAAACTGCATGCTCGATCAGCAGACCGGGCGCTTTTCCTGGACCGCCAAATGCACCGCGACCCTCGCGGCACTGGGCGCGGTGACCGGAGTGGTCTCCGGGTTGCTCGGGGTGGGCGGCGGCTTCCTGATCGTCCCGGCGTTCAAGCAGCTGACGGATGTGCAGATGCGCGGAATCGTCGCCACTTCCTTGATGGTGATCAGTCTGATCTCGTTGACAGGTGTCATCGGCGCGCTCCATGCGGGAGTGTCCATCAACGCCACCGGCGCCGCGTTCATCGTCGCGAGCATTGTCGGGATGCTGATTGGCCGACGGATGTCTTCCCACGTACCAGCCCGTGGGTTGCAACTGGGATTCGCCAGTGTTTGCATGGTAGTGGCGGGTTATATGTTGCTCAGGGCATAAGCTCGAGGTGGTTTCAGCGGGTGGTAGTGCAGGCTCAGATCCAGCTTCTGCTTGAGGTGGAGGATCTGACAATATTTGTGGCGGTTATCGCCGCTGATGTAACGGTTCATCATTGTCAGGCCGGGAATGCCGAGCGCCACAAAATTGTAGTCGTGGCGCAACTGCCAGGACCTTTCCTTGCCGATGAAGTAGCCAAGGAGGGCGCCGAGGGTCCAGTCGCCGATGGGCTGGCTGTGGCTCAGGTTGAAATACTGCTGCTGATAAATGTCGCTGAGTTGCGCGTACCAGACGCCGACCTGGGTGCGCTTGTCGTTGAACGCATATTCACTGCCGCCAAAGTTGAAACGGTCGGAGGTGAAGGCGGTTTTGCCGTTCATGAACATGTCATCCATGCTCGTATCGTTACGCGGGCTGTTGGCGCGGAACTGGCCACCGTAGAGCGTCAGGCCGCTGATTTCGGAGGACGTTATCTGACCGCCACGGAAGGTTTGCGGCAGAGAGCGCGTCATCATGAATCGGCAGCAACGTAGTACCGCGCGTGCCTTTGCCTCCGTCGAGTTGTTCCGAGTACGGGCCCGGCACATCCATGCCGAAACCGACGGAGCCGTGGGTGAACCCGGATTTGGCGTCGAGGATGAAGCTTTGCGTCCACTCCTTCGGCATGACTGGTCATGGGCAGGACGAGGACCAGGCTGCTGCAACCGATCAGGCTCAGCGTGGAACGGGGAATGTCAATCAGAGGTTGTACGGTGACTTTGCGATTGAACCCGGTCTCAGCCCGCGATCATCGGAGGCAAGGTGCCCAGCAACGAGACGGCGGCCACTGCGCCCATACCCAGCAGCCACTCCAGCACCACACTGGCGCGCAATGTGCTCAGACGTTGCTCGCAGTTGTTGATCCGCAGCCGATTGAACAGCGCCAGCCCCAGCATCGTGGCGACCAGCACAACCTTGATCAACAGAATCAGCGCAAACCCGGACAGTAACGGCGTCGGCCAGAATTGCCCAGTGAGTACCCGCACGTTGATCAATCCGGTCATCACCAACCCCGCCACCAATACGTAACCAACGCCGCTGAAACGTTGCAATGTCACTTTGATGGAATGCTCTTGCGGTTGCTGCAGGATCATCACCAACAACATCAAGCCACCGAGCCAGGCGCCGACGCAGCTCAGGTGAATGATTTGATTGAGGATCAGCAATTGGCCGTTGAGGCCGTCGAGCATGGCACCGTGGCCGACCGGGGCGAGGGTGGCCAGCAGCAGGCTGGCGAGGCCGATTCGCAGGGGCAGGTTTGAACGCAAGGGCGTCAGCAGCAGCGCTACCAACAACGCATTGAGCAGCAAGTGCCAGCGCCAGACCTGCCCGAACAACGTCTTGTCCAGCACCCGTTCCAGGGTCGATGGATCGAATGCGGCGTCCCACGAACCGGCCATGCTGGCGGTGATCAACAGCAACCAGCTAACGCCAGTGACCAACGCCACCGCCGCCAGCCAGCGGCTTGTTTTTGTCAGTCGCTGATCCAGATGTCCAGCGTCGCCATTGAGCAGCAGCGGCCTGAAGACCCATGCCCCGAACAACATCAGCACGACGGTGAAATGCACAAAGCGGCAAAGCAACATTGCGCTCGTCATGAATTACTGGCCAACGTTGAAGCTATAGGCGCCTTCACTTTTGTGGGTGTCGACCGACACCGCGTGCCATTCGACTTTGTAAGCACCCGCTGTCAACGGTGAGGCCGGGGTTACGATCAGGGTTTTCTTGTCGCGGCCTTCGGTGGCGAGGCTCTTCACCGGTACGTTGCTGCCGACTTTGCTGATCGTGACCTTGGAAAAGGTCGCTTCAACGCCTTCGGAAAACACCAGGCGCAGTTCCGACGGCGCGCTCACCGTGCTGTCGGCGGCTGGGGTCTGGTCTTTCAGATGGGGGTGGGCAAACACCGATGAAGCGGCGAACAGCGAGCCGAGCAGGGCGCCGGTGGCCAGGGTTTTCTTGAGCAGCATCGTGGAAGACCTCTGAGGCGGGTTCGAAAAGGCGCTCAGTTTACCTGCGAGACGCAGGGTGTACGACGTTTCGTTTTCCCTTGTCGCCGCGAGGTAGAGCGGATGCTAGTCTTGAGCAACGCTGTTGTCAGGGAGCCCTCATGGGCAATCACAAGATCGAGATTCGTCGCAGTAACGTCGAGAAAATTCTGTTGGGGGCCGAAAAGGTTTTCGCCGAAAAAGGTTATGGCAGCACCGCCATGGCCGACATCGCCGCCGAAGTGCAACTGCCGCGCTCCAACCTGCATTACTACTTCAGCACCAAGAGTGAGCTGTACAGCGCCGTGCTGTTGGGTTTGCTGGAAGTGTGGAAACAGGACGCCCTGTGCTTCGAGATGTTCGACGACCCGCGCGTGGTACTCAGCAGTTACATACGCGCCAAGATGAACCACTCCCGCAGCCGGCCTTATGGCTCAAAAGTCTGGGCCAACGAAATCATCCATGGAGCACCGACCCTCGGTGAGAAGCTGGACGTGAGTCTGTACGACTGGGCCAAGATGAAAGAAGCGAAAATTCGCCAGTGGGTGGATGACAAACGCATCCTGCCGGTGGAACCTTCGAGCCTGCTGTACATGATCTGGGCGTCGACCCAGCACTACGCCGACTTTGATCATCAGGTGAGTATTCTGAATGATCATCAACCGTTGTCGGACATGCAGTTTGAGCGGGCGGTGCAGACGGTGACGAGTGTGATCTTGCGGGGGATCGGGTTGGAGCCCTAATTCGATCGTTCCCACGCGCAGTGGGAACGATCAGTCAATCAGTCAGGTAGCGACGTGATACGGGTTTCTCGGATCATGATTCCAATCCAGAAACGGCTTGCCCGTATCCATCGGCACCATCTCAATACAATCCTGCACCGGGCAGGTGATCTGACACAGATTGCACCCCACGCACTCATCATCAATCACTTCATATTTGTGCGTCCCGTCCGCCTGCTTAAGGCTGGCAACCGCTTGGTGAGATGTGTCTTCGCAAGCAATGTGGCAGCGACCGCAACCAATGCACGCCTCCTGGTCAATCTTGGCAATCACCTGATAGTTAATGTCCAGGTACTTCCAGTCCGTGGTGTTGCCTACCGCACGCCCGGAAAACTCTGACACGCTGGCGTAGCCCTGACTGTCCATCCAGCGTGACAACCCGTCCTTCATTTCCTCGACAATCCGGAAACCATGCAGCATCGCCGCCGTGCACACCTGCACCGAGCCGCTGCCCAGCGCAATGAACTCCGCCGCGTCGCGCCAGCTGCTGATGCCGCCAATGCCGCAGATCGGCAGGCCTTGTGTCTGTGGGTCGCGGGCGATTTCGGCGACCATGTTCAGTGCGATCGGCTTCACCGCCGAACCGCAATAACCGCCGTGCGTGCTTTGGCTACCCACGGCGGGATTGGCGACCATGCGCTCCAGGTTGACGCTGGTGATCGAGTTGATCGTGTTGATCAGCGACACCGCATCCGCACCCCCACGATGGGCCGCGCGGGCGGCGACGCGAATGTCGGTGATATTCGGCGTGAGCTTGACGATCACCGGCAGCGAGCAGTACGTCTTGCACCAACGGGTAACCTGCTCGACGTACTCCGGCACCTGGCCGACCGCCGCGCCCATGCCGCGCTCCGGCATCCCATGCGGGCAACCGAAGTTCAGTTCGATGCCGTCGGCGCCGGTGGCTTCCACCAGCGGCAGGATGTATTTCCAGGATTCTTCGACGCAGGGCACCATCAGCGACACAATCAGTGCACGGTCCGGCCAGTCCTTTTTGACCTGAGTGATTTCCCGCAGATTGATTTCCAGCGAACGATCGGTGATCAGCTCGATGTTGTTGAAGCCCACCACTTCGCGGTTGGCACCGAAGTGCGCCGAGTAACGCGACGATACGTTGACCGCCGCCGGGTCTTCACCCAGGGTTTTCCAGACCACGCCTCCCCAGCCGGCCTCGAAGGCGCGAACCACGTTGTAGGCCTTGTCGGTGGGTGGCGCGGAGGCGAGCCAGAACGGATTGGGGGCTTTGATGCCAGCGAAGACAATCGAGAGATCGGCCATTTACGCAGCCTCCACGTTGAGCATGAGTTGGGCGTTGATGGCCTCGGCGGCCCGTTTACCGTGCTGCACGGCTTGCACGGTGAGGTCCTGATCGAGACTGGTGCAGTCGCCGCCGGCGTACACGCCGGGGATGCTGGTGCGCAGGTTTTCGTCCACTTGAATCCGCTCACCCTGGCGCTCGAGTTCACGGGCCAGCGGATCGGCGAGGGCGCTGGCGTCGAAGGCCTGGCCGATGGCTTTGAAGATCGCATCAGCGGCCAGTTCGAAGGTGTCGCCGGTGGTTTTCAGGCGACCTTCGACTAAGCATGTACGGGCGAAGCGCATGCCGCGTACTTGGCCTTGATCATTGAGTAGCACTTCTTCAGGTTGGGCCCAGGTCAGCAGCCGCACCTGATTGGCTTTGGCGATGTCCTGTTCGTGACCTGTCGCGCCCATTTCATCGAGACCGCGGCGGTACACCAGATTCACATCACGCGCCCCGAGGCGAGCCATTTGCACGGCCATGTCGATGGCGGTGTTGCCGGCGCCGAGGACGATGCAGTGATCGGCCAGCGGCAGTTGCGTCAGGTCATCGGCCTGGCGCAGTTCGCGGATGTAGTCGGTGGCGGCGAGCAGGCCGGGCGCTTCTTCGTGGGCCAGTCCCAGTTGTTTACTGGCGTTCAAGCCGAGACCGAGGAACACCGCATCGAATTGCTGATGCAGCTCGCTTAAGGTCAGGTTTTCTCCAAGTTTTTGCCCGTGGCGGAGGTCGATCCCGCCGATTTCCAATAGAAACTCAAGCTCCTTCTGCGCGTAGTCGTCCACCAGTTTGTACTTGGCGATCCCGTACTCGTTGAGGCCTCCAGCCTTTTCCCGGGCCTCGAAAATCACCACGTCATGACCATGCATGGCACTGCGGTGAGCACAGGACAAACCGGCCGGGCCGGCGCCAACCACGGCGATGCGCTTGCCGGTTGATGCC
Organism: Pseudomonas sp. Ma2-10; assembly: GCF_054330215.1. Taxonomy (NCBI): domain Bacteria; kingdom Pseudomonadati; phylum Pseudomonadota; class Gammaproteobacteria; order Pseudomonadales; family Pseudomonadaceae; genus Pseudomonas; species Pseudomonas sp. Ma2-10. The sequence goes on along the minus strand of NZ_JBTEYL010000003.1, from coordinate 277,032 downwards.
GCACGGGTGAAGGGGTGCTCGCTGAAGTGTGCGTTGTCTACGGCGTAACGCTGCAACAGGCCGATCAGCACGGGTGCGCATTCATGGTCGTTGTTGCGCACACAGGCTTGCTGGCAAAGCACTTCCGTTGGGCACACCCGGGCGCAACTGCCGCCGAGGATGTTCGCCGAGAGGATTTTTTGCGCGGCGCCCTGAACGTTTTCCTGATGGATATTGCGGATGAACGACGGAATGTCGATCTCGCTCGGGCAGGCATTCACGCACGGCGCGTCGTAGCAGTACAGGCAACGCGAGGCTTCCAGATGGGCCTGACGGTCGTTGAGCGGTGGCGCCAGATCGGTGAAATGGCCGGCTAGGGCGGCCGCATTTTCGTGCGGATGCGGGAGGTGATTCAGGGTCTTGATCACGGTGTTGGCCTCACGGTTTTTGAGGTGCTGCCTCTGATGGGCAGAGCGTGGGTACGATCGGGTGTACGGCGTCAGCGTTTCACGGCAACAGGCTTGTTCATCTCAGCCCGCTTGCTCAGCAAATCAAACACCGCCGGATACGCCGGCCGCTCGATATACCGCCCGGCACCACGCTCGGCCCGCAAATCACCCTCGGCCCATACCACCCGGCCCTGGCTGACGGTGTGGCTCGGCACACCGCGCACGGTCTTGCCTTCGAAGATGTTGAAGTCCACTTGCTGATGGTGAGTCTTCGCCGAAATCGTCCGCGTACCTTGCGGATCCCACAGCACCAGATCCGCGTCCGCACCGACGCGAATCGCCCCTTTTCGCGGGTAAAGGTTGAAGATTTTTGCGGTGTTGGTGGAGGTGAGCGCCACGAAGTGCTGCATCGACAAGCGCCCAGTGTTCACCCCTTCATCCCAGAGCACCGCCATGCGGTCTTCGATACCGGCTGTGCCGTTGGGGATTTTGCTGAAGTCGTCACGGCCAGCCGCTTTTTGTTCGGCGCAGAAGCAGCAATGGTCGGTGGCGGTGGTGTGCAGATTGCCCGATTGCAGGCCGTGCCACAGGGCTTCTTGATGGCCGCGCGGACGGAAGGGCGGGCTCATCACGTAACCGGCGGCGGTCTGCCAGTCCGGGTGTTGGTAGACGCTGTCGTCCAGCAGCAGATGCCCGGCCAGGACCTCGCCGTAGACTTGTTGGCCCTTGCTGCGGGCGTAGGTGATTTCATCAAGGGCTTCCTTGGTCGAGACGTGCACCAGGTACAGCGGCGTGCCCAGGGTTTCGGCGATGCGGATCGCCCGACTGGCCGCTTCACCTTCCACCTGCGAAGGGCGCGACAACGGATGCGCTTCAGGGCCGGTCATGCCTTGGGCCATCAACTTGCGTTGCAGGTGATAGACCAGATCGCCGTTTTCCGCATGCACGGTCGGCACTGCGCCCAACTCCAGGCAGCGCTCGAAACTCGCTACCAGGGTGTCGTCGGCGGCCATGATCGCGTTCTTGTAGGCCATGAAGTGCTTGAAGCTGTTGACCCCGTGCTGGCTGACCAGCTCGGCCATCTCCTCGCGGACCTGTTCGCTCCACCAGGTAATCGCGACGTGGAAACCGTAATCCGACGCCGATTTCTCGGCCCAACCGCGCCACTGATGAAAGGCTTCCATCAAGGATTGCTGCGGGTTGGGAATCACAAAGTCGATGATTGACGTCGTGCCACCGGCAAGTCCTGCCGCAGTCCCGCTGAAGAAGTCTTCACTGGCCACCGTGCCCATGAAGGGCAGTTGCATGTGCGTGTGCGGATCGATGCCGCCGGGCATCAGGTATTGGCCGCTGCCGTCGAGCACTTCGGCACCCGCCGGAACATCAAGATTTTCGCCGATGGCTTTGATCACGCCGTCGGCGCAATAGACGTCGGCGCGATAACTTTCATCATGGGTAATAACGGTGGCGCCACGGATCAACAGAGACATTCCGAGTTCCTCGCAGGCAATGACCGACTTGTGCCGGTTCTAAATGTTTTATATGAAGCTGACGCAAACAGGTGTAATCCTGTCAGCACTGTCAGGAATAAACGCTAGTCTGAGTTTAAGGATTGAGCAAGAATATTTTTTATAAGCTTATATTTGTTTTAAGTAATTGATAATTAACGATTAAAACTGATACTCACCAAAATGGTGAGGCCTCTCACCATTTTGACGCACTTGACAGGTTGTAAAAATAGACGAGATTTCTTATGTGAAATCAGCCGCTTGAGGATGGTCTATGGTTGATGCGTTATGTTGAGAAAAAGTGGCATGCACCAGATTGAGTCCTGACGGTTCGGACAACTTGCCTGGCATTTGGCCTGAGTGAACAAGCAAGTAACCGGTGACTCATCGGCTGTATAAATAAAACTGATAAACATCAGTTGGTTACAAGATTTTTATGGAACTGCCCGATGCGCAAAGGGGGTGCCCGGCACGTTTGTTGATGCCGCCAGCCTCTGATGAGCAAAAAATAATTCAAAGAACAGTGGAGCGGCCATGCAACAGATCACATCGCAAGTGACCGAGCGCGACGGCTTGTTTGAGCTCGAAGCCGGCACCGACGTCCTCGACAGCCCTCGTTATAACCACGACATGGCACCGACGAAGGTGCACGAACGAACCTGGAACAAATGGCACATCACCGCATTGTGGGTCGGCATGGCGATCTGCGTGCCGACCTACACCCTCGGCGGCGTGCTCACCGTGTATTTCGGCCTGAGCGTCGGTGAAGCGCTGCTGGCGATTCTGTTCGCCAACATCATCGTACTGATCCCGCTGACCCTGAACGCCTTTCCCGGTACCAAGTACGGCATTCCGTTTCCCGTGTTGTTGCGTTCGTCCTTCGGCATCCTCGGTTCGAACATTCCCTGCCTGATCCGGGCGCTGGTGGCGTGTGGCTGGTTCGGCATTCAGACGATGTTTGGCGGACTGGCCATTCACCTGTTTCTGGGCTCGGTGTTCGAGGGTTGGAAATCCCTCGGGGTACCGGTGAAGTGATCGGGTTCATGGTGTTCTGGGCCTTGAACCTGTGGGTGGTGATTCGCGGCGCGGACTCGATCAAATGGCTCGAAACCCTCTCTGCACCGTTGTTGGTGCTGGTGGGCGTGGGGCTGCTGGTATGGGCGATGCCGAACGTGTCGATGACCGAGTTGCTGGCGATCCCGGCCAAACGTCCGGAAGGCGCGAGCGTGGTCAGTTACTTTGCGGCCGGGCTGACCGCCATGGTCGGGTTCTGGGCCACCTTGTCCCTGAACATTCCGGATTTCAGCCGCTATGCGAAAAGCCAGAAGGATCAGATCATCGGGCAGATTATCGGCTTGCCCCTGACGATGTTTCTGTTTGCTTCCCTTGGCGTGGTGATGACGGCCGCCTCGGTAAAACTGGTGGGCGTCACCGTCTCCGATCCGGTTACCTTGATTGGTCATATCCAGAGCCCGGCCTGGGTCGCACTGGCCATGGCGCTGATCATCATCGCCACGCTGTCGACCAACACAGCGGCCAACATCGTTTCGCCGACCAACGATTTCCAGAACGTCGCGCCCAAGGTCATCAACCGCACCAAAGCGGTGATGCTCACTGGCTTGGTCGGCTTGGCGCTCATGGCCCATGAACTGTTGAAGAAGCTCGGTTTGATTGTCTCGGACGTAAGTCTGGATACGGTGTATTCCAACTGGCTACTAGGCTATTCGAGCCTATTGGGCCCGATTGCCGGAATCATGGTAGTGGACTATTTCCTGATCAAAAAACAGCAACTGGACTTGGCCGGCCTCTATCGCGATGACGTTTACCCCGCGTGGAACTGGTTTGGGTTTGTTGCCTTTGGAGTGCCGGTGGTGCTGACGCTGCTGTCGCTCGGGAATGATGCATTCAGCTGGTTCTACAGCTACGGCTGGTTTACCGGCTCGGCACTTGGCGGGCTGATTTATTACGGGTTGTGCTCAATGCGCCCCAGCCCATCAATCGCGAAAACTGCGGTGTGACGGCCTCAATTTCATCGATGCATTGCCTGAAAAAATTCATAAGAACTGCCTGAGGAGATCATCATGAACGCTGCCGTAGACGTTCTGCAGTCCACCCATCAGCACATCAACCGCGATCGCTTGTGGCAGTCGCTCATGGACCTGGCCAAGCTCGGCGCCACGGTCAAGGGCGGCGTCTGTCGCCTGGCCCTGACCGACCTCGACCGCCAGGCCCGCGACATTTTCGTCAACTGGTGCGAGGAGGCCGGTTGCACCGTCAGCATCGACGCTGTCGGCAACATCTTCGCCCGCCGCCCAGGCCGCAACCCGAACCTGCCACCGGTGATGACCGGCAGCCACATCGACACCCAACCCACCGGCGGCAAGTTCGACGGCTGCTTCGGCGTACTGGCAGGCGTCGAAGTGCTGCGCACCCTCAATGACCTGGGCGTGGAAACCGAAGCACCGCTGGAAGTCGTGGTCTGGACCAACGAGGAAGGCTCACGCTTTGCTCCGTGCATGATGGGCTCCGGCGTATTTGCAGAAAAATTCACCCTTGAAGAAACCCTGGCCAAGGTCGATGCCGAAGGCGTTACCGTGGGTGAAGCCTTGAACGCCATTGGTTATGCCGGCGAGCGCAAGGTCAGCGGCCATGCCGTCGGCGCCTATTTCGAGGCCCATATCGAACAAGGCCCGATCCTCGAAGACGAACGCAAAACCATCGGCGTGGTGATGGGCGCCCTCGGTCAGAAGTGGTTCGACCTGAAACTGCGGGGCGTCGAAGCCCATGCCGGCCCGACGCCGATGCACCTGCGCAAGGACGCCCTGGTCGGCGCTTCGGTGATCGTCGGGGCCGTCAACCGCGCCGCGCTCGCTCATCAACCCCACGCCTGCGGCACGGTCGGCTGCCTGCAAGCCTATCCCGGCTCACGCAACGTCATCCCCGGCGAAGTGCGCATGACCCTGGACTTGCGTCATCTGGAACCGGCGCGGCTGGACTCGATGATCGCCGAAGTGCGCGATGTCATCGAAACCACCTGCGAGGAGCACGGCCTGACCTTCGAACTGACACCCACCGCTGACTTCCCGCCGCTGTACTTCGACAAAAGCTGCGTGGAGGCGGTACGCGGCGCCGCCCAAGGCCTGGGTCTGTCGAACATGGACATCGTTAGCGGAGCAGGGCACGACGCAATCTTCCTCGCCGAACTCGGCCCGGCGGGAATGATCTTCGTACCGTGCGAAGGCGGCATCAGCCACAACGAAATCGAAAACGCCGCGCCGGATGATCTGGCGGCCGGGTGTGCGGTGTTGTTGCGGGCGATGCTGGCGGCATCGGCGGCGATTGCCAACGGATAATTGGCGGCTTGAAACGCAAAAAATCGTAGCCTTCGACAATGACAGCGTCGCCGAAGACTACGACCTCTAGACATTGACCTGGCGAGGTGAATTAACGACGCGCTTGCAACATGCTGAATATCAACATCCCCGTCAGCATAGCGATGGCAAACACCCACGCCTGCCAATGCCCCGTCGGCAACAGCACCAGCGCCGGCCCGGGGCAGATCCCCGCAATGCCCCAACCGACCCCGAACAGCAGGCTGCCACCGATCAAGCGTCGATCGAGTTCTCGACTGACCGGCAATTGCATTGGCGCCCCCAGCAACGACGTGGATTGTTTCATGGCCCAGTGAAACGGCACCCAGGCCACGGCAATCGCCCCGATCATGACCAACCCCAAAGAGGGGTCCCACACACCGGTTATATCGAGAAACCCCAGCACTTTGGCCGGGTTGGCCATGCCGGCCAACAGCAGGCCGATGCCGAACAACAGGCCAGCAAGGAAAGCCGTGAGTTTTTTCATGTTCAAACCCCCAGCAGATGGCGTAGGACAAACACAGTCACAAAGCCCGCGCACATGAAGCTCAGCGTCGCGACGATGGAGCGTGGTGAAAGCCGCGAAATACCGCACACCCCGTGGCCACTGGTGCAACCAGCGCCATAGCGGGTGCCGATCCCGACACACAATCCGGCGACGATCAGCCCCACGGTACCGGTCTTGAATTCAATGGTTGGCCACACCTGAAACAGCGCCCACAACAGGGGGGCCGCCAGCAGTCCGAGGATGAATATGGCTTTTTCGCCTCTCCCCGAATCACCTGGCGCTAGCAGACTGCCGAGTAATCCGCTAATCCCGGCAACCCGTCCATTGGCCACGACCATCACGCTCGCCGCCAAGCCGATCAACGCACCGCCTGCCAACGCAGACCAAGGCGTGAAGTGCAGCGTATCCAGCATCATGGCAACTCTCCAGGCAGTAAAGGGACAGCATTAAATCACTCTTTGACTTGAGCCTAGGCCAGCCGCAGCGAGAAGGTAGTACGACCAAAGATAAAAGCCTTTGTCCGCGTCACCAGCGAACGGCTGGGCCGCTTGGTCGTCTGGCCGCCTGGCTGAACACGGCGTGCTCCCGTCACTGCATCGATCTGCTGCGCTCGGCTTACAAATCGAGGGCTGTTTACAACAACTATCCAACCCCCCCGCGGTCGTAAGCTTCACAGGGCGGCGCATGAAGGCGCCGCCGTACGCGTGGAGAGCCAATGAGCCAGGACGTCCTGACCACCGAAACCAATCGCCGTCAGTTGCAGCAGATTATCGCCGGCCTGTCCGATGGGGTGATTCTGCTGGAGCTCGACCAGACCCTTCTCTGGGCCAATGACGCCGCGTTGGCCATGCACGGCGTCGGGCAACTCAGCGAACTGGGGGCGAATGCCAAGGAGTACACCAAGCGCTTCGCCTTGCGTTATCGCAATAATCATCCGGTTCAGGCCGACAATTATCCGATCAGCCGCGTCGCCCGAGGCGAAACCTTCAGTGATGTGTTGGTTGAGGTGACACCGGCGGACGACGAATCGCGCACCTGGGTCCACAGCGTGCGTAGCAGGGTGTTGGCCGACAGTGCTGGTGAGCCAGAGTCGCTGGTGCTGATCATGAACGATGTCACCGAGTGGGCCGGCGCCGAACAGCGTTTCGAAAAAACCTTCAATGCCAACCCGGCCCCGGCGGTGATCTGTCGCCTCAGCGATTTTCGCTACATCAAAGTCAACCCGGGCTTCCTGGAGATGACCGGCTATGCCCGTGATCAGGTGATCGGCCGTACGACCTATGAACTGGACGTACTGGAGGGTGTGGAAAACAAAGACCTGGCCAAGCAGCGTTTGCGTGAAGGGGCAACCATTGCGCAGATGCAGGCTCAGTTGCAGTTACACGACGGTGGCAGCAAGCAGGTGATCGTCGCTGGTCAGCCCCTTGAGCTGAACGACGAAGCCTGCATGCTGTTTTCCTTCGTCGATATCGAGCGTCGGCATAAGGCCGAAGTCGCCCTGCGCCAGAGCGAGGAACGCTTCGCCAAGGCATTTCGACTGACACCGGTGCCGATCCTGGTGTGCAACGCCGGCGATCAGGTGGTGATGGACGTCAATGAAGCCTTCCTCGATACGCTGGCGTATCGCCGTGAAGAAATGCTTGGAAAATCGGTGACGCAGATCGATTTTGTCGATGACACAGGCGTTCGCTCGCGCCTGTTTGCGGCGCTGGAAAAAACCGGAAGCGTGGATCGTGTTGATGTTCGGGTACGCAAGAAAGGCGCCGGGCTGATCGACTGTGCGGTATCGGCCGACACCGTGAACATTCAGGACAGTCCCTGCTACCTGCTGGTGTTTATGGACATCACCGAACGTAAGCGTACGGAGCTGGAGTTGGTGTCGGCGATCGAAGAGGTGATGAAAGACGCCTCCTGGTTCAGCCGCACGCTCATCGAGAAGCTCGCTAACGTGAAAAACGTCAATTCGCCGCAGTTGCTTAGCGTGTCTTTCACCGACCTGAGCGTTCGTGAGCGCGAGGTGCTCGGCTTGATCTGCGAAGGCCTGGCCGACAAGGAAATCGCCGCGCGGCTCAAGCTCGCGCCGAACACGGTGCGCAACCATGTGTCGACGGTGTATTCCAAGCTCGACGTTCACAGTCGTAGCGAGGCGATTGTTTGGGCTCGCGAGCGCGGTTTGTTCTCCAGCGAGTGGCGGCCCAAGGCCCAGCGTTAGGTGCAAATGCACTACTCAAGGGGGTGCAAATTCATGTTCTGGCCGGGCGCGGCAGTTCTTAGGCTGTCAGGGTGCGATACAGGTCTTCGGGTATCGCCTCCCTTTCAAAACAGCGACAGGAACCGCGGGATGACGTATGTGGCGCAATTGCGGATGGAACTGGAGCGGAGCTTTTCGCCGTTGGCCTGTGAGTGCAATGTGACGGGTGATCATTCTTTGACGATGAAGCTCTATCATCCGGTGTCGGGACAGGTGGATCTGGTGGTCAGTGGGTTGAGCGTGGCCAACCTCAGAACGCCGGAGGCGGTGGCAGCGTTGATCGAAGAGCTGCGTTATGAACTTGAAAGCAACACCTTGAATCGTCGCGAGACGTCCTAGGAACTCTCGGGTTTTGCCGGCGGTCGTATAAAGAATACGAGAGTATTTTTCTGTGACCGGTCCGCGGGTTCGCGGTAAAGCAGTTAGGTCGCGCAAATATGTCGATCACTTACCGCGGATCAACCGATGAAAAGTCTTGGGAAACGCATTTTTGCAACGTTGTCGTTCGCACTCTGGATAGCGATTCTGGGCGGTTGTGCGAGTCCTCCACCGCCACCTCCCGCGGCGCCGCCTCCAGCCCCTGTGCGCACTTGCCAAACCACTGAAAACACTGAAGTGCAAGGCGAGATGAGGGCTGAAGGGCAGGTGACCCGGCAAACGACGCTTACTCGTTGCGTGACTCAGTAAGCGTCCATCTGTTCACGTTGAACCGCCAGCGGCGCCGTGCTGCTGGCAGGTGTCTGCGCGTTTCGCTCAGACCTCCTCGATCCTGACCCACCGCGATTCCTGTGCTGCCAGTCGAATGGCCGTCGCCAGGCGTTCGACTTCCCACGCTTGCTCGAAGTCCGTTCCGCCCTGGCCGACCCCGGCCAACGCCATCACCAGATCATGAACTTCGAGCGTCTTGAGTTCGTTGTAACCCAACTGATGTCCTGCCGCCGGGCTGAACGCCGCATAGCCGGGCAGACTCGGTCCTGCCAGCAAACGCTGGAAACCGTCGTGACCGGCACGAAACAGACGCAGTTCATTCAGGCGTTCCTGATCGAATACCAACGTCCCTCGGGTGCCGCTGATTTCAAAACTCAGGTGATTCTTGTAGCCGTGCTTGAGCCAACTGCTGCTGAACGTGCCCCGGGCGCCATTCGCAAACCGCAATAAGGCGTGGACCTGATCGTCGACCGCGATACTGCGTTGTTCCGGGCTGCCGGCCGTGGCGGGACGTTGCCGGTGTACGGTCTGGGTGTCGGCGCTTACGGCTTCGACATCGCCCACCAGATAGCGGGCCATGGCCAACAAGTGACTGCCCAGATCGGCCAGTGCACCACCGGCATGATCGGCATCGCAACGCCACGACCAGGGTGACGCGGGATCGGCCATGAAGTCCTCGCTGAATTCACCCTGGAAACTGATGATCTGACCCACGTCGCCGTTTTCAATCAGCTGCCGGGCGAGCGCGATCATCGGATTGTGCTGATAGTTGTAACCCACCCGCGTCACCACGCCTGCGGCTTTGGCCGCCAGACGCATGGCGTCGGCCTGTTGCAGATTCACCGCCAACGGCTTTTCGCAATACACCGGTTTGCCGGCGGCGAGGGCGGCCATGGCCATGGGGTAGTGCAGGTGATTGGGCGTGGTGATGGCGATCAGATTGACCTTGGGGTCATCGATCAGTTGCTGCCAGTCGCTGTGACCGGTGTCGAAACCCCAGGCATCGGCGCAGTGGCGGGCACGCAGCGGATCAGCATCGGCCAGGGCGGCGAGTTTGAGCTTGAGGGGCAGTTCGAAAACCGCACTGACGTTGCGAAACGCCAAGGCATGGGCGCGGCCCATGAAACCTGTGCCGATGAGTCCGATACCGAGTTCGCGCATAGCCGGGGTCCTTTTGGGTTTTATTTTCAGGAGGGGCTATTAATGGAATAAAAGTTCCTTATTTGCAAATAGTGGAATTAAAGTTCCTTTTCGTGAAGCCAAAAAAGAAGGCAGCCCTAAGGCTGCCTGTTGTACATCCGGTACATCGGATCAGGACAAAAACCCACCATCCACATTCAACGAAACCCCCGTGGTGTAACTCGACGCATCACTGGCCAGATACAACACCGCTCCCGCCATTTCACTCGGGTCCGCCACACGCTTGAGCGGAATCTGTTGCAACGCGGTGTTCAAAATAGCCTCGTTTTTCACCAGCGCCGAAGCAAATTTGGTGTCGGTCAGACCCGGCAGCAGCGCATTGCAGCGAATGCCGAACTGCGCGCATTCCTTGGCGAACACTTTGGTCATGTTGATGACCGCCGCTTTGGTCACCGAGTAGATGCCCTGGAAGATCCCCGGCGAGATGCCGTTGATCGAGGCGACGTTGATGATGCTGCCGCCGCCGTTTTCGCGCATCAGCTTGCCGGCTTCTACCGACATGAAGAAGTAGCCGCGGATGTTCACGTCGACGGTTTTCTGGAAGGCGCTGAGGTCGGTGTCCAGTACGTTGCAGAACTGCGGGTTGGTCGCCGCGTTGTTGACCAGAATGTCCAGACGCCCGAATTGTTCGCGGATGCCGGCGAAGACCTGGCTGATCTGATCCATTTCACCGATGTGGCAAGCCACGGCAGTGGCTTTGCCGCCGGCAGCGATGATCGCGTCAGCCACGTGCTGGCAGCCGTCGAGTTTGCGGCTCGAGACGATCACATGGGCGCCTTGCTGGGCCAGCAGTTTGGCGATGGCTTCACCGATGCCGCGGCTGGCGCCGGATACGAATGCGATTTTGCCGTCGAGGTCGAACAACTGAGTCTTGGACATGGTTTTTCCGTGTTGTTGGGGCCAGGGAAGGTAATCAGAGCCGGGCGATCAGAGGCTGGATTTGGAAATGACTTGCAGGCTCATCTGCTCCAGCAGTTTGTTCATGTGAATGAACTGCGCGAAGCGTTTGTCCTGGGTCTGACCATGGAAGAAGCGGTAGTAGATCTGCTGCACGATGCCGGCCAAGCGGAACAGGCCGTAGGTGTAGTAGAAGTCGAAGTTGTCGATCTGGATGCCTGAACGCTCGGCGTAGTAGTCGACGAACTCGCGGCGGGTCAGCATGCCCGGCGCGTGGCTCGGTTGGCGGCGCATCAGTTGCACCGGTGCCGGGTCGTCGGCTTCGATCCAGTAGGCGAGGGTGTTGCCCAGGTCCATCAACGGGTCGCCGAGGGTCGTCAGTTCCCAGTCGAGCACACCGATGATGTCCATCGGGTTGTTCGGGTCGAGGATCACGTTGTCGAAGCGGTAATCGTTGTGGACGATGCTGGAGGTCGGGTGATCGGCCGGCATCTTGTCGTTGAGCCAGGTTTTGACCCGTTCCCACTTCGGAGCGTCCGGCGTCAGTGCTTTCTCGTAACGATCGCTCCAGCCTTTAATTTGCCGCGCGACATAACCTTCGGGCTTGCCAAGGTCGCCCAGGCCATAGGCGTTGTAGTCGACCCGGTGCAGTTCAACGAATTTGTCGATGAAATTCTTGCACAGCGTTTCGATTGCCGCCGAATCCAGACCCAGTTCCGGCGGCAGTTCAGCGCGCAGGATGATCCCCTTGACCCGCTCCATCACATAGAACTCGGCACCGATCACTGATTCGTCAGTGCAGTGCACGTAGGCTTTGGGGCAGTACGGAAAACCATCCCGAAGTTGATTGAGGATGCGAAATTCGCGGCCCATGTCGTGGGCGGACTTGGCCTTGTGGCCAAAGGGCGGCCGACGCAGCACACACTCCTGTTCGGGGTATTCCAGCAAGTAGGTGAGGTTCGACGCACCGCCTGGAAACTGGCTGATCTGCGGCAAACCACTCAAGCCCGGAATGTGAGCCTTGAGGTAGGGGTCGATCAGGCTGGCATCGAGTTCTTCGCCGGTGCGGATACGGGTGGACTGGTCAGTAAGCGCCATGCTTATCCCTTCTGCTTATTTTGGAGGCCTGAGACTATTGGCTAATCTAATGCGCACGCCAGACACCCACAACCACGAACCGCCCTTATAGGTGAGCGTGTTGCCGGGCAATCATTGTTTTTGATACACCTGTTTGAATGGCGGTCAGATCATGCCGGTCGACGATGGCAGGGCAATCGGGGTCAATACCGGATTGCCGGTGAAGAACGCCACCAGATTGCGACCTACCAGCTCCACGGTGCCTTGAGTGGCTTCCGGGGACAAACCGGCGACATGCGGGGTGAGGATCACATTGGCCAACGCCTTGAAGGCATTGGGTACTTGGGGTTCTGTGTCGAAGACGTCCAGCGCCGCGCCGGCAATCCTGCGCTGCTCAAGCGAGCTGATAAGGTCTGCGGTGACGATTACACTGGCTCGGGCGATGTTGACGATGAATCCCTGGGGGCCCAAGGCGTCGAGCACGTGTCGGGTGATCAGGTGTTTGGTGCCCAGTCCGCCAGGGGTGGCGACGATCAAAAAGTCTGATGTGCGTGCCAGTTCCGTGGGCGTCGAGCAGAAGCTGTACGGCACATCGCTGCGATGCTGGCGGTTGTGGTAACTGATGGTCATGTCGAAGCCGTGGGCGGCGCGTTTGGCGATGGCTATGCCTACCGCACCGAGGCCCAGGATGCCCAGGCGCTTGCCCGCCAGGGACGGGCGCATGATTTTCGGCCATTCACCCCGGCGCACGGCGGCGTCGTAACGAGGAATGTCACGTACCAGAGATAGCAGCATCGCCATGGCATGGTCGGCGACTGAAGAGGAATTGACTCCGGCGCCATTGGTGACCGTAATGCCCCGGTTGGCGGCGGCTTGCAGGTCGACGTGTTCGTAGCCGGCGCCGATCACGCAGATGATCTTGAGATTGGGCAGGGCATCGATTTCTTCGGCATACAGGCCCAATGGGCCGCGGGTCAGCACCGCATCGATCTGCGCGCCATGGCGTGTAATGGCATCGGCGCGCTCGGCAGGTGTGGGAGCCAGAATCAGGTGAAAACCCTGATGCTCGAGAATCGGCAGGTAATCATTGATGGTTTCAACCAGTACCAGAACGGTTGCGGGCATGCTGGGCTCCTCTGGGCATCGGGAAGTCGGGGGCTCGAAAGTTTCTTCAAAACGTTGCTTCAAATTGCTGATTCCGCAACGGTTTGGCATTTACCAAAGATAGCAGGCTTGTGGCTTTCGACCTCAGTGTAGGAGCGTTCTATAGCGCTTACACATCTGCGGTGTTCAACACCTTTTGCGAAGGCACCGTTCAACGTCGCGTTATGGTGTTGTCCGAGGTGAGAAACGTCCGGGCTGCGTCGAGCATTTCATCGGACAAGGCATCACCCCGGGTTGCGCGGGCCAGGGTCAGGGCGCCGACCATCAGCGGTGCCAGCCTCTGCAACACTGCGTCCAGCCCTTGGGAGTAGGTCTGGTGCAGTCCGCTTTCAGCGGTTTCATGGCACATAATGGATCTGATCCGCATAACCACTCCTCAGCTAAGTCTTTGCTTCTGCTCATTAATCCCGGACAATCGCGCCCCTGTTTCGGCCAGGGCGCTGCCTGTCGGATTTTTCCGACTCGTCCTGACCGGGTAGCAACTGACCGGAATGCGGAGATCCCACCGGATGAATGATCAGGCCAATAGCGTCGACGAACGCTATGTATCGGCGGCACCAGCGACGCTTGAGCGCTGGAATCGTCATGACACCACCTGGATGCTGGGCCTGTTTGGCACGGCCATCGGGGCTGGCACGCTGTTTTTGCCGATCAACGCGGGTCTGGGCGGTTTCTGGCCGTTGCTGATCCTGGCGGCGTTGGCGTTCCCTATGACGTTTTACGCACACCGTGGCCTGACACGTTTTGTGTTGTCCGGACGTGAAGGCGCGGACATCACTGAAGTCGTGGAAGAGCACTTCGGGATCAAGGCTGGCGCGTTGATCACCTTGCTGTACTTCTTTGCGATCTTCCCGATCCTGCTGATTTACAGCGTGGCCTTGACCAACACCGTGGGCAGTTTCCTCGAGCATCAACTGCACATCATGCCGCCACCGCGTGCCGTGCTGTCGCTCGTGCTGATCCTCGGCCTGTTGGCGGTGGTGCGTTGCGGCGAGCAAGCGATCATCAAGGCCATGAGCCTGATGGTTTATCCGTTCATTGTTGCGCTGCTGTTCCTTGCGGTGTTCCTGATTCCTCACTGGAATGGCGGCATCCTCGCGACCGCGTCAACACTGCCAGAGCCATCGGCACTGCTGCACACGTTGTGGCTGGCGATTCCGGTGATGGTGTTCTCGTTCAACCATTCACCGATCATCTCGGCGTTCGCGGTGGACCAGAAGCGTCGCTATGGCGATCACGCCGAAGAGCGTAGCTCGCAGATCCTGTCCCGCGCCCACGCCTTGATGGTGGTGATGGTGCTGTTCTTCGTGTTGAGTTGCGTCCTGACCCTGTCGCCGGCGCAGTTGGCTGAAGCCAAGGCGCAGAACCTGTCGATCCTGTCGTACCTGGCCAACCACTTCAGCAACCCGACCATCGCCTTTGCGGCGCCGTTGATTGCATTTGTGGCCATTTCCAAGTCATTCCTCGGTCACTACATCGGCGCCAGCGAAGGTCTGAAAGGTCTGATCGTGAAGAGTGGCAAGCGCCCGGCACCGAAGACCCTGGATCGCATGACTGCCGCCTTCATGCTGGTGGTTTGCTGGATCGTTGCCACGCTGAACCCGAGCATTCTCGGGATGATCGAAACCCTCGGTGGCCCAATCATCGCGGCGATCCTGTTCCTGATGCCGATGTACGCGATTCGCAAGGTTGCGGCCATGGCGCGTTATCGCGGTCAGGCTTCCAACGTCTTCGTGACGGCGGTGGGCCTGGTGGCGATTTCAGCGTTGATCTATTCGCTGACTGCCTGAGCACCACGCTGATCGGTGGAGGAAAACGCCGCTCATCTCACGATGGTGGCGGTGCTGGCTGCTGCCACCGCCACGCTGGCCAATGGTGACTCGGGCCTGGGCATGTCCCTGGCGATCGGTCTGGTGCTGGTGACGGCTGGGTTTTTTCTGCTGGCCGGACTGTTCAAACTCGGTAGCGTGACGTCGTTTATTGCCAAACCGGTGTTGCGAGGCTTTGCCTTCGGCGTTGCAGTGACGATCATCTTCAAGCAAGTAGCGAGCATCGTCGATGTGCACTTGAACAATGGCACCTGATCCGTTTCGTGCCGCAACTGCTTGAGCAATTACCGCAGTGGAACCGGGCCGGCGCGCTCGTGGCGGCCGTGTCCTTGTTGGTGTTGTGGCTGTGCGCGCGGGTCAGGCGTTTGCCGGGAGGTTTACTGGTGGTGGCGCTCGGCATCGCGGCCGGCCAATGGCTGAACTTGCCAGACTATGGGGTGAAGCCAAAGCGGTGTTGTCACTGTTGCCGTCGCAGGAACTCGCGCAGGTGATACTCAGTGGCTTGAGCGTCGACGGCGCAGTGCAACAAGCGCTTCAGGCAAGCGGGCACCTTTCACAGGCATAAAAAAACGCCGCTCATCTCACGATGGGCGGCGTTTTTTATTGCGTTGCAGCGTTAGGCTTGAACGACCGGGATGTTGGCGTTCGCAGCAGCTTCACGGAACTCGGCGATCTGGTCGAAGGACAGGTAGCGGTAAACATCGGCCGCCATGCTGTCGATCTTGCCAGCGTATTCCATGTACTCCTCGACGGTCGGCAGGCGACCCAGGATGGAAGCAACAGACGCCAGCTCGGCCGAAGCCAGGTAGACGTTCGCGCCGTCACCCAGACGGTTCGGGAAGTTACGGGTCGACGTCGACACAACGGTCGAGTTCGGCTCTACACGTGCCTGGTTACCCATGCACAGCGAGCAACCCGGCATTTCCATGCGAGCGCCGGCCTTGCCGTAGATGCCGTAGTAGCCTTCTTCGGTCAACTGGTGAGCGTCCATTTTGGTCGGCGGCGACAGCCACAGACGGGTTGGAAGCTGACCTTTGACCTGTTCCAGCAACTTACCGGCAGCGCGGAAGTGGCCGATGTTGGTCATGCACGAACCGATGAACACTTCGTCGATCTTCTCGCCAGCAACGCTGGACAGCAGACGGGCGTCGTCCGGATCGTTTGGCGCGCAGAGCACAGGCTCTTTGATGTCGGCCAGGTCGATTTCGATGATTTCAGCGTATTCCGCGTCAGCATCGGCAACCATCAGCTCAGGGTTGGCAACCCAGGCTTCCATCGCTTGAGCACGACGTTCCAGGGTGCGCGGATCGCCGTAGCCTTCGCCGATCATCCAGCGCAGCAGGGTGATGTTGGAGTTCAGGTACTCGGTGATCGACTCTTTCGACAGCTTGATGGTGCAACCGGCAGCCGAACGTTCAGCCGAGGCGTCGGACAGCTCGAAAGCTTGTTCGATGCTCAGGTTGTCCAGGCCTTCGATTTCCAGGATGCGGCCGGAGAACGCGTTCTTCTTGCCTTTCTTCTCAACGGTCAACAGGCCAGCCTGGATCGCGAAGTAAGGAATGGCGTGAACCAGGTCACGCAGGGTAACGCCCGGTTGCATCTTGCCTTTGAAGCGCACCAGGATCGATTCCGGCATGTCCAGCGGCATAACGCCGGTGGCAGCAGCAAACGCAACCAGACCGGAACCGGCCGGGAACGAAATGCCCATCGGGAAACGGGTGTGGGAGTCACCACCGGTACCGACGGTATCCGGCAGCAGCATGCGGTTCAGCCAGCTGTGGATGATGCCATCGCCCGGACGCAGGGAAACGCCGCCGCGGGTCATGATGAAGTCTGGCAGGGTGTGGTGGGTGGTCACGTCGATCGGCTTAGGGTAAGCCGCGGTGTGGCAGAAGGACTGCATCACCAGATCGGTCGAGAAGCCCAGGCATGCCAAGTCTTTCAGTTCGTCACGGGTCATAGGACCGGTGGTGTCCTGAGAGCCGACGGTGGTCATTTTCGGTTCGCAGTAGGTGCCAGGACGAACGCCTTTGCCTTCTGGCAGACCGCACGCCTTGCCGACCATTTTTTGTGCCAGGGTGAAACCCTTGCCGGTGTCGACAGGTGCTTCAGGCAGTTTGAACAGATCGGTAGGGCCCAGGCCCAGTTCGGCGCGCGCCTTGTCGGTCAGACCGCGACCGATGATCAGCGGGATACGGCCGCCAGCACGAACTTCGTCCAACAGCACCGGGGTCTTCATTTCGAAGGTGGTCAGGACTTCGTCAGTGCCGTGTTTGCAGACTTTGCCAGCATGCGGGTACAGGTCGATCACGTCGCCCATGTTCATGTTGGTGACGTCGAATTCGATTGGCAGTGCGCCGGCATCTTCCATGGTGTTGTAGAAGATCGGAGCGATTTTGTTGCCGAAGCAGAAACCGCCAGCACGCTTGTTCGGGATGAACGGAACGTCATCGCCGAAGAACCACAGCACCGAGTTGGTGGCGGATTTACGCGACGAACCGGTACCGACCACGTCACCGACGTAGGCGATCGGGAAGCCTTGACCACGCATTTCTTCGATGTGCTTCATCGGACCGGTAACGCCCTGGGCGTCAGGCACGATGCCTTCACGGGCCATTTTCAGCATGGCGAGGGCGTGCAGCGGGATGTCCGGGCGGGACCAGGCGTCCGGAGCAGGGGACAGGTCGTCGGTGTTGGTTTCGCCGGTGACCTTGAACACGCGCAGGCTGATCTTGTCGGCAAGCACAGGACGGTTTTTGAACCACTCGCCGTCAGCCCACGACTGGATCACGCCTTTGGCATGCTCGTTGCCATTCTTGGCTTTTTCCGCGACGTCGTGGAACGCATCGAACATCAGCAGGGTGTGCTTGAGTTGAGCCGCAGCAACAGGGGCCAGTTCGGCGCTGTCGAGCAGGTCGACCAGGGTCACGATGTTGTAGCCGCCCTGCATGGTGCCGAGCAGTTCAACCGCGCGCTTCTTGTCGATCAGAGGGGAGGTTGCTTCGCCTTTGGCCAGGGCAGACAGGAAACCGGCCTTTACATAGGCGGCTTCGTCCACGCCAGGTGGAATGCGATTGGTGATCAGGTCAACGAGGAAAGCTTCTTCGCCAGCCGGGGGATTCTTCAGCAGCTCGACCAGGCCTGCAGTTTGTTCGGCGTTTAGCGGCTGGGGAACGATACCCAGTGCTGCACGCTCTTCGATATGTTTGCGGTAGGCTTCAAGCACAGTTATTACCCTCATCAGTGGTCCCAAATGGGTGTCCGGGACGCTCATCCCGAAATTGCCGTACTCATGCGCTGCGTGGCGTTGTGGGCCACTTAGCCAGAATTACCGACAATTCCTTACAGAAGCTGCTTTCAAAGTTTTACGCCTGCAGAACGGGGAGCTGATGAGGGTTGGCGTTGGGCTTTTCCCCGCTGGAAAAACCCTTCGCCAACACCGCTCTGAAGGAACGACTGTGCTCGTGACGCTTTGAAAACAGCTTCTAACGGACATTGGCGCCTTAAAAGGCTGGCTGATTCTACGGCAAAAAAAAATTAAAGGTAAGTTAGGCCCTGAACTTTGAGGGGTGATGAATGTTAGACAAAGGGCTAACATGCCGACCTGTTTTGCTTTCCCGTGCTCTCCCAACCTATGCCCAATCAGACCATCAAAACTCCCTGCGTCGGCCTCTGCTCCACTGTTTACGGTGATTTGGTGTGCCGAGGCTGCAAGCGTTTCCACCATGAAGTGATCAACTGGAATGGTTACAACGAGGAGGAAAAGCGTGCGGTGTGGCTGCGTCTTGAGCTGCTGCTGTCCCAGGTGATGGCGAGCAAGCTTGAAGTTTTCGATCCCCAGCGCCTGCGTCTGCAACTGGAGCAGCGCAAGATCCGTTTTGTGCCGCATCAGTCGGAATATTGCTGGGCGTATCAGTTGATCGCCCGGGGCGCGCGGGTCATCAACAACCTGGAAGCCTACGGGATGGTGCTGATGCCGGAGTTTCGCTACTGGAACCTGCCGGAACTGCGAGATGCCATTGATCGGGAGTTCTTTTTGCTCTCCGAAGCCCATTACCAGCGCTACATTGCGCCGGGGTTCCTAAAAGACGCCTTCGGCGCCTAAAAGCATCGTCGGAGCGCTCGCGATGGCGATCTGACCGGCACCGCAAATCTCAATGCTGAGTCACGATCTCCTCCAGATGATCCATGATGGTATCCGGCTTCAGCACCAGCACATCGCTCTCCACCGCATCCAGCACCACCTCCGCCGTATTTCCGATCAAGGCCCCTGACAAGCCGGACCGCGCCACGGTGCCGATTACTGTCACCGCCACCTGCAGCTTGTGGACCATGAACGGAATCAACACATCCGCCGGACCTTCCTCGATATGCAAGTGCTCGTCATCAATGTCGAACTCGGCCTGAAACGCCTTGCACTGTTCGCGATAGCGCGCCTCGATGGTTTCGCTGAGCTGTAACGTCGGGTCGGCCGCCGACAGCATCGGCGATGGATGGGCGCTGACCACGTGCAAATGAGCCTTGGCCAGGCTGGCAATGTCGTAACCGTGATTGACAATACAAGTGTGCAAGGTGCGGTGTTCACCATCGGTATTACCGACATCGATCGCCGCCAGAATGACGCCGCCGGTCCAGGGTTTCGAGGTTTTGACCAGCAGTACCGGCGTCGGGCAGTAACGAAGCAGTTTCCAGTCCGCCGGGGTCAGCAGGGCTTTTTTCAGAGGACTGTCGGGGTAATGCTGTTTGATCACCAGTGCGCAACCTTCAGCCTGCTGCACATCGACAATGGTTTCGTGCAGGCTTTCGTTCCAGGCCTGCTCGGTGGTGACGCTGTAGCCGTCCTCGATCAGCGCGGCCTTGAGCACGCCTAACATGCCGCTGTGGTCATGCTTGCGGTCGCAGACCAGCAGATGCAGATGAGCCTGGGTCACACCGGCAATCAATTTGGCCCGTTTGAGCGCCAGGCTTTCCGAGTCTTCAGGTTCGAGGACCACCAGGATGCTGCGAATGGCTTGCATGATCGGGATCTCCATGAAATAAAAAATACTGCGTTGGACAACTATAGTTGCTGGCCGGCTATTCGGGACTTGATGTATATCAACGGTCGCGACTGGTGGTCTGCCGGCAGGCCGGTATAATCGGCGCCCTTCGATTTTGAACCTCTTATCCGTGAGCCCCATGATCCTTCCCGACATTCACGAGTTCCTCGGCTGCCGCACCCCCGACGGCTGGGTTCAGGCCGCGTTGGCTGATCAGGAAACCCTGCTGATCGATCACAAAAACTGTGAATTCAAAGCCGCCAGTACCGCGTTGAGCCTGATCGCCAAATATCACTCCCACGTCGAACTGATCAACTTGATGTCGCGTCTGGCCCGGGAAGAACTGGTGCATCACGAACAGGTCATGCGCCTGATGAAAAAGCGCAAGATCGAACTGCGTCAGCTGTCTGCCGGGCGCTACGCTTCGGGCCTGCGCAAAGTGGTGCGCAGCCACGAGCCGGTCAAACTGGTGGACACCCTGGTGGTCGGCGCGTTTATCGAAGCCCGCAGTTGCGAGCGTTTCGAGGCGCTGGTGCCGCATCTGGACGAAGAACTGGGGACGTTCTACTTCGGTCTGCTGAAAAGCGAGGCGCGGCATTTCCAGGGTTACCTGAAACTGGCCTACCAGTACGGAGACGCCAAGGACATCGCCCAAGTGATCGACAAGGTCCGCGCCGCCGAGCAGGCGCTGATCGAGTCGCCAGACGTGGAGTTTCGTTTCCACAGCGGTATCCCATGCGCTACGCACGCCGATTGCCCGGCTGTCGTTCCAGCTCGATCAACTCAAGCAGCAACCCGATCTGGCCCTGCGGTTAAAAGCTGAGGTTGAGTTGATCTGTTGAGTGCGTTGAGCATGGCGAATCCCTGCGACGATGAACGATAACGCGGTCCCACTGGACGCGCACTGTCCGCCGGGTCAGCGTGGCGCCTCGAAATCGGGACCTTGATCATGCGCCGACTGCCTTCTTTAGCAGTACTCAGAACCTTCGAATGCGCCGCTCGCCACGCCCATTTCGGTCGGGCGGCGGCGCAGTTGTGCGTCACCGACAGTGCGCTCAGTCATCAGATCCGCCAGCTCGAAGAGCAATTGGGCGTGACGTTGTTCGTCCGCGAAGGCCGGCAGATTCGCCCTACGATGGCTGCCGGGCGCCTGATGCAACGTTTGCAACAGGCCTTCGAACTGATCGGCGACGCCTGCGATGAGCTGCGCGATCCGTCTTCGCTGGCCGTGTTGCGTTTGGCGGTTACGGCTGAGCTCGCGCAAAAGTGGCTGATGAGTCGGCTCACGGATTTCTACGCGCGCTATCCGCACATCACCTTGCACCTTTACGAACAACCGATCGACGCCACGGCGCCGGGTGAAGACATCGATCTGGCGATCACTTATGGCACCGGCCCCGTGGGCAGCAGCGCGTACTTCGTCAGGCCGTTGCCGGCGTTGCAGTTCTTTCCAGTGTGCAGCCCCGGTCTGTTCAACCAGGGTACGTTGAAAACCCCGAAGGATCTGGCGCGTCACTGCCTGTTGCACGACGATCAGGACGGCAAGACCTGGACCGCCTGGCTCACCAGCCACGCCGGCGATCAGCGCCCCGAACGGCAGTTGTATTTCGCCCATGCGGGTTTGGCGCTGGAAGCAGCGGCGCAAGGGCAGGGTGTGGCCATGGGCGATAACTTGACCGCGCAGGAGGATTTGCTCAGCGGTCGTCTGGTCCGGCCGTTCACCTCAAGCATGACGGCGCTGGGCCAATATGCGCTGGTGTGTGAGCCAAGCCTGCGCAGAAAGTCTGGGTGCAGATCGTCACTGCCATTTCCCACAGCGAACCGGTCACCGTATGCGCGTCTGCCTCGCAGTTTGCCACGGCTCGCCGCCAGTTACCGCCTCAGGTGCGTGTGGTGGAGATGACCTGTAACGACACCTGGTTCCGCGACAGTGGCCCCTGCTTTGTGGTCAGCGACGACAGCGGTGAGGTGCGCGGCGTGGACTTCGAGTTCAACGCTTACGGTGGCCTCGATGGCGGCCTCTATTACCCGTGGGACAAGGACGATCAGATCGCCAGCAAAATCCTCGAAATCGAACGGTTCGACCGCTACCGCGCACCGCTGATCGCCGAAATGGGCGGCATCCAGAGCGACGGCCAAGGCAGCATTCTCACCACCGAACAGTGCCTGCTCAACCGCAATCGCAACCAGCATTTGGGCAAGGAAGAAGTCACCCGGCGATTGACCGATTACCTCGGCGCCGAGCAAATCATCTGGCTGCCACGGGCTGCAAATTCGACGAAACCGACGGCCATGTCGACGATCTCGCCTGCTTCGTGCGTCCCGGTGAAGTAGTGCTGCAATGGACCGACCATCGCGATGATCCGCAATGGGAAATCTACCAGGAGGCCTACGACATTCTGCGCAGCAGCCGCGACAGCCGTGGCCGCGAGCTGAAAGTGCACAAGCTGCCGCAACCGGATGTGCTGGAATGGACCGCTGAGGAAGCCGAAGGCCTGGATCAGCAAGACAGCACGCACACCCGTCAGGCCGGGAGCAAAATCTGCGCCTCGTATATCAACTATTACGCCGGTAACTCCTCGATCGTGGTGCCTTTGTTTGGTGATCGTAATGATCAGGCGGCAATGGCGACCCTTGCCGAACTGTTCCCGCATCACAAAATCGTCGGTATCGAAAACTCCAGGGAAATCCTCCTCGGCGGCGGCAATGTCGCCTGCATCACCATGCCGCAGTACGCAGGCAGTGCCTGCAACAAAAAGGGCATTTGAAAATGGGCCTGCACAAACTGACTCAAGCATTACTGCTGGTGCTCGCGCCCCTGTGTGTGCAGGCTGCCAGTACCGCTAAACCGGTGGTCAACCTGTACATCTGGGGCGAGTACCTGGCCCCGGACACCCTGACCCGTTTCGAGAAGAAAACCGGCATCCACGTGGTGGCCGACCACTTCGATTCCCTGGAAACCGTAGAGACCAAACTGCTCACCGGCCATAGCGGCTATGACCTGGTGCTCACCGCCGGCCAGCATTTGTCCCGGGCGATCCAGAGTGGCGCGATTCAAACCCTGAACCGGCAGCAGTTGCCGCATTTTGCTGGGGTGGGTGACGAATTCCGCCAGCACATGGCGGTGTTCGATCCGGGCAATCGCTACGCCGGGAGGTGATTGCGCCAATCACGGACACCATCCATTACGCCAATGCGATTACGGCAGCGGACGGCTTGATTGATCCGGCGATTCGCAATGATCCGGGGACGTATCCGTCGGCCGAGGTGAGGGCTTCGTTGTATAGCAAGAATGACAATGGCAAGGCGTTTAACCGGGCGTTGATACGGGCGTTCAGTCGGTTGAAGTCGGGGTTATGATTGGAACAGACGGCTTTGGAACACGCCACAAATACCACGCCGCCACCGTCCGAAACGGACTCCACCCCAGCCCGATCTCAATCATTTGCTTGCGATTGGGCTGCACCTCCAACCCCTTCATCCGCCGATACCCCTCACGCACCCCGAAATCATCGGCCGGCAAAATATCCGGCCGCTCCAGGCTGTAAATCAGCAACATCTCAACCGTCCAGCGCCCAACGCCGTGCAGGGTGATCAGGCGCTCGATCAGCGTTTCATCTTCCATGGCCAGTGCCGTGGCGTAATCCGGGATTACGCCGTCCAGCGTCGCTTGGGCAATGCCCTGAATGGTCGCGATCTTGCTGGCGGAAAACCCGCAACGGCGCAGTTGATCGAACTCAGTCGCGACAAGCTGTTCAGGCCTCGGGAACGCGCCCGTCCCAAACAATGCCAGCAGCCGACCGACAATCGCATCCCCGGCCTTCGCATGCAGTTGCTGGTAGGCAATCGCCCGCGCTAGCGACTCATAAGGATCCCGAGCCGCATGGGGCTGATGCAGGCAAGGGCCGATGGCGGCGATGTGTCGGTGCCAGTCCTCATCGATGGACGATAGAAACTCGGTGGCGGGCAGATAGGTGTCGGGCATGGGGTCAAACTTTCCCGGATGGCACCAACAGGGCGTTCACTTCGCCATAGGTGAAGGCCTTCAGTTCACGGCTGTCGAGTGTCCCTGTTTCCAGAAAGCTCTTGGCCAGTGCGCTCATGGCGCCATAAAGAAACTCGGCGATGCGTGAACCTGCGCTCAAACGGCGTACGCCGAGGGCCTTCAACGCTTCTGGCGACGGCAGGCCGGGCAGGCCGAGAACGTTGACTGGCAGCGTAGTGCCCTGGCAGAGCGCAGCGATCTCGTACTCGGCGGTGACCCCGGCAGCAAACAAACCATCGGCACCGGCGGCCTGATACAACGCGGCGCGCTTGAGCGTCTCTGCCACGCGATCTTCGGCGGGCACCAGGCTCTTGAGGTACACATCGGTCCGGGCATTAATGAACAGCTTCACATTTCGCCGATTGGCAACCTGCCGAGCGACTTCGATCTTGCGCACCAGCAACTCGGGAGGGGACGCACCGTCCTCGATATTGATCCCGACGGCCCCGGCGGCAATGACCGCATCAATGACGTCGGCAACCCGCGTCAGGTCATCGCAATAACCGGCTTCGATGTCCACGGTCAGCGGTACCGAGATCACCCGGGCGATGGCCTCGACCGTCGATACCAGGCGCTCAAGGGGCAGGGCGTTGCCGTCCGGATAGCCGTGAGCCCAGGCGACTGCCGCGCTGCTGGTGGCGATGGCTTTACAGCCCAACTGTTCCACGATGCGCGCCCCGGCGGCGTCTGCGACGTTGGTGAGGATCAGCAAGCCCTCGTGGTGCAGTTGGTGGAATGGTGTGTCCATTGAATGCCCATCCTTATGACTTTTTGAAGAATACAAAGAGTGATCAGAACGCGAGTTGTTGCGTGACGTAAACCGTGGCTTTTTCCAGCCTGAGTAGAAACGCCTTGCGCGGTTGTCCTCCACCATAGCCGGTCAGCGAGCCGTCTGCGCGGATCACCCGATGACAGGGCACAACAATCGAAAGGCGGTTGTGCCCGCTGGCCAGGCCCACGGCGCGACTGGCGCCGGGTTTGCCCAATCGCCCAGCGATGGCCGCCGCGTCCAGTCATTCGTCATGAAGACTGCCTAATGGTTATGTCGGTGATGGATGTCCGGAAAGTGTGGATGGCTGTGGCGCAGCGGCGTGTGTTCATGTTCGTGGCTGTGGGGCTCGGTTCCGTCCCACTGAAACGAATGTTCATGTTGATGATGCTCGTCATGCACGTGGCGATGAGCATGCTTGAGCGCCTCATGTTGATGCTCATGGGCATGACTTTCCTTGAGGTGAATCCATACCCCAAGGCCCATCAACAGCGAAGCGGCCCAGAACGTCAGTGTGACGGGCTCATTCAGCAAAAGGATGGCAATCGTCGCGCCAAGGAAAGGTGCCGTGGAAAAGTAGGCACCGGTACGCGCAGTGCCCAGGCCAGCTTCGATGCCTACCTGCTGAGCCAGTCATCAGCGGACGATTGCGGCGCAACAAGCGAACTGGCTGGCCCCCTAAATCGTTGCCGTGCGGCATCAGTCGTTTGAACTGGAAGGCTATCAGCCACGCAGTATCGGCCTATCACGCGGTGTCGACACGGTGAGGCCCGGAAACATCGCGGCCCTGGTCGGCCGCGCTTCGGCCTGTCGGGCTACACCGTTGGCCTGGCTGCTGGCCAGCGCCGTGGAGGGGGTGGCGCCAGAGTTCATGGGCATTGGTCTTGCACCGGCGATTCGCCTGCTGTCGCAGCGCAGCGGCTTGAGCCTGGGTCAGATCGACCGCTTTGAAATCAACGAAGCCCAGGCCGCCCAGGTACTTGCGATGGCTCAGGAACTGGAACTGGATTGTTCGCGCCTGAACGTCCAGGGTGGTTCGTTGGCACTCGGTCATCCCTTGGCCGCCAGTGGTTTGGGTCTGATGCTGACCTTGGCCCGACAAAGGCGTGAGCACAATCTGCGTTACGGGGTCGCCGCGGCCTGTGTCGGCGGTGGGCAGGGCATGGCGCTATTGATTGAGAACCCCGGCTGGCGTGCCTGAGGTTTCGTCGACCTGTTTATGATCACGGATAACCAGAGCTTTCTACCGATGACCGCTTCAAGCGGTGGACGCAACAGATTGGCTAAATCGGTCAGCGGGCGTTTCGCCGTTTAGTGTTTTTCGCGGGCGGCTATTTAGCTGCCTTGCTACTTCATTGAGTGTGGCTTGCGAATGTCCCCGTTCGCCGCTGCCGTCCGGTAAGTCTGTAAATCTTGCCTATAGTTAAGAACACCTGCTCGCCGCAGAGGTGCTGTTGTAGTCCAAGTCGGATATCTGAGATGAGGCCCATGGGGCATCCAATCCTTCATCTGCATGGGCATAGGCGCGTTGAGGTTTCAGCCCGTCCGCAAGTGTTTCGGAACCATTGCGGGTTTATCCGGTTCGCTCTAGCGGTCGTGATGCACAACAACCTAAACATGAGGATGCACCATGGAACATTCACTCAGTTTCGTAACGTGGTTTTGGCTGATCGTACCTATGAGCGCAGTCGTACTACTGTCGCTAGTCACGTATCTAATGGGCGAGTGAGGAGCGAAGATCATGAATATGAGCACCCCCACCCTTGTGACCTTCGTTGTCTACTTGGTCGGTATGCTGATCATCGGCTTTGCCGCCTATCGGCTCACTGACGACTTGTCTGATTACGTGCTTGGCGGGCGTCGCCTCAGTCCCGGCGTTGCGGCGCTGAGTGCTGGCGCATCCGACATGAGCGGCTGGCTACTGCTCGGGTTACCCGGCGCTTTCTATCTTTCGGGCATGAACCAGGCGTGGATCGCCGTGGGTCTGACGATTGGCGCCTATCTGAATTGGCAGTTCGTTGCTCGCCGATTACGTGTCTACACCGAGGTTGCCCGGGACTCGATCACCGTGCCCGACTACCTTGAGAACCGTTTCCATGACAGCAGCAAGGTGTTGCGACTCATGTCGGCGTTAGTGATTTTGGTGTTCTTCACCTTCTACACGTCCTCAGGCATGGTCGCCGGTGCGACCTTGTTCGAAAAGAGCTTCGGTATGGAATACAGCGTCGCCCTCTGGGTGGGAGCGATTGTGATCATCTCCTACACCTTTCTTGGCGGCTTCCTCGCGGTGTGCTGGACCGACTTCGTGCAGGGCATACTGATGCTTCTTGCCTTGCTCATGGTTCCGATCGCGGTGATCAGTGCTGACGGTGGCTGGGGCAACACGGTGGCGAAGGTGGCGACGATCGATCCGTCACGCCTCGACATGTTCCACGACATGACGCTGTTCGGCATCGTGTCCTTGATGGCCTGGGGGCTGGGCTATTTCGGCCAGCCGCATATCGCCGTGCGCTTCATGGGCCTGCGCAGCTCGAAAGACATGCCCATGGCCAAACTGATTGGCATGACCTGGATGGTACTTGCCATTTACGGCGCGATGTTCACAGGTTTCGCCGGCATCGCCTACTTCGCCGATCAGCCGTTGGCGAATCCGGAGACGGTGTTCATCACCCTGTCGCAGTTGCTGTTCAACCCTTGGGTAGCGGGCGTGCTGTTGGCAGCGATCCTGTCGGCGATCATGAGCACGATCGACTCGCAGCTGTTGGTCTCCTCGAGCGCACTCACCGAGGACTTCTACAAGGCCTTGATCCGGCCTAATGCCAGCCAGTCTGAGTTGGTGTGGATCGGCCGCGGTACGGTGATTCTGATCGCCTTGCTCGCCGTGTTCATGGCTCGCGACCCCGACAGTACGGTGCTCGGCCTGGTTTCCTATGCCTGGGGCGGATTCGGCGCAGCATTCGGGCCGGTGATCATCCTGTCGTTATTCTGGAAGCGCATGACCCGCAACGGCGCGCTCGCCGGCATGATCGTCGGTGCGGTCACGGTGATTGTGTGGAAGCAGATCGAGGGCGGCATGTTCGACATGTACGAGATTCTTCCCGGCTTCATCTTCTGTGCGCTCACGGTTGTCGGGGTAAGCCTGTTGAGCGAGCCGCCCGTTGCGGTCCAGGACGAATTCGACTCCTTTAAAAAGACCCTTCACGATTGAGTAACGTTTACGACGGCTAACGTCTCCGCGCCTGCTTCGGTTATAGCGAGGCCGAAGCGCAGCTTCCGCTCCAGACTTCAGGTGAGGACGAGACCATGAGCTTAGAGGCTCCCCCACAGCAAGCCGATGCGCTGCGCAGCAAGATCGACGCTCATTATCGCGCCGACGAAACCGCCTGCGTGACGGCGCTGCTTGGCCAGTTTGACCTGACGGTCGAGGCGGCGGCTCAGGTGCGTATTCAGGCCACTGCCAAACGCCTGGTCGAAGGTGTGCGCGCCCAATCCAAGGGGGGTATCGACGCCTTTCTGCACCAGTACGGCCTGTCTACACAGGAGGGGATCATGCTCATGTGCATCGCCGAGGCGCTGTTGCGCATCCCCGATGATGCCACCCAGGAAGCGCTGATCCGCGACAAAATGTCGACTGCCAACTGGGACGCACACCTCGGTCGCAGCAAGTCGATGTTCGTCAACGCCTCAACTTGGGCATTGATGCTCACCGGGCGGGTCGTCGGCCTGCGCGGGGTCAAGGGCAAGACGGCAGGTGGGGTGTGGCGCCGGCTGGTTGCCCGGCTCGGGGAGCCGGTAATCCGCGAGGCGGTGAATCAGGCGATGCGCTTCATGGGCAAGCAGTTTGTCATGGGCCGCACGATTGACGAGGCGCTCGAGCGAGCCAAGGCATTCGAACGCAAGGGCTACAGTTATTCCTATGACATGCTCGGTGAAGCCGCACGGACGATGGCTGACGCCGATCGCTTCTTCGAGTCCTACCGTGGGGCGATTGCCGCCATCGGCCGCGTTTCGGGCGGCAAGGGCATTCATGCCGGGCCGGGCATCTCGGTCAAGCTGTCGGCGCTGCACCCGCGTTACGAACTGTGGCAGGAACAGCGGGTCATGGATGAGCTGGTGCCGCGCATGCACGCGCTCGCAGTCGAGGCCGCCAAGCTTAATATCGGTCTCAACATCGATGCCGAGGAGGCGGCGCGGCTGGACATCTCGCTCGACGTCATCGAGGCGATTTCCGGCTCCCCGGAGCTCAAGGGCTGGGATGGTTTCGGCGTCGTGGTACAGGCTTATCAGAAACGCGCGCCCTTTGTTATCGACTGGCTTGCTGACATGGCGCGCCGCCACGGTCGCCGTTTGATGGTGCGCCTGGTCAAGGGCGCCTACTGGGATGCGGAAATCAAACTGTCGCAGGAGCTGGCACTGCCCGACTATCCGGTCTACACGCGCAAGGTCAACACTGACGTGGCCTATCTCGCTTGCGCGCGCAAACTGTTGGCGAATCGCGATGTGTTCTATCCGCAGTTCGCTACCCACAACGCCCACTCCATTGCTTCTGTGCTCGAGTATGCCGGCGACAAGAGTGGGTTTGAATTTCAGCGCTTACATGGCATGGGCGAGGAGTTGTACGAGGGTGTAGTGGAGGACCCGCGCATCGGCATGCCGTGCCGTATTTATGCGCCGGTCGGCGGACACGAGGATCTGCTTGCTTATCTGGTGCGCCGGTTGCTGGAAAATGGTGCCAACAGCTCATTCGTCAATCGCATTCAGGATGAGTCGCAACCGGTAGAAGCGATCATCGCCGACCCGATCGCCCAAGTGCAGGCACTGACCGACATCCCGCATCCGCAAATTCCTCAGCCCCGTGAACTCTACGGTCCAGGACGGAAGAACTTCGCCGGGCGCGACTTGTTCGATCGCGCGACCCTACACGAACTGGCCGCTACGATGGCGGCGGCTGAGCAGGGCAACTGGACGGCCGGGCCGATTATCGACGGTGAAGAACCCCAACGCAGCGCATGCGATGTGCTTAACCCGGCTGACCGCAGCATGGTCGTTGGCCAAGCGAGCGAGGCCACCAATGAGGACGTCGAGCAGGCTCTGGCGAGCGCCCAGCGCAGCGCATCCGCCTGGGCCGCTACCCCAGTCGCTGAGCGCGCTACAGCGCTGCGTCGAGTCGCCGACCTGATGGAGCAGGAGGCGCCGCAGCTGATGGCCATCACGGTGCGCGAGGCGGGGAAGACACTCGCGGATGCGCTTGCCGAGGTGCGCGAGGCCGTCGATTTCTGCCGCTACTACGCGCTGCGCGCCGAGCATGACTTTGGCCAGCCGGTGCGGCTGCGCTTGCCGGCCGATAGCGGCCACACGGCGCGCCTGCATGGTGGCGGAGTGTTCTGCTGCATCAGCCCATGGAACTTCCCGCTGGCGATCTTCGCCGGTCAGATTGCCGCAGCGCTG
Source organism: Pseudomonas sp. Ma2-10 (assembly GCF_054330215.1). Classification (NCBI taxonomy): domain Bacteria; kingdom Pseudomonadati; phylum Pseudomonadota; class Gammaproteobacteria; order Pseudomonadales; family Pseudomonadaceae; genus Pseudomonas; species Pseudomonas sp. Ma2-10. Next base: position 246,790 of record NZ_JBTEYL010000003.1, on the reverse strand, counting down.
GTTGCGGGCAACGCGGTGGTGGCAAAGCCCGCCGAACAGACGCCGCTGATTGCCGCCGCTGCCGTGCGGCTGATGCACCGCGCCGGCATCCCGGCCGGCGTGCTGCACCTGCTGACCGGTGATGGCGCTCGCGTCGGCGGTGCGCTGGTCGCCGACTCCCGCGTGAGCGGGGTGTGCTTCACCGGCTCGACCGAGGTGGCGCAGTTCATCAACCGCACACTGGCGCGACGCGACGGCGTGCTCTGCCCGCTGATCGCCGAGACCGGCGGCCTGAATGCGATGATTGTTGACTCCAGCGCATTGCCCGAGCAGGTCGCCCGCGACGTCGTTATGTCGGCTTTCCAGAGTGCCGGCCAGCGCTGTTCGGCGCTGCGCGTGCTGTTCGTGCAGGAGGACGTCGCCGACAAGATGCTGAAGATGATTTGCGGGGCGATGGAGGAACTCAATGTCGGTGACCCTGCACTGCTGTCGAGCGACATCGGCCCGGTCATCGACGACGAGGCGAAGGGCCTACTCGAGAAGCACATCAAGCGCATGCGCGGCGAGGCCAAGCTGCTCAAGCAGGTCAAACCAGGCCCGAGCAGCGGCAGGGGCAGCTTCGTCGGACCGGTTGCCTTCGAACTCGACAGTCTGGCATGCCTCAAACGCGAGGTGTTCGGCCCAGTGCTGCACGTCATCCGTTTTCCCGGCGAGCAGATCGGCAAGGTGGTCGAGAGCATAAACGCCACTGGTTACGGACTGACTCATGGTATCCACACCCGTGTCGATGAGACCCGTGACCTGATCCTCGAGCAGATGCGTGCGGGTAACGCCTATGTCAATCGCAACCAGATTGGCGCGGTGGTCGGCGTTCAGCCTTTTGGCGGCGAGGGTTTGTCGGGCACCGGGCCAAAGGCCGGTGGGCCGCACTACCTGTTGCGCTTCGCCAGTGAGGTTGTCGATGGCGCAGCGCCGCCGCAGCCCGCTAATACCAGCGGCGCGGCACCGGCAATGGCGGGTGTGTCGCGTGAGCAACTGGCCCGTGCACTGGAACAGGCAAAGGCGGCAGCACCCGACTGGGCGGCGCGACCAGTCGCTGCGCGTTGCGCCTTGCTGGAAAAGGCGGCAACGGCCATAGAGGCAACAGCACAAGCCTTAGGTGGACTCGACCCCGACGGCGAACAAGGCATCCTCCGTGCGGCAGAAGCCCTGCGCTGCTACGCGGCACAGGCGGCAGCTGAGTTGGCCGAACCCACTGTGCTGCCCGGGCCCACCGGCGAGCGCAACGAACTGAGGTGTCCGCCGCGCGGTCTCGTAGCTTGCCTGGCGACCGCCGGCAGTGGCTTCGCCGCGCTCGCCGCAGAGAGTGGCGCGGCGCTCGCCGCCGGCAACAGCGTGGTGCTGTGGCACGAGGACGGGCGTGTGGCCAGCGAGCTGCAACGCCTGTTGCAGGCTGTCGGGGTACCGAAGGATGCGCTCGGTGCGTTGGCGGCCGGCACAGACGCGACCCTGAAGGACTTGATCGAAGACCCGCGCGTCGATGCCGTTGCCCTGTCTGGGCCGCACGCGCTAGCGAAGGCGCTTAACCGCACGCTGTCCGAGTGCGACGGGCCGATTCGGCCGCTGATTCCCTATGCGCTGAAAACCCACGCGGGCGGGGCCCCAGGTTGTCCGCTCGCCGGCAGCCCGGCCTACCTATACCGCTTCGCGCTTGAACGCGCGCTGAGCATTGACACCACAGCGTCGGGCGGCAACGCCTCACTATTCACGATGGAGTAGCCGACCCATTGCTGCCCTTCACGGCAGTCATTTATTGGCCAAAACTTGCCCGTTTTTAGGCCCCAAGCGCGAAATGGACAATTAGCGCATCCAGGCACGAAGAGCAGCGAACTCAATTGGGTTCGGATGGCGTAGTCGGGCGGCTAAAGATTCCGCTTCTTCTTGAGAAATGAAAGCGTTGACAATTTTCGGGATACTTCAAGGCCCAGCCTGGTAGTTCATGGCAACACACTGTCGACTGAAAAGAGCGTCAAGAAGTGCATAATCTGCGGGCAGTAGAGCCCTTTAGATCAATGCCACTTCACTTTTCAGCGCAACACTGAAGTCTGCGTTGGGCGGTAGCCAGGATAGATCGCTAGCAACGCGCACGTATTCCCTTGTCACGAACGAAGAGATATCGGCATGGGTAAGGGATGGCTGTGCAAAATGAAGTACCTGAGCAATCCCCGAAGCGCCGTTCTCCAATCGAACCACGCAGTAAGGCTCACCGCCGCCTGTAGCCGCAAAGGGTTGCTGGTCATCAGGATTAAGCCACTCATTGATTTCTCGCTCAGCCTGTTCGGCATCAAGCCATAGAAAATCTTCAAGGCTACTCAGTGCTGCCGTTGCTGGATGCGTATGTGCTATTCCCATGAGCGTCGCGAGGCGTTCAGGAAACTCAATGTCAATATTGCGCGCAAGCCTTTGAAAGGCCTCTACAACAGCGAGGTCTTGTCCATAACTCAAAGTGAAAGGCTCTGGGCATCAGTTAGCAGGGCGTTTGACGTTTCGGAATTCATCTCAGCTTTCCGGCCGTTTTCAAAACGCATCTTAGGTTGTTTCTGCGAGTCCCAAAAGGCGAGAGGTTGCGGACTGGCGGCGCCCGTCACTCGCCCATCACCACCGCGATTTCTAATGGGCGATCTGTTCCGGTAAGTTACGACGCTCAATTCCGGCGTTTTGACCAGGAGGAGGGATCGACGGAATAGACGATTCCTCCTGGAGTCCATGGCGATGATCAGGCTTGAGCCGCGCTCATCCCGCCCGTGGCCATGGATTTTTTGCGCACCGCTTGATAGAGCAGGCTGGACACCATGAAGCCCGCAATGGCCAGTATGCTCATCAGGGTGAAGACATAGTTGTAACCCTGTTGACCGGGGAAGTGGTCGAGGATTGCGCCATAGATGACGTAGGCAAACATGCCGGGTGCATAGCCGATCAGACAACCGATGCCGAAGGCCGAGCCGGTGATGTGCTGGGGAATGCCCACTTCACCCATGGGGGCCCAGAACACGCCGCGCATGGAGAACACGATCAGGGCGAAGGACAGGGTGGCGGCCATGCCCGCATAGATGAAGCCTGGGCTTTTCGGAATCAGCATGATCACGCCCATCAGCGGCAACAGGGCCAGGAATGCCCACTTCAGGTAGCGGCTGGTGCTCTTGAACTGCTTGTCGGCAATGAAACCGCCGGCAGGCCCGCCGAGGATCTTCAGGAAATACTGGTTGATGATGCCGTAGGCGCCCACCAACGCCACGGGCAACCCGTACATTTCCTTGAGGTAGGGAATGAAATAGGTCAGGCCGCAGTAGACGATGTAGACCATGAATACGTTGAGGCTGACCAGCCAGATTCCCGGTACCTTGATCGCTTCCATCAGGTTTGCCAGACCATTCTTCGGCTTGGCCACCGACTTCGCGTTGCCGCCCTTGAGCAGGAACCAGGTCAGGGTGCCGGCCACAATGTCGATGACCGAGTAAAACAGGATCGCCGACTTCAGACCGGTTTCGCCCGAACCCATGGCGACGAACACGCCCAGAGCGGAAAAGGCCACGAGTGTATCAACCACGCCACGCCCGCCTTCGAGTAGGCCGAACAGCCGGCCTTGCTCCTGATCGTCACCCAGGTTGCGGATGGCTTTGAGCAGCGATGGCCAGAACAGGCAGTCGGCACAGATGGCCAACAGACTGAACACGATCAGCAAATTGCTGAAGGGCGGAAAGGTCGCCAGGTAAAATCCCAGGCTACCGGTCCCGATCAGGCCGAGGGGGATTAGTTTGCGCGTGTCGTAGCGATCAGCGAGCAGGCCGCCAATCACAAACAGTGCCGTAGCGATGATCGCGTTGGCACTCAGCAGCATACCGATTTCAGTGTGGCTCAAGCCCATGAATTCCTGCATGGGTACATAGAAGGCGTCCTTGAGGTTCGCCAGCTTGTAGATGGTGCCGCCACCGAGGATGAGGATCAGGAATCTGAACCACTTTGCCTTGTTTTGAGTTGTCATTATTGTTCTCCACGCGTAATCGGGTCGTCAGGTTCAGGCGTTGGCAGGGGTGGCCAGGGTCAGCTCGGCCAAGGTGCGCAATTCGGCCAGCAAGCTACGGACATAGGCGACCTGGTTGTTCGCCCAGCGGTGTTCGTCGCTCAGCATTCGCTCGAGCGAGTAGCCGTTTGGGAGCAGCGTTTCACTCATTTCCCGGTAAGCAATGAAGGGATCGGCCGTTTCAAGGCTCTGGCGGAAGGCCGGGGCCACGTAGTGGTTTTCCTGCTCGAGAATGAATGCGATCACCTGTGGGGTTGCTTCGCCCAGCATCAGCAGCTCGAACAGCATGCGGGCACTGGGCAGATCGTCCTCGTCGCTGCCTTGCAATACGCCGTAATGGCCGAAACCGTTTTGTTCGGGGACGATGCGCACACCCTTGAGGTGAGTCTGGCGGATGTGCGGCGCCAGGTTGCGCAGGGCCTGCAGGGGCTGTTCGCAGGCATTGATCATGTTGCCGAAGTCGAACAGAGCATGCAGGCGAGGGTGGTTGAGGCGGTTGAGCAGTTGCGCGATCTCGCCGCTCTTGAGTTCTTCATGCTGCTCGAAGTCAAAGTACAGATCGTGTGCGTCGGCCTGTTGCGCGAGGTAGTACAGGTCGGTCTCGATCACGTCCATGACCCGCGACAGCGTGCCCTCGTAACGTGAGTAAACACGGATGTTGCACACCCCCAAGGCCCTGGCGATGGCAATCACCTGATCAACATCCTTTTTCAGCGTGCTGCTGATTTCCAGGTGCACATCCAGCCCCAGTGCTTTGGCCTTGGCGGCAAACGCCTGGAGCTGCGCGGGTGACATTTGGCTCAGGCTGTTTTCCTCGCCGTCGAGCAAGTGCAGGCTCAGGCCTTGCAGCTCGTGACGATAGGCGAAGTCCAGCAGGTCGGCAGGGGTGACACGACCGTGGGTAAGGTTGGTCAGTAGCGGGTAGGCGTGGGCAAACAGGCGCAATTGCCCGAGACGCTCAAGCAACCGCCGGGCCAGTGCGTCCGTCAGCACGGGAACAGGCCCGTGCTCGACCACCTTATGGCTCAGCAAAGCGTTGAATCGTTCCTGGATCTTATTGTTCATTAGAGTCGTTCCTGGTTCAGACACCGGGTCTACCGGCGCAGCCTTTATCGCGCCAGTCAGGAACTCTCGATAGATCCATTATCAGTTAATTGATAAGACCACTTGCCTCATCAAGTGGTCGGCGGCAGATAACCCAATGTGCGCAAGGCCCGGGCCAGCGCCTCGACACGCTCCCTGGCCTGGTTTTCAGGCGTGCCGGCAAAGCCGATCAACAGGGCAGGCGGCAGGGCATGCTTGATGCGGTAGTCGCTCAAGGCGTAAGTGTGGATGTGGTGCTGGGCCAGTTGCCGGGCGATGTCAGCGTCACTGAGTTCGGGGGGCAGCCAGGCAATCAGGTGCATGCCAGCCTCTGTGGGAGTGATCTTGAAGAAGCTGCCAATCTGCTTTTCAAGTTGTTCGATCAATGCCTGCTGGCGCGCCTTGTACAGCGCACGCATGCGGCGGATGTGCCCCAGGAAGTGGCCTTCGCCCATGAAATCCGCCGTTGTCGCCTGAAGCAGAGTGGGCGGACTGCGATCCATGACCGCGCGCAGGGTGCAAAAGGGTTCGACCAGGGCCAGCGGCAGAATCACGTAACCCAGTCTAAGTGACGGAAAGAGAACTTTGCTGAACGTTCCAACGTAGATCACCCGGGCCATCTGGTCCATGGCATACAGCGCCGGGAGGAGGCGGCCACTGTAGCGAAACTCACTGTCGCAATCGTCCTCGATGATCCAGCTCTGATGCTGCGCAGCCCAGTCGATGAGTGCCTGGCGCCGCGCATAACTCAAGGTGACACCCAAAGGATGCTGGCGCGAAGGCGTACAAAACACCAGGCGAGCATCAGGGCACTCAGTCATGCCTTGCTGGACATCGATCCCCTGTTCATCGATACGCAACGCAATCACCTGAGCCCCCTGGGCCTGCAACGCGATGCGCGCGGCGATGTGGCCCGGGTCCTCCATCCAGACGCTGTCCTGCGGATTGAGCAGCAGCATGCCCAGCAGGTTGAACGCTTGCTGCGCGCCGGAAACGATCACCACTTGCCCGGCCGTGCAGTCGATGCCTCGCGCATCGAAGACGTATTCGGCAATCGCTGTGCGGAACGCCTGCAAGCCTTGCAGCTCGCCATAACCCAGAATGGCCTTGGTTGGCTTGAGCAGATGACGGTTCATCAGGCGCCGCCAGATTGCCTGCGGGAATGCGTCATAGGTGCTGTGGCTGGGCAGGAAGGAGGTCGGGGTCGCGGGGTCCCAGTCGGCATAGGACACCCCGCGAAAATGATCGCTGCGCAGCGACAGCATCGACTGGCTCAGGTCGGACAGGCGCGGTGGCTGTCGCTGTTGCTCGTCCTCCATCCCCCGGCTTTCCCAATCACTGCCGACATACGTACCGGCGCCAGTGCGCGAGGCCAGAAAACCTTCGGCAATCAACTGGTCGAAAGCATTGAGAATGGTAATCCGCGACAGCCCCAACTCGTTGCTTAAGGTCCGGGTCGACGGCAGGCGCACGCCCCCCTGGATTCTGCCGTTGAGTATCTGTTTGCGAATCTGCAGATACAGTTGGCGGTACAGGGGAATGGTACTGGCGCGGTCCAGCTCGATGGCCGACAGCAGCAAACCTGCAGGGTATTTCATGACATGCTCGTCTGGGGAAAGGGGATCTGCCCCGCAAACCGTCAGGCGACGGGAAGGTAAGGGTATCGAGCGATACCCGATAAGTCATCCGTCTGGCGTTGTTGTCCGGCGCAATCCGGTCGCCAGAGACCACTGAACAGGTCGATGAAAAAGCCAGGCCTCACTCGCCGCTTGGTTAAGTGGCAGGCACGCAGTTTGCTGTCGATGGCCAGGTTGAAGAGAGCCAGATCCGTCTTTTTCGCAAGCTGGAGTCTTATGTTCACTTCATCCTGAGAAGGTGCTGAGGCCACCTCATGGGCATGGGCGCTATTTGATGCCCAGCGGCAGCCCCTTTTTGGGCCTCAGGCCCTCAAAACCACATCCGAATACCGGCGACAAATCGCGCCTCGTTCGCATCCTCTCCTTCATCGCGGGCCAGGTCTGCCGTATTGCCGTAGGAGCGGCTCCAGCTAACCCCGATGTAAGGGGCAAATTGGCGAACAATCTCATAACGCAATCGGAGCCCTACTTCGGTGTTTGCCAATCCAGAGCCAATGCCGCGCTGAGGATCATTTTTTCCGTAAAAATTGGCTTCGGCCGTCGGCTGCAAGATCAGGCGATTGGTCAGCAGAATGTCGTAGTCGCCTTCCAATCGAGCAGCGGTTTGACCGTTCTCACCGATGTAGGCAGTCGCTTCGGCTTCAAAGTTATAGAGCGCCATGCCCTGAATACCGAGCGCACCCCATGTTTGGGGCGACCCAGGCTTGAAGTCTTGTCGTACGCCGGTGACGACGTCCCACCATGGACCGATGGAGTGCCCCCAAAGTGCTGAGAGTTCAGCGCTTTCCGTTACGCCATTGGTACGTTCGCCTTCCGAGCGCAACCACAGGCGATCCACGTCGCCGCCGATCCATCCTTCCGCATCCCAGGCCAATGCACTGCCGTTGTCAGCATCCTGGTATTCAAACTTATCCAGCAGCATGAAGGCGTTGAGCTTTTTGTCGTGGACACCATGGCCAGCAACCTCTGGAAAGGCGGCTGCACGGTCAGCGTCGGTCAGTACGGGGACCGGGGTTCGACTGGTGGTAGTCGCCCCTCCATCCATACTGTCCATTCCGGCCATTTGGCCGTCATCCATACTCATCTTGCTGTGATCCATTGACCCGTGATCGGGCTTTGACTCGTTTGGCGCCGTTACAGGCTTGCTCGTCGCGTTCGCAGGAGTAGCAGGTGAATGATCACTACTGTCTTCGACTGCCAGCGCCACGGATGGGAGTCCACTCATCAAGCCGACGGTAAAGAGGCAACCGACCAGCGATTTACGATTTAGGTATGTGCTCACAGATCTTCTCCTTTACTCATCAACCCGTACTTCACGGAACATACCCATTTCCATATGGAAAAGCAGGTGGCAGTGATAGGCCCAGCGACCTAAGGCATCAGCGGTGACTCGATAGCTGCGCTTGGTACCTGGTGGCATGTCGATTGTGTGTTTGCGCACCATGAACTTACCGTTCTCATCTTCAAGGTCGCTCCACATGCCGTGAAGGTGGATGGGATGGGTCATCATGGTGTCGTTCACCAGGGTGATGCGAAGACGCTCCCCATACTTCAGACGAAGCGGCTCGGCGTCAGAAAACTTGATTCCGTTGAAGGACCACGAAAATTTCTCCATGTGACCGGTCAGATGAAGCTCAATGGTGCGATTGGGTTCGCGACCGTCAGGGTCTTGGAACGTGCTTTTCAGATCGGAGTAGGTGAGCACTCGACGACCATTGTTCCGCAAACCGATGCCTGGATCGTTTAGCTTAGGCGTTGGGTCCATGGTCTGCATATCAACCAAGGGGTTGTTGGTTTCGGAGGCTGGGTGAGTCTGCATCTCGCCACCCATACCGCCCATCCCTGCCATCTTGCTGTGGTCCATGCCGGCCATGTTAGTCATGTCACCGCTGTCCATCCCGGTCATCCCGGTCATGTCACTTTGGTCCATGCCCGACATCTTGCTGTGGTCCATACCAGCCATACCAGCCATACCAGCCATGCTGCCATGGTCCATGCCCGCCATACCGCCCATTCCCATGTCATCCATGGTCAACAGTGGCCGAGGATCGATTGCAGGTACCTGTGCCTTTAATCCTTCGCGAACTGCCAAGGTTCCACGTGCATAACCGGTTCTATCCATGGACTGGGCGAAGATGGTGTAAGCCTCTTCGCTGGCAGGTTCTACGATCACGTCATACGTTTCTGCCACGGCGATGCGCAATTCATCGACGCTGACTGGATTGACATGTTGGCCGTCAGCCGCCACAACGGTCATTTTCAAACCAGGGATGCGGACGTCGAAATAGCTCATGGCCGAGCCGTTGATCAAGCGCAGGCGCAGCTTCTCGCCTGGCTTGAAAATACCGGTCCAGTTACCGTTAGGCGCCTGGCCATTCATGAGATAGGTGTAAGTATCGCCACTGACGTCTGCGAGATCAGTGGGGTTCATCTTCATTTCAGCCCACATCTTCCGGTCGGCCACGGCAGCAGACCAACCTTGCTTGCTGACGTCGTCGATAAAGTCGCCCACGGTACGTTTGTGGTGGTTGTAGTAGTCCGATTGCTTCTTGAGCTTGGCCATGACGCGACCAGGATCTTCATCGGTCCAGTCAGTCAACATCACCACATAGTCGCGGTTGTATTGAAAAGGCTCAGGTTCTTTCGAGTCGATGACGATTGGACCGTAAACGCCTGCCTGCTCCTGCAAACCAGAGTGGCTGTGGTACCAGTACGTACCGTTCTGATGCACCTTGAATTTGTATTCGTACATGCCATCAGGTGCAATGCCATGGAAACTCAAACCCGGTACACCGTCCATGTTGGCTGGCAGAATGATCCCGTGCCAATGAATGGAGGTGTCCTGCTCCAAGCGGTTTTTCACACGCAGTGTGACCGTCTCGCCTTCGCGCCAGCGCAGCAAAGGGCCGGGCAACGAACCATTAATGGTCATGGCCGTGCGCGGCGAGCCAGTTATGTTTACAGGGGTTTCACCAATAAACAGATCAAACTCGTTACCGGTGAGAACGCTCGGCAGACCAGGACTGGTCACTGCCCATACAGGCGTGCGCCACAGACCAAGGCCGCCGAGAATGCCACCAGCGGCCAGGCCTTTAACGAATGTCCGCCTAGAGGTTTTGGAATGCATGCCGTTTATATCCAATCAGTCAAAAGGGAAGCCGTGCGAAACAACCAATGAGTTGCCCGGATGAGCTTCGCCCACCGTCAAAAAAACGAACACTTACGGCAAGCGAGCTCAGAAATTGCCACATTTGAACCACTACAGTGATTACATTTCTGTCAGCTTGGGGGCGTAGCAAGCTATTCAGCAATTCTTGTGATCCATCGCGTTGGCTTGGCTGTCTGCGATGGGAGGTTGGGTGCTTTGTTGTTGGGCTACTTGATACGATTCCATCGAATTATTCCTGGCCGCTTCCATACGTGCGAATGCCCGGTCACCACCGCCTTCAGCCATTGCCAACGAAGAGACGGTCAGGGCTGCGAGGGCGAACAAAGTTTTGATGGGGTTCATTTGAGTTTCCTCGGAATATATGGGTAACCCCCGAATCCATATCAAGTGATGATTCTTAGGGGAGAGCTTAAGGCTCAATAGGACTATAAAACTCATCCCCTGTCAGGAACCTTAGGCCAATATTACAGTTGTGTCAGGTTGCGATATTTCTCTTGAGGAATACGCTATTTAATCCGTAAGGTCTCGATCTTCCAGCGTTGCACCACTTGATACTTAAGTGCTCAACGTTCATGGGCAGTAGTAGCGTTGCTGAGGGTGATTGAGTGTGAGTATTAATTTTGAGAAAGCGCTAGGTAACGCTGAAAGAGCGTTAATTTATCGTGGTCAAAGAGCTGAGGTCCTGAGTAATAATATCGCAAACGCTGATACGCCGAACTTCAAGGCCCGGGACTTAGATTTTTCTACAGTGCTTGCCGGCCAGACAAAAGATACGCCTGCTACTGCGTTTTCTTTGAAAACAACAAATGTAAAACACATTGCCGAAGAATCAGCAGGTGATATTGATGGAGGGGCTTTGCTTTACAGTACGCCGGCTCACTCTGCCATTGATCAAAATACTGTCGATCAGCAGGTCGAGGTCGCAAAGTACACCGAAAATGGAATACGTTTCGACGCCGCTTTTACTCGGTTGAATGGCGCATTCAAAGGTTTGCTCAAAGCTCTGCGAGGTGATTAGTAGTGCAAGGGGTTGCGAGCGGTCATTGGGGCTCAGTCAATTCGGGTATTCCTCAGTCTCAATGCATTGAAAACTACCGATGCAGAACTGACGCTCATGGCTATGGCAGCGATCATAGGCGACAGGAGGTGTCCCGTCAGTGGATAGAGCAAGCCTGCGGCAAGGGGAATACCCATCGAGTTGTAAAGAAAGGCGAAACCCAAATTTTGCCGCATGTTTTTTACTGTTGCGACCGAAAGAGCCCTTGCTCGTAAAATCCCCATCAGGTCGCCTTTTACCAGCGTGAGTTGCGCGCTATTCATCGCAACGTCGGTCCCTGTCCCCATGGCAATGCCCACATCTGCTCGCGCCAGGGCCGGTGCATCGTTGATACCGTCACCTGCCATGGCGACCTTCCGACCGTATTGCTGGAGGTCTGCGACCAGACGCTCCTTGTCCTGAGGCTTTACTTCACCGTGGACTTCATCAATCCCCATCTCCCTGGCGACAGCCCGAGCGGTGGTGAGCCCATCACCTGTAGCCATGATGATTTTGATGTCATCAGCCTTGAGCTTGATGACTGCTTCTTTGGAGGTCGGCTTAATTGGATCTGATACTGCCAACAACCCTGCCAATAGCCCGTCGACTGCGAGGTAGATGATGCTGATGCCGTCAAGTCGCAACACCTCTGCACGCTCTTGTAGGAGCTTGGTGGTCACGCCTGCGGTTTCCATCAACGCGGTGTTCCCCAGTTGGATTTTCTTGCCATCAACGATGCCACTGACCCCGATACCTGAACCAGACTCAAAGGATTCTGGCTTGGTGAGCTTAATGTTCTCGGTTCGGGCGTGATCGACGATGGCATGAGCCAAGGGATGTTCGCTGCCCTGATCTAAGCTGGCAGCCAGCTGCAGAACATCGTGGGGATTGAAACCGGGGGTGGCCTCCACACTGTGAAACACTGGCCGTCCCTCTGTCAGGGTGCCTGTCTTATCGACAATCAGCGTGTCGATCTTGCAAAGGTTTTCGATGGCACTGGCATCCCTGAACAGCACACCCATGCTGGCTGCTTTACCTGTCGAAACCATGATCGACATGGGTGTAGCAAGGCCCAACGCACAGGGGCAAGCGATGATCAGCACGGCGACAGCGTTGATCAGACCAAACACCCAACTGGGCTCAGGGCCAAAAAGCCCCCAACCGACAAATGTCAGTATCGCAATCGTGATAACACCCATCACAAAGTAGCCGGCAATCGAGTCGGCCATTCGTTGCATTGGTGCTTTGGAGCGCTGAGCTCGAGCGACCATCTGTACGATCTGGGACAGCATGGTCTCGGCGCCAACCTTCTGCGCCTCCATTACCAAGCTCCCATGTGTATTCAGCGTGGCGCCGATCAGGCTATCTCCAGCCCTCTTCATGACCGGCACTGGCTCGCCAGTGAGCATGGACTCATCCACCGCACTTTCGCCTTCCAGAACTGAGCCATCAACGGGCACCTTTTCACCTGGCCTGACCCGCAGATGGTCTCCAAGGTGAACATGGGTGAGAGGAATGTCTTCCTCCTGTCCATCGGCATTGATCCGGCGTGCGGTCTTGGGCGATAGACCGAGAAGGGACTTAATGGCGGCGGAGGTTTGCGATCGGGCTTTGAGCTCAAGAATCTGCCCAAGCAAGGTGAGCGAGATGATGACCGCGGCGGCTTCGAAGTAGACGCCGATACGTCCATCTTGCATGAAGGTGGCGGGAAAGCTTTGGGGAGAGAGCGTTGCCACGACGCTGTAAAGGTAGGCGGCGGCGGTACCCAAACCAATCAGAGTCCACATGTTTGGACTGCGATTTCTAATAGAGGCTATGCCCCTTACAAAAAAGGGCCAACCTGCCCATAAGGTCACCGGTGTCGCCAGAGCGAACTCGATCCAGTTTTGGATCGAACCATGGAGGAGTTGTAACGAGTGTCCCGCCATGGCGAGCACGGTCACTATCACGGTTAATGGTAATGACCACCAAAAGCGTCGGGCGAAATCCCGGAGTTCAGGATTCTCTTCTTCATCGAGCGCGGGCATGACCGGCTCTAACGTCATGCCACATTTAGGGCAGTTGCCGGGTCCGGGCTGGCGTATTTCCGGGTGCATCGGACAGGTAAACTCAGTGCCTGTTTGTACCGCAGACGCTGGAGTGGTGACGTGGGTTTTTGCGCTCGGATGAGTACCGTTGTAGCGTTCAGGATCCGCTCGAAATTTCTCCAGGCATTTCAGGCTACAAAATTGATATGTCTGTCCGTTATAAAGCTCGCCATATTTGCTTGGGGGCGTGACCGTCATTCCGCACACCGGGTCACGGGTGGTGTTTGCATCCGGATGCTGATGGTTATTCATGATCTAAACCCCACGGTGTAAGCGTTGCTGTGATCTCTGCGACACAGCGTAGCCAACTCCTGCGTCGAAGTGGTGTTAGCAGCCAACTCTGGCTTATTTCAGGTCAAACTGACCGACCATCCCCGATTGATAATGCCCCGGCACGTTGCAGGCAAACTGAAGCCCAGTGCTGTTGTTGAAGGTCCAGATCAGCTCTTGGGTTGCGCCAGGCTCAATCAGGATGCTGTTCGGGTCATTGTGCTCCATTGCGACCATCTTCATTCCGCCCATGCTGTGGCTCATACCGCTCATCGTTTTTCCGGTGCCAGTGGGGTTAAGCGTCCCGTTCTGGAACATCCTTGCCATTTCTTTTTGGTGCGCGGCATGAGCAGCGGCTTTGCCGATGTTGAACTCGTGCAGCATCGAACCCTCATTGCGAAGGACAAATCGAACGGTTTCACCAGGTTTTACGTCGATGCTTTCAGGCTTGAAGAAAATATCGCCCATCTTGACCTCCACCGTACGGGTAACCTCAGAGGCGACTCCAGGCTGGCCGATGTCCTCTTTCCCGTGCCCTGCGCTGGCCATCGCCGTAGCACCGAAGAGTAGAGTGATTGCTGCGATGACAGGGGTAACGAGCTTAGCTTTCATGGTGACCTCGAGAGTAAGTGTGGGAACACTGGCTATGCTAAAGACACGGAGCTGCCAGTTAACTGACCTGAGCACTACATTTCTGTCAGTTTCAAAAAAAACACGGCGTCCAGATGACGCCGCATTCCACAAGACTGTTCAAAAAGCTCTTTTTAGCGAGTTGTTCACTGGTGGTTCTCTGACAGCATCAATTTGTGCTCGCGCTGCATCTGGCTCAAAACGTCATCGACGATTTTGTCGTGCTTTTCCATCCAGGCGAGGTGCTGCTGAGGTGACATTGATGCGTCTGGATGATCTTGATGGAGCTGACTCATGAGCTCCCCCAGCATCTTCATATGCTCGGTCATGTGGACATGACGCTGTCCTTCAGGCGCTTTTTCTGCTTGTATCAGGACGGCTTCTGCCCTGTTGCGCAGGCTTTCCATACGCTCAAAGACCCGGTCTCCGCCACTTTCAGCCCATGCAGAAACCGAGACGAGTAGTGCGCTCACAAAAAACAGAGTTTTTAGGCGATTCATGGGGTAGCTCCTTAAGGAATTGTTTTCCGGCTCCCATGGGTTTAATGCTGCAGAGTCGGTCGAGCATTAGGAATACTCATGTTTGAACCCTAGACAGCGTTCGCTGACATCAACCTGAAGCCAATATTACTTTTCTGTCAGTTTCTGGTTGGCTGCCGGTTTTCGTTGCAGACTCCGCTTCATCATTATCTGAGAACGACCCTCATGAGACTTCTTGTCGCTGAAGACGAACCCAAAATAGGTATCTATTTGCAGCAAGGACTCATCGAGGCAGGGTTCAATGTTGATCGTTTTACCAATGGCAAAGAGGCGCTTCAACACGCGTTGAGCGAAGCCTACGATCTGCTGATTCTTGACGTCATGATGCCCGAGCTGGATGGCTGGGAAGTCCTTCAGAAGGTTCGTGCATCCGGGAAAGACGTTCCCGTGCTCTTTCTCACTGCGCGAGACCGCGTTGAGGATCGAGTGAAAGGACTTGAACTCGGGGCAGATGATTACCTGATCAAACCCTTCGCATTTTCTGAATTGCTGGCTCGCGTCAGAACATTGCTGCGTCGGGGTAACGGCGCTCCCTCGCAAACCTATATGAAGTTGGCTGATCTGGAGGTGGACCTGCTCAAACGTCGGGCCATTCGTGGAGGCAAGCGCATAGACCTTACGGCCAAAGAGTTTGCGTTGCTTGAGCTGTTGCTACGGCGTCGAGGGGAGGTGCTGCCAAAGTCACTTATCGCCTCCCAGGTTTGGGATATGAACTTCGACAGCGATACCAACGTTATCGAGGTTGCAGTGAGGAGGTTGAGGGCCAAGATAGATGACGACTTTGAGGTCAAGTTGATTCATACCTCAAGGGGAATGGGTTATATGCTCGACGCGCCTGATTCGGAGTCGGAATGAACCGAATGTCCCTGACGACCCGCATGAGTCTGATGTTCATGCTCGCGGTAACAGCCGTGCTCACGGTCGCCGGACTCAGTTTCAATAACCTCAGCCAGCATCACTTTAAGATGCTGGATCAGCAGGCATTGAACGAAAAGCTCCACTCGACCCAGAGAATTTTGTCCGGGTTGAACAGCATCGATCAATTCAGCGAATTTAAGCCTGAGTTGGAGGCGCTGCTGGGTGCTCACCGTGATCTGACTGCTCTAATAATCGATGGTGACGGCAAGCTGCTGTTTGCTGATCCCGGTCCGGTAGATGTTCCGAAGGAGTTCCGCACAACCTCAAACAACAACGTCTGGGAGTGGCGGAAGCAAGAGCAGATGTTCCGTGGAGTGACGGCACAAACTGTTGTGACGGGGCAAGACAAGCCGTTGACCGTCATATTGATCTTTGACGTTACTCAGCATATGTCCTTTTTCGAGACGCTTGCACGCTGGTTTTGGATCGGGTTGGTGATCAGCGCATTGGTCAGTGCTGCACTCGGCTGGATGGTAGCAAGCAGTGGCTTGCGGCCTATTCGTCAGGTCACGCGGGCCGCTGCCTCAATGTCAGCAAAATCACTCAAAGAACGCATCCCCTTAGCACCCGTTCCCAAAGAACTTCAGCAACTGGTGCTGTCGTTTAACGCCATGTTGTCCAGGCTCGACGATGCATTTGTCCGGTTATCGAACTTTTCCGCAGACATTGCCCACGAATTACGGACCCCCGTGAGCAACTTGATGACCCACACCGAAGTGGTGCTTTCAAGAAAAAGGAATATTGAGGACTACGAAGACAACCTGTACTCAAATCTTGATGACTTGAAGCGTATGAGTCGGATGATTGATGACATGCTTTTTCTGGCGAAATCTGACAACGGTCTGATCACACACGAGAACAAACCAATAGACCTGGTGGAAGTCGTGGAAAAACTGCTTGAGTACTACCGGCTTTTGGCTGATGAGCGAGGGATTGAACTCAAGGCTTCAGGAAGGGGCAGCGTCCGAGGCGATGTCCTTATGCTCCACAGAGCCATTTCTAACTTGCTCTCTAACGCGCTTCGCTACACCTCTGAAGGGAAGACGATCAGTGTCGAAATCCTCCAGAAAGAGAGGTCGGTATTGGTCGTCGTGGAGAACCACGGAGAACCCATTGCCCCCGAACATCTTGAAAAGCTTTTCGATCGTTTTTATCGCGTGGACCCAGCGCGGCGAGAGGGGAGTCCCAGCAACGCGGGGCTAGGTCTGTCGATTACTCGATCAATTATTGAAGCGCATGATGGCAAGATCTGGTGTACGTCATGTGACGGGAAAACAGCCTTTCATTTAGAGTTTCCAAGTGTTGACTTGAGGGTCAGCTGAGCAACGGCGCATTTGTGATCAACGGTGCACTCTCGGCCTGCACCCAGCGTCCACTTTCGTCATTTTTGAATGAGTGAAACCCCTGGTATCGCGGGCACGCGGTCTAGACTTTATGTCTCTCTACGCCCGCCAATTCGCGGTCAAACACCGCGTCAAGCTGACTGAAATGTAATCGAACGGTTTGCGTTCGTGTGGCATCGTGTTCTTGCACTGTGACGTTGGGGCCTGGTGAGTTTCTCGTGTTCAGCCTGCCCTAGAACACGGAGGCTACTAGCTAATCATCAGTGGTTTTAACAAGAATCGAAAAGTAAAAACTAGATATTCCCAAACAAACCTCGAATCAACAGCTTTTGCTGTGAGGAGTCTTGCATGTCATTCCTTAAAACGACGACCGTAGTAGTTGCACTTACCGCTGGTTTGCTTCTGAGTGCAGTTGCTCAAGCGCATCCAAAGCTCCTTTCTTCCACTCCGGCAGAAGGCTCGGATGCGGCGGCCCCTTCGAAAATTGAACTGCACTTTTCTGAGAGTCTCACCACTCAGTTTTCCGGGGCAAAACTGATCATGACCGATATGCCTGGCATGCCGAACTCCCCAATGGGTGTTAAGGCCGCCGTCGCTGGTGGCGGTGATCCGAAAACGATGCTGATTACACCGGCGGCACCTTTGACCACCGGTACCTACAAAGTCGAATGGCGCGCGGTCTCTTCGGACACTCACCCGATCACCGGCAACTTCTCATTTAAAGTGAAATGATTGATGAGCGACTCAATAAATATTGTGGTTCGCTTTGCTCTCTATTTCGACCTGATGTTGTTATTCGGATTGGCCATTTTCGGCTTGTACAGCCTCAGGGGAAAGGAAAGAGTATCGGGCACGGTCTTGAATTTTGAGTCGCTTCTTTACGGTACTTCTGTTGCAGGTGTAGCGCTCTCCCTTATCGCCATGTTGTTGCTTGCGAAAGCAATGAGCGGTGTGTCGGAATTTATGGAGCTACATCACCATATTTTTGAAATGGTCCTCATGGGGACCGACGTCGGGCTGACCTGGATGGTCCGAATAGCTGCCTTGGTGATGGCAATTATTGGCGTCGCGTTGAACAAGCGATTTCCGACACCCAGTCTCTGGATCGTCACCGTTTGCGGGGCGATTGCGTTGGCGACGTTGGCTTGGACAGGGCACGGCGCCATGGATGAAGGCAGCAGACGTTACTGGCATTTCATCACTGATATATTCCATCTTTTAGCCGCAGGTGGCTGGTTGGGTGCTCTATTGGCATTCGCACTATTGCTGCGGTTGACATCGCAAAAGGGCGAACAAGAAGCTCGAATTCTTGCACGGGTGCTGACTGGTTTTGAATCGGCCGGCGCTGTAATCGTAGTGATCATAACCATCACAGGCGTAGTAAATTACCTGTTTATCATCGGTCCAAATCTCGATGAAGTGATGCTCAGTACGTACGGTGTACTGCTGTTTTTGAAGATCCTGCTCTTTGCCGGGATGATCGTGTTAGCCACGCTGAATCGCTTTCACCTAAGTCCGGTATTGGAGCGGTCAGTTCGAAATGGAGAATACTCTGCCGCGGTCAATGCCCTGCGCCGCAGCATGACACTCGAATTTTCAATGGCCGTCATCATAATTTGTCTTGTCGCATGGTTAGGCACTTTAAGTCCGGAAATGGAAATGAGCGCGGAATAGAGGTTGGTGACAGCCGACTGAGGAGTCAAGAAGGTGAATTGTAAGGGCCACTTCCACCGGCTACACTCCCGCCCATGAAACGCTACCTACGCTTTTGCCTGATTTTCCTGATTAGCCTGGCGCTCCCCCTCAGCGGGATGGCGGGTGTTCAGGTGCCAACTGAACCTTGCCCCATGAAAACCATGGGCATGGCGATGATGGACGGCATGGGGCAAGACTGCTGCCAGGACATGAAAAGTCCCACCGAGCACGGCAAACCCTGTAAGTCAGGTCAGGAATGCAAGACTGGCAGCATGCTGCAAGTCTCCATCATCAAGTCTCCTATTACCTTATCCAGCCCCGTTGTACTGTCCTTCTCCCAGGATTCCCTTCCAGTACAAACCCCGTCAGGGGTATGGCGGCCGCCCCGCAATTGATTCCTGTATCACTCTGAGCCCCATTTCGCGTTAGCGGGATGGCATATCTGCGTGCATGTCTTATGACGCGCGCAGTGGATCATCACAGGAATCGTGAACATGAAATCCAAGTGCTATTGCACAGGGTGGTCTCTCGTGGCCGGCCTGGCGGCAAGTGTACTGGCATTGCCGAGTCTCGCTGGCGCATTGACGCTCGATGAAGCTTTGCAACTGGCTGAAAACAATGCGCCGTCGCTGACCGCACAGGACGCGAAAATTCAGGCCGCCAGTAGTGCGGCCATCCCCGCTGGTGAACTACCCGATCCCAAGTTGCTGCTTGGCGTACAGAATTACCCCATTGGGGGCCCGAATCGCTGGAGCATCGACCAGGACTTCATGACTATGCAAATGGTCGGAGTCCGTCAGGAGATGCCCAACAGCGCCAAGCGCAAAGCCCGCATCGAGGTCGCTGATTCGGCCATTGACCGCGCCGCGGCTGAGCGCCGGGTTGAACGTCTGAAGGTTCGTCAGGCTACGGCACTGGCCTGGATCAACAGCTTCTCCGTTGAGCGTAAAGATGCGCTGTTCCAGGATTTCTACAAAGAAAACCGTCTGCTGGCCGATACCGTCCGTGCACAAATTGCCGGTGGCCGCGCTCAACCTGCTGATGCCGTAACGCCCAAACAGGAAGCAGCACAACTGGAGGAGCAGCAAGATGACCTGATTCGCCAGAGAGCGCAGGCCCGAGCGGCCCTGAAGCGCTGGATTGGCCCTGCCGGCAACGACAAACCTGTGGGCAGGTTGCCTGAATGGCCTGTCGAAGCCTCTGGCTACTCTCAAAAGCTGCAACGTCACCCAGAACTGGCAGCGTTCGCGCCAATGACCCGCGAAGCGCAAGCCAGGGTCCGTGAAGCAGAAGCGGACAAACAGTCGGATTGGAGCTGGGAAGTCGACTATCAGCATCGCAGTCGACAGTTCGGCGACATGGTCAGTGTGCAATTTTCATGGGATCTACCGCTGTTTCCTGACTCTCGGCAAAATCCAAAAATTGCCGCCAAGCACGCTGAGCTCAACCAGCTTGAGGCCGAGCGTGAAGCCCTGTCACGCGAGTATACCCAGCAACTGGAGGACGAGTTGGCCGACTATGAACGCTTGAATCGTGCCGTACATCGAACCGAGGACAGTCTGTTGCCCTTGGCCAAGGAAAAGGTCGAGCTCAGTATGGCCAGCTACCGCGCCGGCAAAGGCGATTTGATCTCAGTCGTGGCCGCTCGGCGCGAGCTCATCGAAGCCCGCCTCAAACAGATCGACGTGGAAGAGCAACGCGCGCTGACCAGGGCGCGTTTGTATTTTGCTTACGGGGAGTCCAGCCAATGAACCTTAGAAAATGCAACGGTGCATTGCTGGTAGGCCTCTCGCTGGTAGTGGGTGTTGCCGGTGGTTACTGGTTCGCTCAGCAGGGCATGAGTGAAGTACCTGGTGAAGCCCCGGAGCAGAGCCTCCCTTCTCTGGACGAACGTAAAGTACTGTATTGGTACGACCCCATGTCCCCGCAGCAAAAGTTCGATAAGCCGGGTAAGTCGCCCTTCATGGACATGCAGTTGGTTCCTCGGTACGCCGACACCAAAGGGGACAGCGCAGCCGTTCGCATTGATCCAAGCCTGACTCAGAATCTCGGTGTGCGACTGGCTACGGTCAGTCGAGGTGTGTTTGCTTCGAGTCTGGAGGTCGTTGGTGTGTTGGCCTTCAACGAGCGGGACGTCGCGGTCATTCAAGCCCGTACGGCGGGTTTCGTCGAGCGCGTGTATGCCCGTGCCCCTGGCGACGTGATCAAAGCCAATGCCGCCATGGCGGATATCCTTGTACCTGAGTGGGCTGCGGCTCAGGAGGAGTTTCTCGCACTCAAGCGCAGTGGCGATGCGGGCTTGCTGGCAGCGGCTCGCCAGCGCTTGCGGCTCACCGGGATGCCGGCGGCATCAATTGCGCAAGTAGAGCGCAGTGGCAAAGTCCAACCAATCCAGACCCTCACCAGCCCTATTGGTGGCGTGCTGCAAGCGCTCAATGTACGCGAGGGTATGACGGTGGCCGCTGGCGAGACACTGGCACGCGTTAACGGTTTGAGTACCGTCTGGCTGGCCCTGGCCGTTCCGGAGACTGAATCTGGATCGATCCTCATGGGGCAAGCGGCAGAGGCGCGTTTGCCCGCGTTCCCTGGGGTTGTGCTCAAGGGCGTAGTCAGCGCGATTCTTCCGGAAACCAATCCGGACAGCCGCACCCTTCGTGTGCGGGTGGAACTACCCAATCCGGACGGGCGCCTCAGGCCGGGTTTGACGGCGCAGGTACGCCTGAATCGCTCGACCGGGCAAAGTGTCTTGTGGGTGCCGAGCGAGGCCGTCATTCGCACGGGTCGACGTGCCTTGGTGATGCTCGCCGAAGACGCGGGCCGCTACCGTCCTGTGGAGGTGCAACTCGGGCAGGAAAGCGATGGCAAGACGGCAATATTGAAAGGTCTGGAAGAAGGACAGAAGGTGGTTACCTCTGGCCAGTTCCTGCTCGACTCGGAGGCCAGTCTTAAGGGCATTGTTGCGCGCTCAGAGGAAGTGTCACCACCCAGCGAAGCAGCTTCCAGCTTTCATGAGGCGGATGGGCAAATCGTTGAGATCAACGATAAAGAAGTCAGGCTTGCCCATGGTCCTTTCAAGACGCTGGGCATGCCTGGCATGACGATGGCGTTCCCGCTCGCGAGTCCGGCGCTGATGCAGGGCCTCAAAACGGGCGACAAGGTCCGGATAGCAGTGAGTCAAACCGACGATGGCTTGCGTGTTGAGCGCCTGGATAAATCGGGGAGCCAGCCATGATTGCTGCCCTGATTCGTTGGTCAGTGGCCAACCGGTTCCTGGTGCTACTGGCGACACTGTTTGTTACGGCTTGGGGCATCTGGTCGGTGCAGAGCACGCCCATTGATGCGCTGCCGGATCTCTCCGATGTTCAGGTGATCATCCGTACCCCCTATCCTGGACAAGCGCCGCAGATTGTCGAAAACCAGGTGACCTATCCATTGTCCACTACCATGCTCTCAGTACCGGGAGCCAAGACGGTGCGTGGTTATTCCTTCTTCGGCGACAGCTTTGTGTACGTGCTGTTTGAAGACGGTACTGACTTGTATTGGGCCCGCTCACGGGTGTTGGAATACCTGAGCCAAATACAAAGTCGCTTGCCGGCCAGCGCCAAACCAGCGTTGGGGCCGGATGCGACAGGCGTTGGCTGGATTTTCCAGTACGCGCTGGTAGATCGCAGTGGCGGACATGACTTGGCGCAATTACGCGCCTTACAGGACTGGTTCCTCAAGTTCGAACTCAAGACCCTGCCGAATGTTGCGGAAGTGGCCACCGTGGGAGGCATGGTCAAGCAGTACCAAGTGCAGCTTGATCCGCTCAAATTGGCCAGCCTCGGTATCACGCAGGCCGAGGTGACCGAAGCGATCGGCAAGGCCAATCAGGAAACCGGTGGCGCCGTCCTGGAGATGGCAGAGACCGAGTTCATCGTGCGCGCTTCCGGCTACTTGACGACGCTCAACGACTTTCGGGCGATCCCACTCAAACTGGGCTCGGGCGGTGTGCCGGTCACGTTGGGCGATGTTGCCACGATTCAGTTGGGGCCCGAGATGCGTCGAGGCATCACCGAACTCGACGGCGAAGGTGAGACCGTCGGTGGCGTGGTGATTTTGCGCAGCGGCAAGAATGCTCGCGAGACCATTGCGGCGGTCAAAACCAAACTCGACGAACTGAAAAGCAGCCTGCCGGCCGGGGTGGAGATCGTCACCACCTACGACCGCAGCAAGTTGATCGACCGCGCTGTGAAAAATCTGAGCCACAAGCTAATCGAAGAGTTCATCGTCGTCGCGTTGGTCTGCGGGATCTTCCTCTGGCACCTTCGCTCATCCCTGGTGGCGATCATCTCCTTGCCCGTGGGTGTGTTGATTGCCTTCATCGTCATGCGCTACCAGGGCATCAACGCCAACATCATGTCCTTGGGCGGGATAGCCATCGCCATCGGCGCCATGGTCGACGCTGCCGTGGTGATGATTGAAAACGCGCACAAGAAGGTTGAGGCCTGGCATGTGGCCAATCCGGGGGAGGAACTGAAGGGTGAACGTCATTGGCACGTGATGACCGAAGCGGCAGCAGAGGTAGGCCCCGCGCTGTTCTTCTGTTTGTTGATCATCACTCTATCGTTCATTCCGGTGTTCACACTGCAAGCGCAAGAGGGGCGGCTATTCGGCCCGCTGGCGTTCACCAAAACTTACGCCATGGCCGCAGCGGCGGGATTGTCAGTGACCTTGGTGCCGGTGCTGATGGGGTACTGGATTCGGGGACGAATTCCCAATGAACAACAGAACCCGCTAAACCGTTGGCTGATCCGGATTTATCAGCCGGCTCTGGACGCGGTCTTGCGTCGGCCAAAGATCACGTTGCTGGTGGCGCTATTGGTTTTTGTCAGTGCGCTATGGCCAATGTCTCGCTTGGGTGGCGAATTTCTCCCCCCGCTGGACGAGGGTGATCTGCTCTATATGCCTTCGGCTCTACCGGGGCTGTCAGCGCATAAAGCGGCGCAACTGCTGCAACAGACCGACCGCCTGATCAAGACGGTGCCAGAGGTCGAACATGTCTTCGGTAAAGCCGGTCGTGCCGAAACCGCTACCGACCCGGCACCGCTGGAGATGTTCGAAACCACCATCCAGTTCAAGCCACGTGAGCAATGGCGACCCGGCCTGACCCCGGAGAAGTTGGTGGAGGAACTGGATCGGGTCGTCCGTGTACCGGGGCTGACCAATATCTGGATCCCGCCGATTCGCAATCGCATCGACATGCTCGCTACCGGGATCAAGAGCCCGATCGGGGTGAAAATTGCCGGTAGCAATCTGACGGAGATCGACGCGGCGACTCGGGCGGTCGAGCGTGTGGCCAAGGACGTGCCAGGGGTCAGTTCAGCCCTGGCCGAACGCCTGACCGGCGGCCGTTATATCGACGTGGATATCGACCGCAAAGCTGCTGCTCTCTATGGGCTGAACATCGCCGATGTACAGTCGATCGTCGCCGGCGCCATCGGCGGAGAAAACATCGGGGAAACCATTGAAGGGCTGGCCCGCTTCCCGATCAATGTGCGATATCCGCGTGAGTGGCGTGATTCGCTCGGCGCCTTGGAGCAATTGCCGATTTACACCCCGCTAGGGAGCCAGATCACCCTCGGCACGGTGGCGAAGCTCAAGGTGAGTGATGGTCCACCAATGCTTAAGAGCGAGAACGCCCGACCTTCTGGCTGGGTGTATATCGACGTGCGTGGGCGGGATATTGCCTCGGTGGTCGCCGATCTACGTCGGGTCGTCAGTGAGCAGGTCAAGTTGCAGCCGGGCATGAGTTTAAGCTACTCGGGGCAGTTCGAATTTCTCGAAAGGGCCAACGCACGACTCAAACTGGTGGTGCCTGCCACGCTGTTGATCATCTTCGTGCTGCTCTACCTGACGTTTGCCCGCTTCGACGAGGCCTTGCTGATCATGGCCACTCTGCCATTCGCCCTTACTGGCGGGGCATGGTTCCTCTATCTGTTGGGGTTCAACCTGTCAGTCGCCACCGGGGTCGGCTTTATCGCCTTGGCCGGCGTTTCCGCCGAGTTTGGCGTGATCATGCTGCTCTACCTGAAAAACGCCTGGGCCGAACGTGAAGACCTCGGCGACAACACTGAACGCGGGCTGGTGGCGGCCATTCGTGAAGGTGCCGTGCAGCGTGTTCGACCCAAGGCCATGACCGTGGCGGTGATCATTGCCGGCCTGTTACCCATTCTGTTGGGCAGCGGCACCGGCAGCGAGGTCATGAGCCGCATCGCCGCGCCCATGGTGGGCGGCATGATCACCGCGCCCTTGCTTTCCCTATTTGTCATTCCGGCAGCTTATCGCCTCATGCGTCGCCGCCACCTCGCAGTTGAACCCGTCAACGCTCAAGGAAAAGACGTATGAATGCAGTTGTAAGCACCGTATTTGCGCTTTCACTTTCTGCCCACGCGGAGGGCATGCCGGGCATGAAAATGGACAGTATGGAGGGTATGCAGATAAAGCAGGATTTAAAGCAGGCTGCAGTCGCTAACGCCGAAGGAGCGATCAACGCGACCGATTGATCGACTGGCAAATCTGTACAGTCTGTTGGACAGACGGTAGCGTCCCTTACGTGCCAAACCTTCCGTTGCAGCGCGAGGTGCTCGTAAAAAAACGAGTCAAGGGACGCTCACCTACTCATAGGAGGGATATCTGGAGGAATCATGGTAGACCTCCGTTCTGTAGAACCGCGCCGCAAAATTATGCAATCGGTTGGAACGGTTCATACCGGGCCGGATACCCCGCACAGAGGGCCATAGTCTTGAAGGCTACCTGGGTCAACGATTTCTCGGCAGCCGGGTCAAACCCTCATCAGCGCCAGCAGCCAAGTAGTCATTGCGGGAAAACAACCGCTTTTTTGTGGTGGCTGCCGGCGACTTCCAGCTCAGGGGACTGCTCTAAAACGACGAAGTCAGCGTTACCGGTTGAATTGGGATCTGTGCGGGGGTGGCAGGTGGGCGGAGAGCGCTTTACCCATACATGTACAAAAGGTCGTCGATCAGCTCAAGCTCCTGCTGTGAGTACTGAACCTTGTTGTACCGTCGAATGTCCTCAAGCACACCTCTGATCGGAACTTGCCGCGAAGGATCCTGAACAATATGACCATTGTTTAGATGGACTTTTTTTGAAGGCTGTCCATATCCCACGACGATTGAAAGTGGCTTGTGGGCAGGTCGCCTACCTAATCTAAGGAGAGCAGCGCGATTAGGCAGTATCAGGCAGCGACTGCCGCATCGTTTGAGCTTTTGTCGAGCGGTAATGTTTGGTCGGCCGCTGCCGGTCTGTGATGCTGCCGCCGACCAATTGCATCCATTTTCATGTTGCTGTGGGCGCAGTTAAGACGATCTCATCACCGCAGCGGCGCGTTTTGACACAGTTACGGCCAGAAGCAGACATTCGATATGTCTGAGAAGTTAGAAGCGATTCACTCATCGTCTTCGGTGTGCATCAATCGGATTTCGCCTGGGCTCATTCGATAGAGGTTGTGGGTTTTTCTTTGTTCTTTATGTATGAGGTTATGGCAATTATGACAGAGCGAAATCAAATCATAATCGTTTTCAGCTCCTAGCCTGTCATATAGGATGTGATGTACGCACTCCGCAGAGCATTTAAACGCCTGACACTGATAGTCATCTCTGCGAATAATGCGGGCACGCGTTCTTTCCCACTCCGGTGAGTCGTAATAAGTACCGAATCTGGAATTATCTCTCCATGTCAGCTCACCTTGTTGGAGCCTCTGGCGAACGTTATTTTTATAATTTTGGTGGTCAATTTTCGAGCTTTCAAGCCGATGCTGCAACCATGCATTGTATTCCTCCGTTGATCTTTTAACCAAATCTTTATCGAAAGGTGTAAGCGTCGCCCAACCGGGATACTTGCTTTTGCTAGATGTACTAACGAGGTGCCCGCAGGTTACACATTGCAGAACTACAGCGTTCCCTCCTGTGGAGTAAGTTCGAAGACGGGTGTCCAAATGCTCATGTGCGCAGTTTTCCAGGCATGGCGCCGGATTTAGCTTCCGGAACGTTTCATCGACATAAAGGGTAGATGTCAACCCATGGACATGAGTGGAACCCGCGCCAACTCTCGTTTCCCGCTGAATACACCATGGCCATAGATATCCACCTATGAAGTGTTTTCAGAGTCTGATTTGTCCATACCGAAATCTGCTGTTGACTGCTACGAGATTGCACCCCACTTGACAACCTGATTGCATCGGTACTGACCACCCATTTGCATTCGACTTGACCAGTCATTTGCACGGGATGTGGCCAGCTAGCTGGGTGGCGATGACCGGCAGGAATCGGCCAAATGCGGTCGTTCACAGGTACCTACAGAATTAGAGGCGAGTCAGTGTCGGACAGTGGGGACTCTTCCCCAATCGCGCTCCTTAGTGTTGACAGTCATGCGACTTGTGCTGAATCCTCCAGCTCTGCTTCACGCTTGGCAATAGCCACTTCCAACTCCGGGGAGCGTTTGGCCCATTGCTCGGGGGGAAGCGGTTGGGACCATTCGACGATGGCGGGATCGGTCAGCTCAGGTGGTGGGGCGAGCTTCCAGTTTTGCAATTTTTCGGCCCAGTATGTTCCTAGGAAAATAACGAAAAATAACCCGTGCAATACGTCTAGAAAGTCGCCTTTGAAAAAGCTGGTTACGATGGAGCCGATCTGTGTCTCGGCGTATGGCTTTCGTCCCAATCGGCTATTCGGGATCGCATGTGGCCCCTTCTCCATGTAGCTGCGCATGCACTCCCAAAGGCTCATAGCCGTTTCGCCACCGCCGCAGTTGAATCCTAGACTGAAGTCGCGCTCCTTCTCCGGCGCATCAGGATCGGGATTGCGGAAGCCCACTACCAATAGACCTTGAGTGGTTTTGCCGTGCTGCCCCACCGAGTCCATCGCTACTGCTTGGGCAGTAACCTGCTCCCAAGGCACGATCCAGTATCGGCCATCTTTGAATGGCACACATACTTCGCGGCGTTGACGGTTGAAGCGGATTGGAGGCGGTACGGGACTCATTAAACCTTTCAGTACTAGGAGAATGGGAATGCCAACTATGAAAAGCGAAAGGGCCAATGCTTCCCAGAAAATTACGGAATTGCGCTCGTGGTGAATAAGCCAGATACAGAAAAGTAGTACCGGCCAAATGACCATCACTGCCGAGCCAATACTGTAAGAACCGATGTCAAGGCAAACGTCGTTCTTGCGCCAGATGGTGTTTAGGACATCCTTTGGCGTTTGCCCTGTAGGAACGGCCAGTGGTGCCAAGTAGTCCTCTCGCGAGAGCGGTCCTTTGCGGCTGCCGGATGTGGCTGAGGTCATGCCTTGTCCTTGGGTTTCAAATAGCTGGGGTTCTGTTGCGGACCTAGGCGGTGAATGCTGGCCCGATCAAGTTCTGGGGTTGGTTCGCCGGAGCGCAAGGTGACGATTTCACCATCCGGGCTCAATAATCCGCCATTGGGTGACAGGGTGTAGGCCAAGCCTTTTGCGCCGCCGATAGTAGCACCGACTCCGGCCAGCAACGCCACCGGGCTGAGGTAAGACAGGCGTAAAGTCAGGCGGGTGAGCGGTTGGGGAAAACTACCGCTCAAACGCAGGCCTTGACCCTCATCGACCGGGATCCAGGTGCATTGGCTGGCATTCAACCAAGTAGATCCGAGGTCAGTTGGCGTGCCGCGGGTACCGGTGCCGAAGCCGGCCGAAACGGGAGTTAAGTTGCCACTCATGGCTAAATCAATTTGTGCGGCACCCGGCGCCGCTCCAGGCAAGTCAATCGTAAGTTGGTTGATGCCGTCCTGAGTAATCGTGTCACCCATTGAACCACTGATGCGTACTTCCCGCGTTTCCATAGCCAGACGAGGCTGGTAGAGGAGCATCATCAGTTCGTTGATTTCGTCCAGCTGTGCCTGAGGTGCGATGAAGTTGTGAGTGTCGGCTCGGCGATGGGACCAACAGCAGTTAGCCAGGTAGCTTTGCAGAGGGTTGGCCTGGCGGAACCATGCAAACAGGTACAAACCTCCCAAACCCAGAAGCAAAAGATTGAGCGGGCCCATGCCAAGTCGAAAGCGCTTTATTGCGAGAGGAGTCGAGATTTTGTTCGACAAGCGCATCCCAGTGAGGCTAAGACCTAGTAGTGCCTGCGCTCCGTATACTGCGATCTGTCCGGTAACGGCCAGTTGCTTGATTTTCAGCCACGGATCGATTGAGCTTTGAGCGCTATCTATTTGAATTTTTAACGATGCGAACTCTTGGAGGGCTGCTGCTGCTGACACTACCCCTACTATTCCTCCAAACAGGGTCAGTGTAGGAGCTACTACAGCCCCACGACCTAGCTCTTGAACTCCCTTCCCCAAAATCAACCAATTCTGAATCACCGCCCCCAACGCAGCCCCGGCATACAAATACGCTGACATGCTATCCGCCTGCCGTTGCGCATCGCTGCCTTCCAGGGCAGCTGCCTGCCCGGCATAAGTGCCGGCGTTGAGAATGTTGACCACCAGCGCCGCCAGCGGCAGCAGGCCACCCGAGGCCTTGACCGAGGGAGCGTTGACGATGCCGCTGACGCGCCCGAGGCTGATGGCTTGAGCAGTGCTGCGGGTCCATTGGCTGAGGGCTTCAGCGTTCTGGCCGACCAAGCGCCAGACCTTGATACCGTTCTCTACGGTCTGCACGAGGCGGGTGTTATCGCCGAGGCGGATGACCAGGAATAATCCCATTGCCATCGTCGTGCCTTTGCTTGCATGAATCAAAGAAGCGCCGAGGCGGGTCATGGTTGCCGTCCAGGCACCTTCCAGATTGCTCGCTAACCTCTCGATATTGCGCAGGGTGTCCGCGTCCAGAATCTTGAGTGCGGCTGCACGGGAGTCGGCAAGGTTTTCCAGACTGAGCGCCGTGACCAGTTCGTTGAGGCGCGAGGTATTGTTTACCGCCGCTTCCAGGCTCGGACTCCACGCCTGGAACACCAGACGCAGCAAACCGGGATCCTCGCTATTCACATAGTCGGCAAACTGTTTCGCGCCTTCGCTACGGCTGCACTGAGCGCTGAGGCAGGCGACCGTCAAACTTTCAAGCCAAGTGAGGTGTTCTTCGCTGCTCTGGTCGACAAACCACGTGCCGCTGTCGTTGCGTGGCAGGTAGGCTTTGCGATCGGCGTACAGCAATTGATGGCGTTCTTCGACCTGTTTGAAGTGCTGCGGCGCCTCCTGATCCAGCCAATGGTCCATGCTCGCCAAGTCGATGTATTCACCAACTTTGGTTCCGCTGCCACCTTCCAGATTGCTGGTTTTTTCCTGGCGATAATCTCGCACGACTTGTTGCGCTTCCTGATGTAGCTCGCTCGGGATGAAGCTGCGCACCTTGTTCAGTACGGCCTCTTCACGGGATCGAACCTGAGCCAACAGGCCATCCGCTTGGGCATGTCCATACTGTCGGCCGCGTTGTTGGTTGATGCGTGTTTCTTCCAGCATCAGGGTGTTCAGCTGCTTTTGACTGTCGATCAGGGTGTCGCCCTGTTCCGGTGTCAGTTGCAGGTTGTGTTCGCGATACCGGTAGTTGAGCAGGTTGGCAACTTCGCCACCGTCTTCGGTGACCATGTTGCGGATAAAGCTGCCGATGGTCTGGCGCAAGCTATTGTCGGCTACCCACTCTTCGTGTTCAGCCTCGACCTTGTTCTGTTCGTGGTCGATATCCCGCAACACCCCCAGATCATCATCCAGTGCAGCAAACACAGCATACAGCGGAGCTGACTCGCTCTTGGCTTTGTCCAGCCAGGCTTGCGTAGGTGCCAGTTCCCATGGGCTGGCGCTCCAATTCCCAGGCTCGACCACGGGCTCGCCCGGTGGTTGCGTGCCGGCCGCCTGTTCGCGTTCGCGCAGAGATTCCGAGCTGGCGGAATAGGCTTTGATGTTGTCTTGAGTAGGCGCGGCTTGCGCTGTTTTGCGTTGTTCTTTCACGCCTTCGCGGGCAGTCGCGCCGTTCTTCTGATGTTCATGTGCGAGGGTTTTTTCGCGCACTTTCGGCATGAGTTCGGCGACAAGTGTCGGGGCTTTTTCGAGCGGCGGGCAGTGTTTGGCCGACAGGCGTTTGGCGACGTCGGTGAGGGCGATCTGACGCATACGCTTGCGTCGTTCACCGTTCTTTTTCAGGCGCTCGCAGGCGTCTTTGCCCAATGGCACTTCGCTGTAGAGCATCCACGCGTCGGTGCTTTTGTTCAACGCGATTCCGGCGTTTTCACCGGTCGTCAGGGCAGAGTGGGGTTGCGTAAGCGGTTGTTCGACCAGCAAACCATCAGACGCGACGGCGTAGCGTTTGAGTGGTCCTTCGGCATGCCATAGATAGACGTAACCCGCGCGCAAGCGGCGCAAGGCCATCGGGTGGCTTTTGGTCGGGCTGGAAGGCGCGAAATCGGCGTGTTCGGCGGCCTGTTCGGCCATTGCGTAGCGGCTGGGAACCACGAAGATTTCGGGTTGGCGCGCAGGGCAGGTAGTAGCCGGGCTGGACAACTCTTCGTCGCCGAACTGGCATTGCGCTGCCTGATCGGCAGCGGCCAGGTTGCGGTTTTTATCGAGTGGGGCGGTGGTCATGCAATGGACTCCTTGTCAGTCAGCAGCCAATGGCGATGCAGTTCTACCAACAAGGCATCCAGGCGTTGTGTGGCGTTGAGCGTCGGCTGTTGAAGAATCTCGCGGTAGGCCTGATGGTCGGGCGCTTGCGGAAACGCCGTGCCGTGCTCGGCAACAAGAGCAGACCAGCGCGCCACTTCTTTTGGCGCAGAGTATCCGTGGCTGGCGGCGCCTTCGCGACACAGCACGGCCCACTCCTGCTGGTCGGCAGTCGAATGTTGGGCCAGACAGTCGGGAAAGTAAGTACGAACGTGCTCCAGCAACTGTTGATCAAACATTTCCAGCTTGCCTTGATTGAGCCGTTGCAACTGTTGCTCATCGAGGTAAAGCCACGGACGCTCAGCATATTGCTGGGCGCTTTGGCGATCCTGCTCACGAACGATCCACTGTTCTTCCAGGCCTTCTCGCGCTGGCAGGCGTACGCGTCTGATCGGGCCCATCACGTGATCTTTTTCCCCGGGGTTCAGGGTCGGCAGCCAATGGCGCATGACTCGCGGGTCGTAGTAACGAAACAGCATTGAGGCATCACCGGTCACCCGAGCATGGATGAGGCTGCGCAGATGTTCAGTCAATTGCTGTAGACGCGCATCACTTTCGATGATGAGGCCAGCGTCATTTTGCCAGTCATCAGTAAAGGCTTTCTCAAGTGCGCTGTTGGCGCGCAAGACGACCAGCGCAGGGCCAACATCAAACACCTCTTGGTAGGGTGTTGCGTGATACAGCCATTCGACAACAGGGTTGTCATCCAGGCTGTACAGGCGGGCCGGAAGGTTTTCGATCTTTGCTCCGTCCAGAAGCAGATAACGCGTGGCACCAGGGATCATTTCATCGCCTTCAGTTGTTGGCATATCTCGCAGACTGGCTGAGCCGTTGTGGCTGCTCGTTGCAGGGTTTGACGCAAGGCGGGCACCAACAACGCTCCAGCCTTATCCGCATCCGCCTGCTTCAACGGCCCCGGCAACAACGGTGCAGCCCCCGTGCCGCTACCCGGACCACCGCCGGAGTTCATATTGATCACCGGCCCGCTCATGGTTACGCCGCCAGCATCGATCTTGATGAAGCTGCCGCCGCCCACCAGCGTCAGTTCGGCGCCAGCTTCCATCACCACTTTCATGCCGCTGCTCAGGTGGATTTCCTGTCCTGCGTCGATGAACTGGCCGGTGCCGATCTTGATGTGCTGATTGACGCCGACGGTCAGGTGGTCGTTGGCCCGCGCCTCAACTTTGCGATCGGCATAAACCGTGTGGTGTTCTTCGGCCTTGAATTCCGTGTAGCTGTTCTTTTCAACGGTGTCGTGACGCTCGTTGCCGACCCGAATCTTCTGGTCGTGCTCGACGTTCTCGTCCCAGTCGCGCTGGGCGTGCAGGAAAATTTGTTCCTGGCCCTTTTTGTCTTCGATGCGCAGTTCGTTGTAACCGCCGCCACCGGGGGAGCTCAGGGTCTTGAAGGTGCTGCGGGTTTTGTTCGCCGGCAGGTCGTACGGGACGACGTTTTCCTTGTGGTACAGGCAGCCGCTGATCAGCGGTTGGTCGGGGTCGCCTTCGAGGAAGCTGACCAGCACTTCCATGCCGATGCGTGGGATGGCGATGCCGCCGTAGTGGGCGCCGGCCCAGGCGGAGGAGACGCGCAGCCAGCAGCTGGTTTTGTCGTCGGCCTGACCTTCGCGGTCCCAGTGGAATTGCACTTTGACGCGGCCGTACTGGTCGCAGTGGATCTCTTCACCTTTTGGCCCGGTGACCACGGCGCTTTGGCTGCCGAGGATCCGGGGTTTGGGGTGGTTCAGCGGTGGGCGGTTCGGCACGTCCCATGGGGTGGCCTGGAAACGGTTGCGATAACCCTGATGGAAGTCGTCCTTCAACGCCGTGGTGTGGCTGGTCACCGACTCCTCAAGCACTTGCGGCTGCTTGCCTTCGTGGAGGATTTCGGTCAGCAGCCATAGGTCATTCCACTTGGCTTTCGGGTGTTGGGTCAGGGCCAGGAAGTGGCCGCTGACGAGGATCGGCTGATCGCTGCGGCCTTCGGCGAGCTGGAAGTCGCTGCGGTGACGTTCCAGAGCGCGTTTGGCCAGGTGCTTGCCGCGTTCGCGGTCGATGAAACGACCGGGGTAGTCGTAGTCTTCGAGGTCGGGCAGGGCGTCGCCACGGTTTTCGCTTTCCAGCGTCAGGCGCGGTTTTTCGAAGTCATAGTCGCGGCGGGTGGTGCGGCTGGTGCGGGTTTCCAGGCGCAGGTCGAAGCGTTTGATCACCGGGTTGTTGGCGACCATGCCGGAGTCTTGCTGGTAGGCCACGGGTGCGAGTTTCGGGAACACCGTTTGGTCATCGCCGAACACCAGCTTGTGGGCCGTGGCGCTGTGCTGGAAGTGGTAGTGGATACCTTCTTCCTCGCACAGGCGCTGGATGAACTGCAGGTCCGATTCATCGTACTGAACGCAATAAATGCGCTCGGGATAAATCGCCCCGACGTTGAATGCGTAGGCGTTGCTTTGGATGCCGTGCTCTTCGAGGACGCTGCCGATGATTTTAGGCACCGTGAGGTTCTGGAAGATGCGCTGGTTGATGCGGTGCGCCAGGTAAGACAGTTGCGGGCGCAGGGTCACCGCGTAGCGGGTCAGGCGTTTGCCGGAATCGCCCTGGGCGGCGCGATAGACCTGGCCGTGAATGCCGCTGCCGTCAGGCGAGAGCTGCAAAAAGGCCGGTTTGTGCAGCAGGGTCTCGAGGTCCAGGGACGGCTGTTCACTGACCAGCTCCACCTCAAACACAAACGGCTGGCTGATGGCTTCCCGACCTTGCAGGGAAAATACCTGGAAGTCGCTGGAAAGACCTTCGATGGTCAGGGCAAAGTGAGTTTGATTGGCCGGCGCGAACATCCCTTGTTCCTCGTGCAATGTTTCGGCGTAAACCAATACCCGATCAAAGGATCAGCAGACGCGAAATTCTGGAAAGGCGTAAACAACATCGACCAGCAGAGCTGGCCGATGCGTGAAGCGGTCAGCCGCGATTAAGCGACTGGCTGACGCCAGTCATCGGAACCCGAAGTACCGGATACTTCGTGGGTCCAGGTGATTTTGCGGTAGGTGAATTGCACTTCTTCCAGGTGCGTGAAGTGCGAGTTCGCCGGGTCTTGGCAGTTGTGCATTTTGTTGTTGATGGCGACGATGATCGCGTCTTCCAGTTTGGTGGTGTAGTAGTGCTCTTGGGTCCCTTGGGCCGAAGTGCGGTACCACTGGATAACGATTTCGCTCATGCGCTCGCCGGAAGTCAAAGCGGCTTGCAGCAGTGGCGAAGCCTTGTCGTAGACCTTGGTGATCACAACTGGCTTGTGAACGCGCTGACCGGTCGGTTGGCCGGACTGCGGGTCACGCGGGATGATCACGTCGTGGCTGAACGCCTGAACCATGACCTGGTCTTCGTGGCCTTCCTGGTAGGTGTTGCCAACGGAGTCGGCAGTGACGGCGCCGGCAGTGATCTGGCCTTGTTTTTCGCCGGTAACCGACATGTACGCTGGTGTAGCCATGGATGTGCTCCTTGCTAAAAATTGAGAGTGCCCGGAGGCGAAATCGCCCGGTGGGTACCTGAACTGTTATCAAGGAACGTGCCAGGTTCGGTGACGACCCCGGGAGCCGGGAGGTTGGTCGTTCCGGCAGGCGCCTTTGGTCGAATTTTGATCAGGTATCAAACTGAAAGTGCGCAAGAAGTTGCGCATAATGGCGATGAGGCATCATCACGAGCCGATGCTTTGGATAGTAAAGTCGTTCTTGATACGC
Source organism: Pseudomonas sp. Ma2-10 (assembly GCF_054330215.1). Taxonomy (NCBI): domain Bacteria; kingdom Pseudomonadati; phylum Pseudomonadota; class Gammaproteobacteria; order Pseudomonadales; family Pseudomonadaceae; genus Pseudomonas; species Pseudomonas sp. Ma2-10. The sequence continues at coordinate 211,917 of NZ_JBTEYL010000003.1, read as the reverse complement.
TAGCTACTCAGAGGCCCGCCCCAAAGGTTCTCCTGTGTACCGGCTTCAGGCGCAGATGCCGCCTATTCTTGGCAAGATACGTCATGGCACTGACAAGGTTTGTACAGGCCTGAGAATTAAGGCGGTTGATCATCCCAATACCCAGATCACGATATCCAGTCTGATCGGCATTGCAACTGAAGTAATGGCCCTGCCCTTGGGCGATTCGTACCCACAGCTCACCGATTTTCCGCGCTTTGTGCGTGTCACGCGAGTGATGAGTTCCGTTGAAGAATAACGTGGCGTGAAGGTGGAAGCCCCGGTCCTTTCCCTGCTCCAGGCTCCAAATGTAGCCTGTCTCATGGTTGAGATCGGATCACGCTCTCTTGCTCGAATGAATGCTTTTAGGTCAGCCAGTACGCGTTCGACTTTCAATCGAGGCTTGGTTATGTCCAGGTTATGCAGACCCATCCGTACCACCAGGGTACGGGCGGATCGGTCAGCGGCAACAGGTAACTTTAACAATCGAAAATCCCGTTCCTTTCCGCGCCTTAACTCGCCCCTTAACCCCAGGCGGTTGTCCTCTCGGACGAAGCTGACTAACATGTCAGAAAATTCATCCTATGATTGGATGAAAGGGCGAATCCTATGACAGACATTTCTCCATTAATTAAACGATCTTTGGTCGACCAAGCGCTGGACCAGTTACGTCTGCGCATTACAGAGGGCGTCTGGACGGTCGGCCAGCGTTTACCCACCGAGCCTGAGCTGTCCGCCGAGTTGGGCATCAGCCGCAATACCGTGCGTGAAGCCATGCGCGTATTGGCGTTTTCCGGGTTGATCGACATCCGTCAGGGCGACGGAAGCTATCTGCGGGCAGTGGTCGATCCGCTCGACACCATGAAGGCGTTGTCCCGCTGCTCCCATGAACAGGCCCGGGAAACTCGGCACATTCTGGAAGTCGAGGCCATCGGCCTGGCCGCATTGCGTCGTACCGACGAAGACCTGGTGGCATTGCGCGAGGCGTTGGGCGTCAGTGGCAGTCACTACCACGGCGATCTCGACACGTATATCGCCTGCGATCTGGTGTTCCACCGGCGTTTGGTGGACGCCGCGCATAACCCGACGCTCAGCGAGCTGTACCGCTATTTCTCCAGCGTGGTCGGTGCGCAGCTGCGCGAGAGTCTGAACATTTCCCCCCGGCGTCAAGAGGTGTTCGACCGCCATATCGAACTGCTTGATGCCGTCGAGCAACGCGACCCGGAACGGGCCAAAGCCCTGTCAAGGCAGTTGATCAATGAACCTTGAAACCGAGAAACCCATGTCCAACAGCACCAGCAACATCACTCATCCCAAGCGGACAGCAGAACTTGAAGAGCTGCTGATCGACGCCGAGGCGGATGACGAACAAGTCCAGCAACGTCACCCGATCCTGCGGCGGCCGTGGCTGTTGCTGCTGGGCCTGATTCTGGTGGCACTGAACCTGCGCCCGGCGCTATCGAGCATGGCGCCGATACTCGGCGAGGTTTCGAAAGCCCTCGGTTTGTCGGCAGCCCAGGCCGGTTTGCTGACGACGTTGCCGGTGCTGTGCCTTGGCTTGTTTGCACCGCTGGCGCCCTTACTGGCCCGACGTTTCGGCGCCGAGCGAGTGGTGCTGGGCATTCTCTTGATGTTGGCCGGCGGGATCATCCTGCGCAGTTCGCTCGGCGTGATCGGTCTGTTTGCTGGCAGCGTGCTGGCCGGCGCGAGCATCGGCGTGATCGGTGTATTGCTGCCCGGCATCGTTAAACGCGATTTTGCGAAACACGCGGGCACCATGACCGGCGTCTACACCATGGCCCTGTGTCTGGGGGCGGCGATGGCCGCGGGCGCGACCGTACCGTTGAGCGAGCATTTCGACAAGAGCTGGGCCTTGGGCCTCGGTTTCTGGGTGGTTCCGGCATTGGTCGCGGCGATTTTCTGGTTACCACAAGTCGGGCAGAAACACGGCGCGCACAACGTCGCGTATCGGGTTCGCGGCTTGTTGCGTGATCCACTGGCCTGGCAAGTGACGCTCTACATGGGCCTGCAATCTTCTCTGGCCTACATCGTGTTCGGCTGGTTGCCGTCGATCCTGATCGGTCGCGGCCTGACGCCGACCCAGGCGGGTCTGGTGCTGTCAGGCTCGGTCATCGTTCAGTTGGCGAGTTCACTGGCGGCGCCATGGCTGGCGACGCGTGGCAAGGATCAACGTCTGGCGATTGTCATCGTCATGCTGCTGACCCTTGGCGGCCTGTTCGGTTGTCTTTACGCACCGATCGAAGGCTTGTGGGGCTGGGCGATCCTGCTGGGTCTTGGGCAGGGCGGTGCGTTCAGTCTGGCGTTGACCCTGATCGTGCTGCGTTCGCGGGACTCCCATGTCGCAGCGAATCTGTCGAGCATGGCCCAAGGCTTCGGTTACACCTTGGCGTCCATGGGGCCGTTCGCGGTCGGCATCGTGCATGACTGGACCGGTGGCTGGAGCGCCTTGGGCTGGATTTTTGGCATCATCGGCCTCGGGGCGATCATCGCCGGGCTCGGCGCGGGACGTTCGCTGTACGTCCAGGTCGAAAGCGAAAAGGTCTGACACCTGCACACTGTCGGTATTCGGCTCACGAATGCCGATAGTGTTTGGCGACTTTGTTGACTATCGTGCAAGCCATCTGTTGAAACCACTTTGCGCCTCTATTTGCGCATCCAGAGGGAGCTTGCCCATGAGTGATGCCCACAACGCATTGATCACCCAGTTCTATCAAGCCTTCCAGCGGCTGGATGCCGAGGCCATGAGCGCCTGCTATACCGACGACGTGGTGTTCAGTGATCCGGCGTTCGGCGAACTGCGCGGGCAAGAGGCCGGCGACATGTGGCGGATGCTCACTACCCGGGCCAAGGATTTTTCCCTGACGTTCGATAACGTGCGCAGCGATGAGCGCACGGGCGGCGCTCATTGGGTGGCGACGTACCTGTTCAGCCAGACCGGCAACACGGTGGTCAACGATATTCAGGCGCGTTTTGTTTTTCGCGATGGCAAGATCTGCGAGCACCACGACAGCTTCGACATGTGGAGCTGGTCGCGACAGGCGCTGGGTTTCAAAGGGCTGCTATTGGGCTGGACGCCAGCGGTGAGGAGCGCCGTCCGCGCGCAGGCCTTGAAGGGGCTGAAGGCATTCCAGGCCAGTCGCTGATAAGATCGCGGCTTGTTTTCCTACAAGCCTTGATCGTCACGTGAACACCCTCAGCGAAATCTCCGTCGATGCCGACCCGCCGGTGAGCAAACCCTGGTTCGTCTACCTCGTTCGCGCGGCCAATGGTTCGCTCTACTGCGGGATCAGCGATGATCCCGTGCGCCGATTCGCGACTCACCAGAGCGGCAAGGGCGCGCGGTTTTTTCTCTCCAGCCCTGCCGTGGCATTGGTTTACACCGAAGCCTGTCGCGATAAAAGCGACGCGCTGCGGCAGGAACGACTGATCAAAAAACTCAAGAAAAGCGCCAAGGAATGTCTGGTGGCGAGCGCCGCTGCCCGATTATCAATCTGACTGATAAGTGCCCATCAGGCAGATCGGTGGGCTGTTCAGGGAATGCGCGCTAAGCTGCGGATTCCCAATCCGTGCGGCGGAGCCGAGCATGTCAGCGTTAATTCTTCATCATTACCCGACGTCCCCTTTTTCTGAAAAAACCCGCCTGCTGCTGGGCCTCAAGGGGTTGTCCTGGCGCTCGGTGAAGATCTCGCCGGTGATGCCAAAACCCGATCTGACCGCGCTGACCGGCGGCTACCGCAAGACGCCGGTGCTGCAGATTGGCGCGGATATTTATTGCGACACGTCGCTGATCGCCCGTCGTCTGGAACAGGAAAAAGCCTTGCCGGCGTTCTTCCCGGAAGGTCAGGAAATGATCGCCGCCACGTTCGCCGCATGGGCGGATTCGGTGGTGTTCCAGCATGCGGTCAGCCTGGTGTTTCAACCGGAATCGATCGCCGTGCGCTTCGGTAATATGCCTGCGGAAGCGATCAAGGCGTTCATTGCCGATCGTACGGAGTTGTTCAGCGGTGGCAGCGCCACACGGTTGTCGGCTGAACAAGCCCGGCATCAGTGGCCGACTATCATGGCGCGTCTGGAGCAGCAGCTTCAGCGCGAACAGGGCGACTTCCTGTTCGGTGAACCGTCGATTGCCGACGTTGCCCTGGCCCATCCGTTGTGGTTCCTTAAAGCCACGCCCGTCACGTCACCGTTGGTCGATGCTTATCCAGCGGTTTCGGCATGGCTGGGGCGCGTTTTGGGCTTCGGTCATGGCGCGTTCAGCGAGATGAGCTCTGAGGAGGCGCTGGAGGTTGCGCGTAACGCCACACCGGCCGCCTTGCCGGATGAGCAATTCGACGAGCCGAATGGTTTTGAGGCAGGACAGCAAGTGGTGATTGCGGCAACCGATTACGGCGTTGACCCGGTGGCGGGTGAGTTGCTGTTTGCGGGCCGCGAAGAATTGATACTGCGCCGGGAAGACGAGCGTGGCGGGGTGGTGCATGTGCACTTTGCGCGGTTCGGGTTTCGCATCGAAAAACGCTGAACCCCACTCTAGGGTTTGTGTTTACTTCAGTGCGGCGAGAATGGCCTCCGGGTCATACCCGCGAATCAACGTCCCGTTCACATCGATGATCGGAATTCCGCCGCCACCCAGCGCCTCGTAGGCCTTGCGGGCCTCGGCATCCTTCTCGATATCGAATTCCTTGTACGCAATGCCCTTGCGATCGAGAAAGCGCCGGGTCAGTTTGCAGTAGCCACACCATTCGGTGGTGTAGAGCACGACGTTGGCCTTGGCCTGAGTCTGCTCGGACACCCCTTGCTCCGGATGGAACACCCGCTCGATCTTGCCCCAGTTCTGGTAGACCACGACCACCAGCAGGATCAGCAGGAATTTTTTCAGTACGCCGCCGAGCATCAGTTACGTCGCTTGAGCTGATCGGTGAGTTGGGTCGGCAGACCTTTGATGATCAACGTGCCGGCTTCTTCGTCGTATTCGATCTTCGAGCCCAGCAGGTGCGCTTCGAAGCTGATGGACAGGCCTTCGGCGCGACCGGTGAAGCGGCGGAACTGGTTGAGGGTGCGTTTATCTGCCGGGATCTCCGGGGACAGGCCGTAGTCCTTATTGCGGATGTGATCGTAGAAGGCCTTCGGACGTTCTTCGTCGATCAGCTCCGACAACGCTTCCAGGCCCATGGGTTCGCCGAGCTTGGCCTGGCTGCTGGCGTAATCCACCAGGGTCTTGGTCTTCTCTCGGGCTGACTCTTCCGGCAGGTCTTCACTTTCAACGAAATCGCTGAAGGCTTTGAGCAGGGTACGGGTTTCGCCGGGGCCGTCGACGCCTTCCTGGCAGCCGATGAAGTCGCGGAAATACTCCGAAACCTTTTTTCCATTCTTGCCTTTGATGAACGAAATGTACTGCTTGGACTGTTTGTTGTTCTGCCACTCGGAAACGTTGATCCGTGCTGCCAGGTGCAGTTGGCCCAGGTCCAGATGCCGGGACGGGGTCACGTCCAACTGATCGGTCACTGCAACGCCTTCACTGTGGTGTAGGAGCGCGATCGCCAGATAGTCGGTCATGCCTTGCTGATAATGCGCAAACAGCACGTGGCCGCCCACAGAGAGGTTCGACTCTTCCATCAGTTTTTGCAGATGTTCCACCGCCACTCGGCTGAACGCTGTGAAATCCTTGCCGCCATCGAGATATTCCTTCAGCCAGCCGCTGAACGGGTGCGCACCGGACTCGGCATGGAAAAAGCCCCAGGCCTTGCCTTGTTTGGCGTTGTAGCTTTCATTGAGGTCGGCAAGCATGTACTCGATGGCGCTCGACTCGGCCAATTCGGAATCGCGAGCGTGGAGAACTGCGGGCGTGCCGTCGGGTTTTTTGTCGATCAAGTGGACGATGCAATGGCGGATCGGCATGGGCTTCTCGGCTGATTGAAGAGAGGAGGGCGTGCTCCCCCAAAAAGTGCCAAGTGTACCGCAACCACTGGTTTTGGCGCGGCACGAAGGGCAATTCGCAGGTGTCCGATGGCGCTTATGTTGGTTTTTACAGTTTTAGAGCAATAAAGCTGACCAAATGGGTAGCTAGAGGCGGATATTTCCCCGTCTCTGTGCTAGTTTTGCCCGGTCTTGCGCGAAGTCACTGCGTTAAGCGTGCATTCAGCATTTGTCAGGTCGAACCAAACCCTGATTTCGGTATCTATAACCCCGACTCGTCTCGGTTATGGCCGAGGGTGCCAGATCCAGAAGATCGGGCTCGATGGCTGACACTGCACTCTGCAATCCATATGAATTTGATAGGGAAGGAACACTACATGGCTCTTACTAAAGACCAACTGATCGCCGACATCGCTGAAGCTATCGACGCGCCAAAAACCACCGCGCGTAACGCTCTGGACCAACTGGGCCAAATCGTTGCCGATCAGCTGGAAAACGGCGGCGAAATCACTCTGCCAGGTATCGGCAAATTGAAAGTGACTGAGCGCCCTGCCCGCACCGGTCGCAACCCTTCGACTGGCGCTGCCATCGAAATCGCTGCCAAGAAAGTTATCAAGCTGGTTGTGGCCAAAGGCCTGACCGACGCTGTTAACAAGTAAGACGCAGTAAAAAAAAGCCGTGCTCCGGAGTGATCCGGAGCACGGCTTTTTTGTGTCTGCGATTCAGCGACTAGCCAAGGGCCAATCGCTGGCTCAGTGACTAATCAGCTTTTGCGAACCCAACGCTCGCGCCAGACCTGTTGCTCGGATTTGGTCTGGAAGGTCCAGGCGACGAAGCGGCTTTGCTTCTGGCCCTGAGACATTTCCACGACCTGGCTTTCCAAAACGCCGGCCTTTTTCAGGGCTGTCTGGATCGCCGGCAGGTTGGAGGCTTTCGAGACCAAGGTGCTGAACCAAAGCACTTTGTGTTGGAAGTGCGCGCTCTCGGCGATCAGTTGCGTCACAAACCGTGCTTCGCCACCTTCACACCACAATTCTGCCGATTGACCGCCAAAGTTCAGCACCGGCAGTTTGCGTTTTGGATCGGCACGGCCCAGTGCGCGCCATTTACGCTCGCTGCCTTTGGTCGCTTCGTCCATCGAGGCGTGGAACGGCGGATTGCACATGGTCAGATCAAAGCGTTCGCCGGGTTCGAGCAGGCCTAGCAGAATGTGCTTGGGGTTGCTTTGTTGGCGCAACTGGATGGCTTTGTTCAGTCCGTTGGACTGGACGATGGCTTTGGCGGCAGCCACGGCCGTCGGGTCGATTTCCGAGCCAAGGAAGTGCCAGCGGTAGTCGCTGTAGCCGATCAACGGATAGACGCAGTTGGCGCCCATGCCGATATCGAGCACCTTGACTGGCGCGCCGCGCGGGATCTCACCGTCGTTGACGCTAGCCAGCAGGTCAGCCAGGAAGTGCACGTAATCGGCACGCCCCGGAACCGGTGGGCAGAGGTAGTCGGCCGGGATGTCCCAATGGGCGACGCCGTAGAACGACTTGAGCAGCGCACGGTTGAACACCCGCACTGCGTCCGGGCTGGCGAAGTCGATACTTTCCTTGCCGTACGGATTGAGGATCACAAACTTCGCCAGCTCCGGCGTGGTTTTGATCAGCGCCGGGAAGTCGTAACGACCCTGATGGCGGTTGCGCGGATGCAGGCTGGCCTTTTCGCGGGGCTCCACGGCTTTGGCCGGGGTGGCGGTGTCAGGCTTTTTGCGCGCGGGGCGGGGTGTGCGAGGGGCGTTCATGGGCGTGGTCGATTCGGGTATGGCTAAAAGTGGCGGGTATTGTCCCACATCCGCGCGGGATTCTCGGCGCAAAAAAACGGGAGGCCACTTGGCCTCCCGTTTTCATTGCGATTTGCCGTTACAGGCTGGCAATCCGCGCATGCTGCTCGGCCAACTTGCCCAAAGCCTGTTCAGCTTCAGCCAGTTTGGCGCGTTCCTTCTCGATGACTTCGGCCGGGGCCTTGTCGACGAAACCGGCGTTAGACAGCTTGCCGCCAACCCGCTGAACTTCGCCCTGCAGACGCAGGATTTCCTTGTCCAGACGCGCCAGCTCAGCAGCTTTGTCGATCAGGCCGGCCATCGGCACCAGCACTTCCATCTCGCCAACCAGTGCGGTAGCGGACAGCGGTGCTTCTTCGCCGGCAGCCAACACAGTGATCGATTCGAGACGAGCCAGCTTCTTCAGCAGGGCTTCGTTCTCGGTGAGACGACGCTGATCTTCGGTGCTGACGTTTTTCAGGAACAGGTTCAACGGCTTGCCTGGACCGATGTTCATTTCGCCACGGATGTTTCGCGTGCCGAGCATCAGGCCTTTAAGCCATTCGATGTCGTTTTCGGCAGCCGGATCGATGCGCTCTTCATTGGCCACTGGCCACGGCTGCAGCATGATCGTCTTGCCGTCGATACCGGCCAGCGGCGCTATGCGCTGCCAGATTTCTTCGGTGATGAACGGCATGAACGGATGTGCCAGGCGCAGCGCAACTTCCAACACCCGAACCAGCGTGCGGCGGGTGCCACGCTGACGTTCGACCGGCGCGTTTTCGTCCCACAGCACAGGCTTGGAGAGTTCCAGGTACCAGTCGCAATACTGGTTCCAGATGAACTCGTACAAGGCTTGTGCGGCCAGGTCGAAGCGGAACTGATCGAGTTGACGGGTCACTTCGGCTTCGGTGCGTTGCAGTTGCGAAATGATCCAGCGATCCGCCAGCGACAGCTCGTAAACTTCGCCGTTCTGAGCGCAGTCTTCGCCCTTGTCCAGCACGTAGCGCGCGGCGTTCCAGATCTTGTTGCAGAAGTTGCGATAGCCCTCGACACGGCCCATGTCGAACTTGATGTCGCGACCGGTGGAGGCCAGTGAGCAGAAGGTGAAACGCAGGGCGTCGGTGCCGTAGCTGGCGATGCCGTCAGCGAACTCGTCGCGGGTCTGCTTCTCGATCTTCTTCGCCAGTTTCGGCTGCATCATGCCCGAGGTGCGTTTGTGCACCAGGTCTTCGAGCTCGATGCCGTCGATGATGTCCAGCGGGTCCAGGACGTTGCCCTTGGACTTGGACATCTTCTGGCCCTGGCCATCACGCACCAGACCGTGAACATAAACAGTCTTGAATGGAACCTGCGGCGTGCCGTCTTCGTTCTTCACCAAGTGCAGGGTGAGCATGATCATCCGGGCGACCCAGAAGAAAATAATGTCGAAGCCAGTCACCAACACGTCGGTGGAGTGGAATTTCTTCAGGAACTCGGTCTGCTCTGGCCAGCCGAGCGTCGAGAACGTCCACAGGCCCGAACTGAACCAGGTGTCGAGCACGTCGTTGTCCTGTTGCAGCGCAACGTCCGGGCCGAGGTTGTGCTTGGCACGTACTTCGGCTTCGTCGCGACCGACATAGACCTTGCCCGATTCGTCGTACCAGGCCGGGATCCGGTGGCCCCACCACAACTGACGGCTGATGCACCAGTCCTGGATGTCGCGCATCCACGAGAAGTACATGTTTTCGTATTGTTTCGGCACGAACTGGATACGGCCGTCTTCAACGGCGGCAATCGCGGGCTCGGCCAACGGTTTGGTCGATACGTACCACTGGTCGGTCAGCCATGGCTCGATGATCGTGCCGGAGCGATCGCCTTTCGGCACTTTCAGGTTGTGATCGTCAACGCTGACCAGCAGGCCGGCGGCGTCGAACGCAGCAACGATCTGCTTACGTGCTTCGAAGCGATCAAGACCGGCGTATTCGGCCGGGATCTTGCTGTCGATGCTTTCGTTCAGCGTGCCGTCGAGGTTGAACACCTGACAGGTCGGCAATACAGCGGCGTTCTTGTCGAAGATGTTCAGCAGCGGCAGGTTGTGGCGCTTGCCGACTTCGTAGTCGTTGAAATCGTGGGCCGGGGTGATTTTCACGCAGCCGGTGCCGAATTCAGGATCGCAATAATCATCGGCGATGATCGGGATACGGCGGCCGACCAGCGGCAGCTCGACAAATTTGCCGATCAAGGCTTGGTAGCGCTCATCGTTCGGGTTCACCGCGACGGCGGAGTCGCCGAGCATGGTTTCCGGGCGAGTGGTCGCGACGATCAGGTAATCATTGCCTTCAGCGGTCTTGGCGCCGTCGGCCAGCGGGTATTTCAGGTTCCACAGGAAACCTTTCTCGTCGTGGTTTTCCACTTCGAGGTCAGAAATTGCCGTGTGCAACTTGGTGTCCCAGTTGACCAGGCGCTTGCCGCGGTAGATCAGGCCGTCTTCGTGCAGGCGCACAAAGGCTTCTTTAACGGATTCCGAGAGGCCGTCGTCCATGGTGAAGCGCTCGCGGCTCCAGTCCACGGACGAGCCAAGGCGGCGGATCTGGCGGCTGATGTTGCCGCCGGACTGATCCTTCCATTCCCAGACTTTCTCGAGAAATTTTTCGCGGCCCAGGTCGTGGCGACTCTGGCCCTGAGCTTCAAGTTGACGCTCCACCAGCATTTGCGTGGCGATACCGGCGTGGTCGGTACCCGGCTGCCACAGGGTGTTACGACCCTGCATGCGGCGGAAACGGATCAGGGCGTCCATGATCGCGTTGTTGAAGCCGTGACCCATGTGCAGGCTGCCGGTGACGTTCGGCGGCGGAATCATGATGGTGTAGGACTCGCCCGCGCCTTGCGGGGCGAAGTAATTTTCTGACTCCCAAGTGTTGTACCAGGAAGTTTCAATGGCGTGCGGCTGGTAGGTCTTATCCATGCGCGGCGGGACCCTATTGGCATTTATTCAGGAAAAGCCGGCAAGTATAGCGGGGCATGGGGCGTAGGGCGAGTTGAACGCGGGGGGGACCTGGCCATCAGCAACAGCAGAGAATCAATGTGGGACCAAGCTCGCTCCCACAAAGGTCTGGGATTACTCGTACTGACTCAACAACCGTTCCATTCGTGCGCTGAGACGGCGTTTGATTTCGGTTTCGATGTGCGGGGCGAAGTCGTCGATTACGTCTTGCATGATCAATTGCGCGGCGGCGCGCAGTTCGTCATCCAGGTGCAGCAGGTCGTCGGGGCCCTTGCTGGCGGCGGGGGCCGTCGGGGCGGGAGGCGCCGGTTCGAGAATGGGTGGGCTGGCGCCGACCGTATCGAACAGCATCGGAATCTGTTCCTGATCACCTTCCTCGACCGTGTCGGTGAGCAAGGGTGGTTGCAGGTTGTCATCGCCGAGCAATTGACGGATCGACTCAAGGTCGTCCAGCAGGTGCGCGGACTGTTGCAGCGGTTTTGAAGTGTCCATCGGAATGCTCAGAGTCGCTGTAGGCGGTGATCTTGCAGAGGATAGCCCTGTTCGCGGTAGAAACGGAAACTCTCCCGCGCAGCCGTACGAATCGTCGGATCTTCCACCACCACTTCCGCCACGCGGGCGAACTTGTTGGCGAATGCCGGGACTTTCAGGGCGAGATTGACCAACAGGTCCTGATGCGGACCGCAGTCATCGCCCAGGCCCAACACAATCAAACCGTTCAGGTCATTCTCAGCGGGACCGTGGGGCACGAAGCTTTCGCCCTTGAAGGTCCACAGGCGAGCATCGAGATCGTCGCGCTGGGCGGCATCGCTGCAATGCAGATAGATTCGGTGGCCCATGCGCCAGGCTTTTTCGGTGAGTTTGCAGGCAAAGTCCAGCCGCGCCGAAGGATCGGCGCTGGGCAGGATATAGAAGTCGACTTTGGACATTGCGGTTCCTGAGCTTCGAGTGGCATCACCCGAGAGTGACACCACGTGAAGTCATCGATTTCAGGCTTTGGCGCGATCCAGCAGGTATTGGGTCAGCAGCGGAACCGGACGGCCTGTGGCGCCCTTGTCCTTGCCGCCGCTGGTCCAGGCCGTACCGGCGATGTCCAGGTGCGCCCAGTTGAGGTTCTTGGTGAAGCGCGACAGGAAGCAGGCAGCGGTGATGGTGCCGGCTTTCGGGCCGCCAATGTTGGCGATGTCGGCGAACGGACTGTCCAGTTGTTCCTGGTACTCATCGAACAGCGGCAGTTGCCAGGCGCGATCGTCAGCCGATTGGCCAGCGCTCAGCAGTTGGCCGATCAGTTCGTCGTTGTTGCCCAGCAGGCCGGAGGTGTGCGCGCCCAGTGCAACAACGCATGCGCCGGTCAGGGTCGCGATGTCGATCACCGCTTGCGGCTTGAAGCGCTCGGAGTAGGTCAGGGCGTCGCACAGCACCAGACGGCCTTCGGCGTCGGTGTTGAGGATTTCCACGGTCTGGCCGCTCATGGTGGTGACGATGTCGCCAGGACGCGAAGCATTGCCGCTCGGCATGTTCTCGGCGCAGGCCAGGATGCACACCAGGTTGATCGGCAGTTTCAGCTCGAGCACGGCACGCAGCGTACCGAATACGCTGGCAGCGCCGCCCATATCGTATTTCATTTCATCCATGCCGGCGCCCGGCTTAAGGCTTATGCCGCCCGTGTCAAAGGTGATGCCTTTGCCGACCAGTGCATACGGCTTCTCGGATTTCTTGCCGCCGTTGTATTGCATGACGATCAGGCGCGGTGGCTGGGCGCTGCCCTGGCCGACGGCGTAGAACGAGCCCATGCCCAGGTCCTTGATCTTCTTCTCATCAAGGACTTCGACTTTCAGGCTTTTGAATTCTTTGCCCAGGTTCTTCGCCTGCTCACCCAGGAACGTTGGGTGGCAGATGTTCGGCGGCAGGTTGCCCAGGTCGCGGGTGAACGCCATGCCGTTGGCGATAGCGGTGGCGTGGGCCACGGCGCGCTCGACTTCAGCCTGTGCAGCCTTGATGGTCAACAGGGTGACTTTCTTCAGGGCGCGAGGCTCGGCTTTCTGGCTTTTGAACTGGTCGAACGTGTATTCGCCGTCCACCAGGGTTTCGGCCAGCAGGCGGGTCTTGCCATAGCTGTCGCGGCCTTTTACCGCGACTTCGTCCAGGGCCAGCACCGCATCGCTGCCGCCCAGGCCTTTAAGGGTGTTGAGGATGCCGGCAATGATCTTGCGGAACGGGCGGTCGCCCAGCTCTTCGTCTTTGCCCACGCCCACCAGCAGCACGCGTTCGGCCTTGAGGTTCGGCAGGCTGTGCAGCAGCAGACTCTGACCGACTTTGCCAGCCAGGTCGCCGCGCTTGAGCACCGCGCTGATGGCGCCACCGCTCAGTTCGTCGAGTTGTTTGGCGACGGCGCCGAGCTTGCGGCCTTCGCCGACGGCGACCACCAGAGTGGCGGTTTTCAACGTTTCTGGGCTAACGCTTTTTACAACCAGTTCCATATCCGGGTCCCTGAATTAATGGTCAACACGCAAGAGCTCGACGGCATGCATTCGAGCTTGCTTATAAATAGAAAGGCGCAGATCACGGCCCGCGACAAAGGCCGCAGTTTGAACCTCGTGCCCCGAGCCTGACAACCCTCGGTCGTACGATCTTCAGCGCTTTACCCGCCTGCTTGAGCATGCGCAGTGACAGGCGCACCCAATCACAGGATAATGCGCCAACTTTTTCGGCGGCTCTGCCCTGCGGGCCGTCTGATACGTTTGCTTGTTTGGCCGCCTTAGCCTGACAACCCTGGAGTGTCTGGTTTGATCGTCTTCCGTTATCTATCCCGCGAAGTCCTGTTGACCTTGAGCGCCGTCAGCGCTGTGCTGCTGGTCATCATCATGAGCGGTCGCTTCATCAAATACCTCGCCCAGGCCGCCTCTGGCCTCCTGGATCCGGGCTCGCTATTCCTGATCATGGGCTTTCGTCTGCCGGGTTTCCTGCAGTTGATTTTGCCATTGGGCCTGTTTCTCGGAATCCTGCTGGCCTACGGTCGCCTGTACCTTGAAAGCGAAATGACGGTGCTGTCGGCTACCGGCATGAGCCAGCAGCGTCTGTTTGCCATGACCCTTTTTCCAGCCACCTTGGTCGCACTGGTGGTGGCATGGCTGAGCCTGAGCCTGGCGCCGCAAGGAGCCAATCAGTTCCAGTTGCTGCTGAACAAGCAGGATGCCCTGACCGAGTTCGACACCCTCGAGCCGGGTCGCTTCCAGGCGCTGCGTGACGGGACACGGGTGACCTACACCGAAACGCTATCGGATGATCGCATCAACCTCGGCGGCGTATTCATTTCGCAAAAGAACGTCTCGACCGATAAGAAGGATCGCGGGATTTCCGTGCTGGTGGCCGAGAAGGGGCGTCAGGAAATTCGCCCAGACGGTAACCGTTACCTGATTCTCGACAACGGCTATCGCTATGACGGCAATCCGGGACAGGCCGACTACAGGGTGATCAAGTACGAGGAGTACGGCGTATTGCTACCCAAACCGGACGTCAGCAACGAAGTGACCGACCGTGACGCGATGACCACTCGCTCCCTGATCGGCAGCGATGACATTCGATCCCGCACCGAACTGCAATGGCGTCTGTCCCTGCCATTGCTGGTCTTCATCGTGACCCTGATGGCCGTGCCGCTGTCGCGGGTCAATCCGCGTCAGGGCCGTTTCCTCAAGCTGTTGCCGGCGATTCTTCTCTATATGGCCTACCTGTCCATCCTGATTGCCGCTCGCGGCGCCCTTGAAAAGGGCAAAATCCCGCCAGCGCTAGGGTTGTGGTGGGTGCATGCAATCTTCCTGACCATCGGCCTGTGCTTGCTCTATTGGGAACCCTTACGGTTGAAGCTGGCGAGTCGTCGCAGCGCGCTGGAGATGGCTCGTGGATAAGCTCGATCGCTACATTGGTAGCAGTGTGTTCGTTGCAATTCTGGCGGTACTGGGGATCATTCTCGGTCTGGCGACACTGTTCGCCTTCATCGATGAAATGAGTGAGGTCGGCGATACCTACACTTTGGTCGACGTGTTGAGTTATGTCCTGATGACCGCGCCGCGTCGTCTTTACGAAATGTTGCCGATGGCTGCACTGATCGGTTGCCTGATCGGCCTCGGCAGTCTCGCCAGTCACAGCGAACTGACCATCATGCGCGCCGCGGGCGTGTCGATCGGGCGCATCGTCTGGGCGGTCATGAAGCCAATGCTGGTCCTGATGGTGGTGGGTGTGCTGATCGGCGAATACGTTGCTCCGGCCACCGAAGTCACTGCTCAGGCCAATCGTTCCCTGGCTCAGGGTGGCGGTGATGCGCAGAGCGCCAAGCATGGTTTGTGGCATCGCCAGGGTGATGAGTTTATTCACGTCAACTCTGTGCAGCCCAATGGTTTGCTGTACGGCGTCACCCGTTATCGATTCGACAAAGAGCATCACATGCTGTCTTCCAGCTTCGCCAAGCGGGCGGAGTTCGATCAGGATCACTGGCAATTGAGCGACGTCACCACCACGCTGTTCCATGAAAAGAGCACCGAAGTGGTCACCGCCCCGGTCGAGCGCTGGAATGTCGCCTTGAGTCCGCAGTTGTTGAGTACGGTGGTCATGTCGCCTGATACGCTGTCGATCAGCGGTCTGTGGGGTTACATCCACTACCTGGCTGACCAAGGCCTGAGCAATGGTCGTTACTGGCTGGCATTTTGGGTCAAGGTGTTGCAACCGCTGGTCACTGCCGCGCTGGTACTGATGGCGATTTCCTTCATCTTCGGTCCTTTGCGCTCGGTGACCCTCGGTCAGCGCGTATTCACTGGTGTGCTGGTGGGCTTCACCTTCCGTATCGTTCAGGATTTGCTCGGTCCTTCGAGCCTGGTCTTTGGTTTCTCGCCACTGTTTGCGGTGCTTGTTCCGGCGGGTGTTTGTGGCTTGGCCGGGCTCTGGTTGTTGCGCAGGGCCGGTTGATCAAGGGGTTTTTTCGGGTCTTGCTGGTCACTCAAAACGCCCCTGTCGCAAGACGGGGGCGTTTTTGTAGGCGCCGTCTGACCTGCGAGCGTGACGCTTGCGCCGTGGATCAGGTACAATTCCCGGCTATTTTTCGGCGGGCAATGCCTGCAGCCTTTTTGAGTGTTGATCCGTGAGTGATTTGAGTCATATCCGCAATTTCTCCATCATCGCCCACATTGACCATGGCAAGTCGACGCTGGCCGATCGCTTCATCCAGATGTGTGGCGGCCTTGCCGAGCGCGAAATGGAAGCCCAGGTTCTGGATTCCATGGACCTGGAACGTGAACGCGGGATCACCATCAAGGCCCACAGCGTCACCCTGTATTACACCGCTCGCGATGGCATCAGGTACCAGCTGAACTTCATTGACACCCCGGGCCACGTCGACTTCACCTATGAAGTCAGTCGGTCGTTGGCGGCCTGTGAAGGCGCGTTGCTGGTGGTCGATGCCGGGCAGGGCGTTGAAGCGCAGTCGGTAGCCAACTGCTACACCGCGATTGAGCAGGGCCTGGAAGTGATGCCGGTCCTGAACAAGATCGACCTGCCTCAGGCCGATCCCGACCGCGTGAAAGAAGAAATCGAAAAAATCATCGGCATCGATGCCACCGACGCGGTCGAGTGCAGTGCCAAGACGGGTCTGGGCGTCGACGAAGTGCTAGAACGTCTGGTCAAGACCATTCCTGCGCCAACCGGCAACTATGAAGATCCGCTGCAAGCGTTGATCATCGACTCCTGGTTCGACAACTACCTGGGCGTTGTTTCCCTGGTTCGCGTGCGCCACGGTCGTGTGAAGAAGGGCGACAAGATCCTGGTCAAGTCCACCGGCAAGATCCACCTCGTGGACAGCGTCGGTGTCTTCAACCCGAAACACACCGCCACCGTTGACCTGAAGGCTGGTGAAGTGGGCTTCATTATCGCCGGCATCAAGGATATTCACGGTGCGCCGGTCGGTGACACCTTGACCTTGAGCTCCACGCCGGACGTCGACGTGCTGCCAGGCTTCAAGCGCATTCAGCCGCAGGTATACGCCGGCCTGTTCCCGGTCAGCTCCGACGACTTCGAAGATTTCCGTGAAGCTCTGCAAAAGCTCACGCTCAACGACTCGTCCCTGCAGTACACCCCGGAAAGCTCCGACGCCCTGGGTTTCGGCTTCCGTTGCGGGTTCCTCGGCATGCTGCACATGGAAATCATCCAGGAGCGCCTGGAGCGCGAGTACGACCTGGACCTGATCACCACGGCGCCGACGGTAATTTTCGAGCTGCTGCTGAAAACCGGTGAAACGATTTACGTCGACAACCCGTCGAAGCTTCCAGACCTGTCTTCGATCGAAGACATGCGCGAACCGATCGTGCGGGCCAATATTCTTGTGCCGCAAGAGCACTTGGGCAACGTCATTACCCTGTGCATCGAGAAGCGTGGCGTACAGCACGACATGCTGTTCCTCGGTACCCAGGTTCAAGTGACCTACGATTTGCCGATGAACGAAGTGGTCCTGGACTTCTTCGACCGTCTGAAGTCCACCAGCCGTGGCTATGCTTCGCTGGATTATCATTTCGACCGTTATCAATCGGCTAATCTGGTGAAACTGGATGTGCTGATCAACGGTGACAAAGTCGACGCCCTGGCGCTGATCGTGCACAAGGATAACGCGCACTACAAAGGTCGCCAGTTGACCGAGAAGATGAAAGAACTGATTCCGCGCCAGATGTTCGACGTCGCGATCCAGGCCGCCATCGGCGGGCAGATCATTGCGCGGACTTCCGTCAAGGCACTCAGAAAGAACGTATTGGCCAAATGCTACGGCGGTGACGTTAGCCGTAAGCGCAAGCTGTTGGAAAAGCAAAAGGCCGGTAAAAAACGCATGAAGCAAGTCGGTAACGTGGAAATTCCACAAGAAGCCTTCCTTGCAGTGCTCAGGTTGGATAGTTAGGTCCTATGTCACTAAATTTCCCGCTGTTGCTGGTCATCGCCGTGTTCGTCTGCGGCTTGTTGGCGTTGCTCGATCTGCTTTTCCTGGCGCCGCGTCGGCGTTCCGCCATTGCCTCCTATCAGGGCAGCGTCAGCCAGCCTGATGGGGTGGTGGTCGAGAAGCTGAACAAAGAACCGCTGCTGGTCGAATACGGCAAGTCGTTCTTCCCGGTGTTGTTCATCGTGCTGGTACTGCGTTCGTTTCTGGTGGAACCGTTCCAGATTCCTTCCGGCTCGATGAAACCGACGTTGGACGTTGGCGATTTCATTCTGGTGAACAAGTTTTCTTACGGGATCCGCTTGCCGGTGATCGACCAGAAAGTCTTCGAAGTCGGTGATCCACAGCGTGGCGATGTGATGGTGTTCCGCTACCCGAGTGATCCGAGCGTCAACTACATTAAGCGTGTAGTGGGCCTGCCGGGTGACCAGATTCGTTACACCGCCGACAAGCGTCTGTTCGTCAACGGTGAGTCGATTGCCGAACAACTGGTCGGCTCCGAGCCGGGCACGTTGGGCAGCGCTGAGCTCTACACGGAAAAACTCGGCGCCGCCGAGCACCTGATCCGCAAGGAAATGAGCCGTTACCGCGCAACGCCGGAGCATTCGTGGACGGTGCCTGCCGGGCACTACTTCATGATGGGCGACAACCGCGACAACTCGAATGACAGTCGCTACTGGGATGATCCGAGCATTCCCAAAGATCTGCTGGGCATGGTTCCCGACAAGAATATCGTCGGCAAGGCCTTCGCCGTCTGGATGAGCTGGCCGGAACCTAAACTCAGTCACCTGCCGAATTTTTCGCGGGTTGGCCTGATCAAGTAATCACACGCGGCGCTGTTGAACACAGCGCCGAATGCATTTCTGGAGTCGGCATAATCGGCGATAGAAGCATGAAAACTACGATATTCAGGACGTTATTTTTGAACACAGCGTTAATTGTCCCAAGCCTGCGCCGCATCACGGCGATGGCGGTGGAACCCAACCGCGAACTCAGCGTGGGTAAACCGTGAGCGTCTCCTTAAGCCGTCTCGAGCGTCAGCTCGGCTACACCTTCAAGGATCAGGAACTGATGGTCCTGGCCCTGACTCACCGCAGCTTTGCCGGGCGTAACAACGAACGCCTGGAATTCCTGGGTGATGCCATCCTTAACTTTGTCGCTGGCGAGGCGCTGTTCGATCGCTTTCCGCTGGCCCGCGAAGGTCAGTTGTCGCGCTTGCGCGCGCGCCTGGTGAAAGGCGAGACCCTGGCCGTACTGGCTCGCGGTTTCGATCTGGGCGAATACCTGCGCCTGGGTTCCGGTGAACTGAAAAGCGGCGGGTTCCGTCGCGAGTCGATTCTGGCCGATGCCCTTGAAGCGTTGATTGGTGCGATCTACCTGGATGCCGGCATGGACATGGCGCGCGAACGCGTACTGGCCTGGCTGGCCGGGGAGTTCGAAGGCCTGACGCTGGTCGACACCAACAAAGATCCAAAAACCCGTCTGCAAGAGTTCCTGCAGTCGCGGGGGTGTGAGCTGCCGCGTTATGAAGTGGTAGATATCCAGGGTGAGCCGCATTGCCGGACGTTCTTCGTCGAATGTGAAATCACCTTATTGAATGAAAAAAGCCGAGGTCAGGGTGTGAGCCGTCGTATTGCCGAACAGGTAGCGGCCGCTGCAGCACTGATTGCCCTGGGCGTGGAGAATGGCCATGACTGATTCAACTGCAACTCGCTGTGGCTATGTCGCCATCGTCGGCCGTCCCAACGTGGGCAAGTCCACGCTGCTGAACCATATCCTCGGTCAGAAGCTGGCGATCACTTCGCGCAAGCCTCAGACCACTCGCCACAACATGCTCGGCATCAAGACCGAAGGCGCGGTACAAGCGGTCTACGTCGACACCCCCGGCATGCACAAAGGTGGCGAGAAAGCCCTGAACCGCTACATGAACAAGACCGCTTCGGCGGCGTTGAAAGACGTCGACGTGGTGATCTTCGTGGTTGACCGCACCAAGTGGACCGACGAAGACCAGATGGTCCTCGAACGCGTTCAATACGTGACTGGCCCGCTGATCGTGGCGCTGAACAAGACTGACCGCATCGAAGACAAAGCCGAGCTGATGCCGCACCTGAGTTGGTTACAGGAACAGCTGCCGAACGCGCAGATCATGCCGATTTCGGCCCAGCACGGGCATAACCTCGAAGCGCTGGAGCGTGTGATTGCCGGTTACCTGCCGGAAAATGAGCACTTCTTCCCGGAAGACCAGATCACCGACCGCAGCAGCCGCTTCCTCGCCGCTGAACTGGTACGCGAGAAAATCATGCGCCAGATGGGCGCCGAGCTGCCGTACCAGATCACGGTCGAAATCGAAGAGTTCAAGCAGCAGGGCAAAACCCTGCACATCCATGCCTTGATCCTCGTCGAGCGCGACGGCCAGAAGAAAATCATCATTGGTGACAAGGGCGAGCGGATCAAACGCATCGGCACCGAGGCGCGCAAGGACATGGAGTTGCTATTCGACTCCAAAATCATGCTCAACCTCTGGGTCAAGGTGAAGGGTGGCTGGTCTGACGATGAACGCGCCTTGCGTTCGCTGGGTTACGGCGACCTGTAACACCGGTTCCTGATACACCGAAGAACCCTGTGGGAGCGAGCTTGCTCGCGATAGCGATCTGATATTCAACATCAATGTTGGATGTCAGGTCCTCATCGCGAACACGCTCGCTCCCACATTGGTTTTGGGTAGTTTATAAATCCGTGCTGACTCATTGAGAGCGCTGACTTCCATGTCCCAAACCCCACCCCCCGGCCAACCCGCCTTCGTACTCCACAGTCGCGCCTACCGCGAAAACAGCGCGCTGGTGGATTTCCTGACGCCGCAAGGCCGGCTGCGGGCGGTGTTGCGCAGTGCTCGGGGCAAGGCCGGGACATTGGCACGGCCGTTCGTGCCGCTGGAAGTCGAGTTGCGTGGGCGTGGTGAATTGAAGAACGTAGGTCGCATGGAAAGCGCTGGCGTCTCCACGTGGCTCAATGGTGAGGCGTTGTTCAGCGGTCTTTACCTCAATGAGCTGTTGATTCGGCTGTTACCGTCCGAAGACCCGCATCCCGCTGTGTTTGATCACTACGCCGCGACCCTGCTTGCGCTTGCCGAAGGTCGTCCGCTGGAACCGTTGTTGCGTTCCTTCGAGTGGCGGTTGCTCGATGATCTCGGTTACGGCTTCGCCTTGACCACCGACATCCATGGCGATCCCGTCGCGCCGGACGGTCTCTACCGCTTGCAAGTGGATGCGGGGCTCGAACGGGTCTATCTGCTGCAACCCGGACTGTTCAATGGCACCGAACTGCTGGCGATGGCCGATGCAGATTGGTCTGCCCCCGGCGCGCTATCGGCAGCCAAGCGATTGATGCGCCAGGCACTGGCGGTTCATCTGGGCGGTCGTCCCTTGGTGAGTCGCGAGTTGTTTCGCAAGCCCTGATCACCCCGTATGCTGTGCGCCGAACTTTCCCATTTCTAGGAGCGCTTCCGTGACCACCAGCAATCGCATTCTTCTTGGCGTGAACATCGACCATGTTGCCACCCTGCGTCAGGCCCGGGGCACGCGCTATCCGGATCCGGTCAAGGCCGCACTGGACGCGGAAGAGGCGGGTGCTGACGGCATAACCGTGCACTTGCGCGAAGACCGTCGGCACATTCAGGAGCGCGACGTGTTGCTGCTCAAGGATGTGCTGCAAACCCGCATGAACTTCGAAATGGGCGTCACCGAAGAGATGATGATGTTCGCCGAACGGATTCGTCCGGCGCACATTTGCCTGGTGCCGGAAACTCGTCAGGAGCTGACGACCGAAGGTGGTCTGGACGTGGCGGGGCAGGAAGCGCGGATCAAAGCGGCGGTGGATCGCCTGGCGCAAATCGGCTGCGAAGTGTCGCTGTTCATTGATGCCGACGAGCGGCAGATCGAAGCGTCCCGTCGTGTCGGCGCGCCCGCCATCGAGCTGCATACCGGTCGTTACGCCGATGCCGAGACGCCAACCGAAGTGGCTGAAGAACTCAAGCGTGTGGCGGATGGCGTGGCGTTTGGTCTGGCTCAAGGTTTGATCGTCAATGCCGGTCACGGTCTGCACTATCACAACGTTGAAGCTGTAGCGGCGATCAAAGGCATCAACGAACTGAACATCGGTCATGCGCTGGTGGCTCATGCGTTGTTCGTCGGGTTGAAGTCGGCGGTTTCGGAGATGAAGGCGCTGATTCTGGCGGCTGCGCTCAAAGGCTGACATCAGGGTCAGAGCGGAGGGGTTTCCGGGTTCGGCTTGGTCTTGTCGACCCCCGGCACATGCAGGTTGCCCTCGGCGACCTGATTGCCTTCCAGTTGCGGTTGCGTCACCCACGTCAGGATGTCGTAGTAGCGGCGGATGTTCGCCACGAAGTGAACCGGTTCGCCGCCACGGGCATAGCCGTAACGGGTTTTGCTGAACCACTTCTTCTCGGAGAGGCGCGGCAGGATTTTTTTCACGTCCAGCCACTTATCCGGGTTCAGTCCTTCCTTGGTCGCCAGTTTGCGCGCGTCATCCAGATGGCCGCTGCCCACGTTATAGGCCGCGAGTGCAAACCACGTGCGATCCGGCTCCTGGATCGACTCATCCAGCTGTTCCTTCATCAGGGCCAGGTACTTGGCGCCACCCATGATGCTTTGTTTGGCGTCCAGTCGATTGGACACGCCCATGGCCTGCGCCGTGTTCTGGGTCAGCATCATCAGGCCGCGCACGCCGGTCTTCGACGTGACGGTCGGTTGCCACAGGGATTCCTGATAACCGACTGCTGCCAGCAGGCGCCAGTCGACTTTCTCTTTCTTGGCATAAGCCTTGAAATGCGTCTCGTACTTGGGTAACCGTTGCTGCAGGTGCTGGGCGAAGGTATAGGCGCCCACGTAGCCGAGAACATCGACGTGCCCGTAATAGCGATCTTTCAGGCGTTGCAGGGTGCCGTTTTTCTTCACCTTGTCGAGGTAGGCGTTGATCTCGTTGAGCAAGCTGTTGTCGTCGCCGGCGGCCACCGCCCAGCTCTGGTTGCCAGCGTCACCGAGGTCGAAGGCTACCCGCACGTTGGGGAAGTAGACCTGGTTCATCGCGACTTCGTTTGAATCGACCAGGGTCAGATCAATCTGATCTTCGTCGACCATCCGCAGCAAATCGACGACTTCAACGGCGTCGGACTCCTCGTATTCAATGCCCGGATATTTTTCTTTCAGCTCCGCCAATTGCTCGGCGTGGGTGCTGCCCTTGAGCACCATGATTTTCTTGCCCACCAGATCCTTCGCGTCGGTCGGCCGCGATTGGCCGTTGCGATAGATGATCTGCGGGGTGACTTCGAGGTAAGAGTGGGAAAACCGCACCTGCTGTTTGCGTTTGTCGCTGCTGACCAGGCCGGCAGCAGCGATCACCGGGCCGTTGGTTTTGCCCACCTGATTAAACAGGTCGTCGAGGTTGTCGGCGGTTTCGATTTTGAGCTCCACCCCCAGATCGTCGGCGAAGCGCTTCACCAGCTCGTATTCGAAGCCGGTTTCACCGTTGCGATCCTGAAAGTAGGTGGCGGGGCTGTTACGGGTAACCACCCGCAGCACGCCATCCTCCTTTACGCGCTCCAGCGTGTTGGGTTTATCAACACAGCCACTGAGCATCAGGAAGAGTCCGGTTGCGATCAGCCATTTGGCGAGCCGCGGACGCAAAGCCGTTGGGGAAAACATCTGCGCAGTATACGCAAAGGACCACGAGCGCCATATCTCGACAGCAAAAGGCTTGTCTGTTAGGCCGCTAAAAACCGCTCTGGAGCCCGCAGGAGCGGGCCCGCGCCGCATGTTGTGATAGAAAAAATAACGCTCGGCGCGTACCTGTTTGCGGTCCGAACGCCCGGCCCGACGTCCGGGTGCAGCCGCCCGTACCGTTTCGGGTGATGTCGCGCCCTGTTTAGGCTAGAATGCACGGCCTCAAAGCACACCCCTTCCCGAGGCTGTCCCGAAGATGTTGATCCTGCGCGGCGCTCCTGCCCTTTCTGCCTTTCGCCACAGCAAACTCCTTGAGCAACTGAGCCAGAAGGTCCCGGCTGTCAGCGGCTTATATGCTGAATTCGCTCACTTCGCCGAAGTTACCGGCGTCCTGACCGGCGACGAACAGCAGGTGCTCGCGCGCCTTCTGAAGTACGGCCCAAGTGTCCCGGTACAAGAGCCGACCGGTCGTCTGTTTTTGGTGTTGCCGCGTTTTGGCACCATCTCGCCATGGTCCAGTAAAGCCAGCGACATCGCTCGCAACTGCGGCCTGACGAAAATCCAACGCCTGGAGCGCGGCATTGCTTTCTATGTCGCCGGCCAGTTCAGCGACGCCGAAGCGCAGCTGATCGCAGGCGCGCTGCACGACCGCATGACCCAAATCGTCCTCGGCAACCTGGAACAGGCCGCCGGTCTGTTCAGTCATGCGGAGCCGAAACCGCTGACCGCAATCGACGTGCTGGGTGGCGGCCGCGCAGCGCTGGAAAAAGCCAACACCGAGCTGGGCCTGGCCCTGGCCGAAGACGAGATCGACTACCTGGTCAACGCCTTCGTCGACTTGAAGCGCAACCCGCACGACATCGAACTGATGATGTTCGCCCAGGCGAACTCCGAGCACTGCCGTCACAAGATCTTCAACGCCAGTTGGGACATCGACGGTCAGAGCCAGGAAAAAAGCCTGTTCGGCATGATCAAGAACACCTACGTGATGCACAGCGAAGGCGTTCTGTCGGCTTATAAGGACAACGCTTCGGTGATCGTCGGTAACGTCGCCGGTCGTTTCTTCCCGGACCCTGAAACCCGTCAGTACGGCGCGGTTCAGGAACCGGTGCACATCCTGATGAAAGTCGAAACGCATAACCACCCGACCGCGATTGCCCCGTTCCCGGGCGCGTCCACCGGTAGCGGCGGCGAGATTCGCGACGAAGGCGCCACCGGTCGCGGCGCCAAGCCAAAGGCTGGCCTGACCGGTTTCACCGTGTCCAACCTGCAAATCCCGGGCTTCGAACAGCCGTGGGAAGTGCCGTACGGCAAGCCTGAGCGCATCGTTACCGCGCTGGACATCATGATCGAAGGCCCACTGGGAGGCGCCGCGTTCAACAACGAATTCGGTCGTCCGGCCCTGACCGGTTATTTCCGTACGTTCGAACAGTCGATCACCACCCCGCGTGGCGACGAAGTTCGCGGTTACCACAAACCGATCATGCTGGCCGGCGGCATGGGTAACATCCGTGCCGAACACGTACAGAAAGCCGAAATCACCGTTGGCTCCAAGCTGATCGTGCTTGGCGGCCCGGCGATGCTGATCGGCCTGGGCGGCGGTGCGGCTTCCTCCATGGCCACCGGCACCAGCTCGGCAGACCTGGACTTCGCTTCCGTACAGCGCGAAAACCCTGAGATGGAACGTCGCTGCCAGGAAGTCATCGACCGTTGCTGGCAGTTGGGTGAACACAACCCGATCAGCTTCATCCACGACGTCGGCGCGGGCGGTCTGTCCAATGCCTTCCCGGAACTGGTCAACGATGGCAACCGTGGCGGTCGCTTCGAACTGCGCAACATTCCAAACGACGAGCCGGGCATGGCCCCGCACGAAATCTGGAGTAACGAATCCCAGGAACGCTACGTTCTGGCGGTCGGCCCGGCCGACTTCGAACGCTTCCAGGCGATCTGCGAACGTGAGCGTTGCCCGTTTGCCGTGGTCGGCGAAGCCACTGCCGAGCCGCAACTGACGGTCACCGACAGTCACTTCGGCAACAGCCCGGTGGACATGCCGCTGGAAGTGCTGCTGGGCAAAGCCCCGCGCATGCACCGTTCGGCCGTTCGCGAAAACGAACTGGGTGACGATTTCGATCCGTCGACCCTCGAGATTGCAGACTGCGTCGAACGCGTTCTGCATCACCCGGCCGTGGCGAGCAAAAGTTTCCTGATCACCATCGGCGACCGCACCATCACCGGCCTCGTTGCCCGTGATCAGATGGTCGGCCCGTGGCAGGTTCCGGTCGCCGACGTTGCCGTCACCGCCACCAGCTTCGACGTGTACACCGGTGAAGCCATGGCCATGGGCGAGCGCACTCCGCTGGCACTGCTGGACGCTCCGGCGTCGGGCCGCATGGCCATCGGCGAAACCCTGACCAACATCGCGGCTTCGCGCATCAACAAGATCTCCGACATCAAACTGTCGGCCAACTGGATGTCCGCAGCCGGTCACCCCGGCGAAGACGCGCGTCTGTACGACACCGTGAAAGCGGTCGGCATGGAACTGTGTCCAGAACTGGGGATTACCATTCCGGTGGGCAAGGACTCCATGTCCATGGCCACGCGCTGGAGCGACGAAGGCGTCGACAAGGCCGTGACCTCGCCGATGTCCCTGATCGTGACCGGTTTCGCGCCCGTGGCTGACATTCGTCAGACCCTGACGCCGGAACTGCGCATGGACAAAGGCACCACTGACCTGATCCTGATCGATCTGGGCCGTGGCCAAAACCGCATGGGCGCCTCGATCCTCGCCCAGGTTCACGGCAAGCTCGGCTCGCAAGCGCCGGACGTCGACGATGCCGAAGACCTCAAAGCCTTCTTCGCCGTGATCCAGGGCCTCAACGCCGACGGTCACCTGCTGGCTTACCATGACCGTTCCGACGGTGGTCTGCTGACCAGCACTGTGGAAATGGCCTTTGCCGGCCACTGCGGTCTGAGCCTGAACCTCGACGGTCTGGCAGAAACCTCGGCCGACATCGCTGCAATCCTGTTCAACGAAGAACTGGGCGCCGTGATCCAGGTTCGCCAGGACGCGACCCCAGACATCCTCGCGCAGTTTAGCGCCGCTGGCTTGGGCGAGTGCGTGTCGGTCATCGGTCAGCCGATGAACAACGGCCAGATCAACGTCACCTTCAACGGCGAAACCGTATTCGAAGGTCAGCGCCGTCTGCTGCAACGTCAGTGGGCTGAAACCAGCTACCAGATCCAGCGTCTGCGTGATAACGCCGACTGCGCCGAGCAAGAGTTCGACGTGCTGCTGGAAGAAGACAACCCGGGCCTGAGCGTCAAGCTGAGCTACGACGTCAACCAGGACGTCGCTGCGCCTTACATCAAGAAAGGCATCCGCCCACAGGTTGCCGTGCTGCGTGAGCAGGGCGTCAACGGTCAGGTGGAAATGGCGGCCGCGTTCGACCGTGCCGGTTTCAACGCGATCGACGTGCACATGAGCGATATCCTGGCGGGCCGTGTCGACCTGAACGAGTTCAAAGGCCTGGTGGCGTGCGGCGGTTTCTCCTACGGCGACGTTCTCGGCGCCGGCGAAGGCTGGGCCAAGTCCGCGCTGTTCAATAGCCGTGCACGCGATGCGTTCCAGGGTTTCTTCGAGCGTAACGACAGCTTCACACTCGGCGTGTGCAACGGTTGCCAGATGATGTCCAACCTGCACGAGCTGATCCCGGGCAGCGAGTTCTGGCCGCACTTTGTGCGTAACCGTTCCGAGCAGTTCGAAGCCCGTGTGGCGATGGTTCAGGTCCAGGAATCGAACTCGATCTTCCTGCAAGGCATGGCCGGTTCGCGTATGCCGATCGCTATTGCTCACGGTGAAGGTCATGCCGAGTTCGCCAGCGAAGATGCGTTGCTGGAAGCCGATCTGTCGGGTTGCGTGGCGATGCGTTTTGTCGACAACCACGGCAAGGTCACCGAAAACTACCCGGCCAACCCGAACGGCTCGCCGCGCGGGATCACCGGTTTGACCAGCCGCGACGGTCGCGTGACGATCATGATGCCGCACCCGGAGCGAGTGTTCCGCGCGGTGCAGAACTCGTGGCGTTCGGAAGACTGGAACGAAGATGCACCTTGGATGCGTATGTTCCGTAATGCTCGGGTCTGGGTTAACTAAGCGCTGTGTATAAGCTCAGCTTTTTTGTTCCGGCCAGTCATGTGGAGCAAGTCAAAAGTGCCGTATTCGCTGCCGGTGGCGGACGGATCGGTGCTTATGACCATTGCGCCTGGCAAGTGCTCGGC
This sequence comes from Pseudomonas sp. Ma2-10, assembly GCF_054330215.1. Classification (NCBI taxonomy): domain Bacteria; kingdom Pseudomonadati; phylum Pseudomonadota; class Gammaproteobacteria; order Pseudomonadales; family Pseudomonadaceae; genus Pseudomonas; species Pseudomonas sp. Ma2-10. Next base: position 184,192 of record NZ_JBTEYL010000003.1, on the reverse strand, counting down.
CTCGGTCAGTTTCGTCCATTGGATGGCAGCCAGCCGTTTATTGGGCGCGCGGGGCAGGTCGAGCAGGTTGAGGAATGGAAGGTTGAGCTTGTGGTGGCGGATGAGTGGATAGTGGCCGTGGTGGCTGCATTGAAACTCAGTCATCCCTACGAGACACCGGCTTATGAGGTGTGGCGGCTGGAGGATTTCTGATCTTCCGGATCGCTGAAATGAAAAACCCGCTGAAGTGATTTCAGCGGGTTTTTATTGCTCGCGATATAGGCCTGTCAGGCGCCAACCATCTAAACCTTGGCGCTCACCTCACTGCGATTGACCAAGGCCTCCAGTGCATCATTCAAACTCGATGCCTTGTCGCCAACCAACAGATGCCAAACCCCGCCATCCAGCTGGCTGACGCCCTGGCAACCCAACGCCTTCAAATCGCTTTCCGACAACGCCTTGCCATCCGCCAGATGCAATCGAATCCGGGTCATGGCGATGCAATCCATCTGCAATACATTCTCGCCACCGCCCAAGGCATTCAACCATTGCTGTGCTTCTGAATTCGCCACTGCCGCAAGTTTCGGCGCATCGATCCCCGCCGCGGGGGAGGAAATGATCGCGCGGCCCAATGCAGGCATCGCCAAGCGAATCTCATCGGCAATGCTGTCGGCCATCGGCCCGACCACGACCTGCAAACTCCCACCCTTGCCCGGACGCACAACCGCCATCGCACCCAGCGCTTTTAACTCTGCATCGTTTGCCTTGTTGCGATCCACCATGTCCAGCCTCAGCCTCGTTGTACATGCGCCCACGGTGATCAAGTTCTGCGCACCGCCCAACGCCTTGATATAAGCCCCGGCCCGTTCGTTTTCAGCCACGACGACTTTGTCGCCCACTGGAATATCTTCACGCCCCGGTGTCTTGAGGTTGAAGCGGCGAATGCAGAAATCAAACACCACGTAGTAGATCACCGCATACGCCAGTCCCACCGGGATGACCCGCCAGCCGTTGGTGGATTTGCCCCAGCCGAGGATCATGTCGATAAAGCCGCCCGAGAAGGTAAATCCGAGGTGGATGTTCAGCAGGTTGGTAACGGCCATCGACAAACCGGTTAGCAGCACGTGCAGCAAAAAAAGCAGTGGCGCGAGGAACATGAAGGCGAATTCGATCGGCTCGGTGACCCCCGTCAAAAATGACGTCAGCGCCATCGACAGAAAAATCCCGCCCATGACCTTACGGCGTTCCGGCAGGGTATTGCGGTACATCGCCAGGCACGCGGCGGGCAGGCCGAAGAGCATCATCGGGAACATGCCAGTGGTGAATTGGCCGCCCTTGGGGTCGCCGGCAAAGTAGCGCGAGATGTCGCCGGTCACGAGAGCGCCCGTGGTCGGGTCGGTGAAGTTGCCGAAGACGAACCACGCCATGTTGTTGATGATGTGGTGCAGGCCGGTGACGATCAGCAGGCGGTTGAGCACGCCGAAAATGAAAGCACCGAGGCTGCCGCTTTCCAGCATCAATACACCGAAATTGTTGATGCCGTGTTGGATGGGCGGCCAGATCAGACCGAAAATGACGCCTAGGCCGACGGCGGCGAACCCGGTGACAATTGGCACGAAGCGCCGGCCGCCAAAGAACGCCAGGTACTCCGGCAGTTTGATGTCCTTGAAGCGGTTGTACAGCGCGCCCGCCATCAAGCCGCTGACGATCCCGGCGAGCATGCCCATGTTGATGCTTGCGTCGAGCACCTTGAGGGTGGAGATCATCACCAGATAGCCAATCACCCCGGCGAGGCCCGCGGTGCCGTTGTTGTCCTTGGCGAAACCGACCGCGATGCCGATGGCGAAGATCATCGCCAGGTTGGCGAAGATGACTTGGCCGGCGTCGTGGATGATCGCGATGTTCAGCAGATCGGTGTCGCCCAGGCGCAGCAACAGCCCGGCGATCGGCAGGATCGCGATCGGCAGCATCAGGGCACGGCCGAGGCGCTGCAGGCCTTCGATGAAGTAGTGGTACATGGCAATTCTCCCTGTGTTCTTTTTGTTTTAGAGCTGTAGGTGTCGTTCAGCTCAGAGGCCATTGCTGGTGACAGGCGTGACGCACCGCGCCGGCGCTGCTCAACGTGAGCAGGTCCTGGCTGATGCGTCGGCATTCGCTCGTGTCCAGGTGGCGGACGCGGTCCTTGATTTCACCGATCTGCACCGGGCTGACCGACAACTCGCTGACCCCCAGGCCAATCAGAACCGGCGTGGCCAGCGGGTCGGAGGCGAGCGCGCCGCAGACACCGACCCAACGGTTATGCACCGCAGCACCCGCACAGGTCTGGGCTATCAGCCGCAGCAGTGCCGGGTGCATGGCGTCGACCCGCGAGGCGAGGCCCGCGTGGTCGCGGTCCATGGCCAGGGTGTACTGCGACAAGTCGTTAGTACCGATGGACAGAAAATCCGCGTGTTCGGCCAGTTGCTCGGCCAGCAGGGCGGCGGCGGGGACTTCGATCATCACGCCCAGTTCCGGGCGCTCAAGCACACCGAGTTCGGTGCACAACGCATCGAGACGCTGGCGGATGTGCAGCAACTCGTCGACTTCGGTGACCATCGGCAACAGGATCCGGCAACGCGACAGTGGGCTGACATGCAGTAAGGCGCGCAATTGCTGGTCGAGGATTTCCGGGCGGACCTGAGCCAGGCGAATGCCGCGCAGACCGAGCACTGGATTGGCCTCAGCCGGCAGCGGCAGGTAGTCGAGTTGTTTGTCGCCGCCAACGTCGATGGTGCGGATGATCACCGACTTGTCGCCCATGGCGTCGAGCACGGCTTGATAAGCAGCGCGCTGTTCCTCTTCGTTCGGCGCGGTGCTGCGATCGACAAACAGAAACTCGGTACGCAGCAAGCCGACGCCGTCGGCGCCATTGGCCAGGGCATCAACCGCTTCAGCGCTGGAGGCCACATTGGCGGCGACTTCAATCCGCAAGCCGTCGAGCGTCAACGCCGGGGTGTGAGCCTGAGCCTGTTGCTCGGCGCGGCGCTGTTGATGATCGAGTTGTGCCTGACGGACCTCGGCCAAACGTTCGGCATTTGGCATCAGTTCAAGGCGACCGCCATCGGCGTCCAGCACCACGGCTTGGCCTTGCTGCTGATCCAGCAGCGTAGAACCCAGTGCAACCATGCACGGCAGGCCTTTGCCCCGCGCGAGAATCGCCACGTGGGAAGTCGCGCCGCCCTCGGCCATGCACAACCCGGCGACACCTTGCTGACTGAGTTGCAGCAGATCGGAGGGCGTCAATTCATGCGCGGCGACAATGGCGTCGGCCGGCACGTCGTAGTGCCAGGTTTCACCGAGCAGAGCGCGCAGCACGCGTTGTTTGAGGTCGCGCAGATCATTGGCGCGTTCGGCCAACAACGGGCTGCCGAGTTGCTGGAGCACCTCGCACTGCACCTCGATCGATTGGCTCCACGCGTGGGTCGCTGCCATGCCTTGGTCGATGGAGGCGTTCGCCGCGTCTAGCAACGCCGGATCTTCGAGCAAGGCGAGGTGCGCGGCGAAGATCGCTTCTTCGTCGGTGTTTTGATGTTTTCTGGCTTGGGCCAGGGTGTGGTTGATTTCGCTGCGCACGACGGTCAGCGCGGTGTCGAGGGTTTGCAATTGTTGCTCGGGATCATGGTTGCCGGCGTCTACCGGCAGGCTGATTGCGTTCAAGCGGAACAACGACCCGGCAACCAAACCGGGAGCGGCGCAGACGCCGTGCAGCACGCCTGCTTCGGCAGCTCGAGTGCGTCGGGCAACCGGTGTCGGCGCGGCGGCGTGGCTGTCTTCGGCCAGCGCGGTGGATAACGCGATCAGCAACGCTTGCAACGCCGCCTCGGCGTCCGGTCCCTGGCAACTGACCTGAACCTCGTCCTGTTCGCCAACGGCCAAACCCATCAGTGCGATCAAGCTGTCGCAGGTCGCCGATTTGCCAGCGAAATGCAGCTGCGATTTACTCTTGAAACCTTGTGCCGTCTGACGAATCAGCGCTGCCGGACGAGCATGCAACCCGCCGCGATGGGCGATGCGGATGTGGCCGTAAATCTCTTCCCCGGAGCGCTCAGCCTCAGCCTGCGCTCCAGGTGCGTGCCGAGGAATGATGTGCAGCAATGGCTCGCCAACTTTCACCGACTTCAGCGTGATCGGCCGCGCCTGAAAGTCCTGGCTGTTGGTCAAGATCATCAGGCTGACCAGGCTTTTGCACTGCTGCGCGACCTTGTCCAGGTCGTAGCGCAATAGCGGCTGGCCGTTGCTGACCCGCGCACCTTCCTTTACCAGCATCGTGAAGCCTTCGCCCTGCAACTCGACCGTGTCGAGGCCCAGGTGCAGCAGCAATTCGGCGCCGTTGTCGGCACGCAAGGTGATGGCGTGGCCGGTGCGCGCGACGTGCACCACGACACCGGCGCACGGGGCGTGGAGGGTGTCGTTCAGCGGGTCGATGGCGATCCCGTCGCCCATGGCGCCGCTGGCGAACACCGGGTCCGGGACTTTGGCGAGCGTGAGCACCGGGCCGCTGAGCGGGGCGCTGAGGGTCAGCTCTTTATTGTTGTTGTGCATGGCTCGGTCTCATCAGTAAAAAGGGTTCGGATCAACTCGCCCTGTGACAGCTCAGTGCGTGCGCGTCACTTTGCTCAAGTGCCTGGGCTGGTCCGGGTCCATGCCCCGGGCGACCGCCAGACCGGCGGCCATGACGTAGAAACTCTGGATCGCCAGAATCGGGTCGAGGGCCGGATGCTCGGCACGGGTCAGTGTGAGGTCGCGTTCGGCAACATCATCTGGTGCGGCCAGCATTACGCGGGCACCGCGTTGGCGCATGTCGGCGGCGAGGCTCAGCAAACCGGCCTGCTCTGCACCGCGCGGGGCGAAGATCAGCAGCGGGTAATTTTCATCAATCAACGCCATCGGGCCGTGACGGACCTCGGCGCTGCTGAAGGCTTCAGCCTGGATCGCCGAGGTTTCCTTGAATTTCAACGCAGCTTCCTGGGCGATGGCGAAACCGGCGCCACGGCCGATCACCATCAGGCGCTGGCAATCACGCAGGGCGTCGATGGCCAGGTTCCAGTCCTGTTTCGCCGCTTCGCGCAAACCCTCCGGCAGTGCGAGGCCGGCCTCCAGCAATTCCACATCTTCTTTCCAGTGGGCGATCAGGCGGGCGCTGGCGCTGAGGGTGGCGATAAAACTCTTGGTCGCGGCGACGCTGCTTTCGGTGCCAGCACACAACGGCAGGCTGAATTCACACGCGGCCTCCAGCGGCGAGCTCTCGGCGTTGACCATCGAGATGCTCAGGGCGCCGCGCTTGCGCAGCAGACGCATGCTATTCACCAGGTCGGGACTTTGCCCGGACTGCGAGAAGGCGAACGCGACTTGGCCGCTGACCTTCAACGGGGCTTGCAGCATGGTCACCACCGACATCGGCAACGACGCCACCGGGAAGCCCAACTGCTGCATGGTCAGGTAGGCAAAATAACTGGCGGCATGATCGGAGCTGCCGCGAGCGACGGTCATCACCACTTGCGGTGGCTGACGACGCAGGCGCCCGGCGATCTCGATCATTTGCGGGTCCAGTTGTTGCAGTTGGGCTTGCACGGCCTCAAACGAGGACAGCGCCTCTTCAAGCATTTTTGAAGTCAATGTCTTCTCCTTCGACCATGACGGCGGTCAGTGTGAGTGAGCGATCGAGCCGCACGCAGTCGGCCCAGCTGCCGGGTTGCAGACGCCCGCGTTCGTTGAGGCCGAGGTAGTCGGCGGGGAATTGCGAAAGACGTTGCGAAGCCTCGGCAATCGGCAAACCGATCGTCACCAGATTGCGCAGGGCCTGATCCATGGTCAGCGTGCTGCCGGCCAGAGTGCCGTCGGGCAAGCGCACACCGCCCAGGCATTTGGTCACGGTGTGGCTGCCGAGCTTGTACTCACCGTCGGGCATGCCGGCGGCAGCGGTGGAGTCGGTGACGCAATACAGACACGGGATTGAGCGCAGGGCCACACGGATGGCGCCGGGGTGCACGTGCAGCAAGTCCGGAATCAGCTCGGCGTATTTGGCGTGCGCCAGTGCCGCGCCGACGATGCCCGGTTCGCGGTGATGCAGTGGGCTCATGGCGTTGTAGAGATGAGTGAAGCTGCTGGCGCCGGCTTCAAGCGCGGCAACGCCTTCCTCGTAACTGCCGAGGGTGTGGCCGATTTGCATGCGCACGCCGCGAGCACTGAGGTCGCGGATCAAGGCGTCGTGGCCGGCAATTTCCGGGGCGATGGTGATCACCCGGATCGGCGCCAGAGCCAGGTATTCTTCGACTTCGGCCATCAACGCGGTATGGGCGAAATTCGGTTGAGCGCCGAGTTTGCCGGGGTTGATGTACGGACCTTCCAGGTGCACGCCGAGGACTCGGGCGCTGCCTTTCGGGCGGTGCAAACAATATTCGCCGACGGCTTTGAGCACGCTGGAAATTTCTGCAGGCGGCGCGGTCATGGTGGTCGCCAGCAGCGAAGTCGTGCCGAAACGCACGTGGGTTTTGGTGATGGTCTCGAAGGCTGGCGCACCCTCCATGATGTCTTTTCCGCCGCCGCCGTGAACATGCAGGTCGATGAAACCCGGCAGCAGGTATGGCAGGTCGTTGTCGGCCGGATCGCACGGTTGGCCTTCGATCGACACGACTTTGCCGTGGTCGTGAATCAGCCGGCCGCGAACCCAGCCGTGGGCGGTGAGGATGTTGTCTTCAGACATGATCGGTTCTCGGTTCTTTAGCGGCGAAGCGGGTTATCGACGAAGCTCTGCGACAAAGTCGTAGTAATCGTTGCGGCAATAGGTGTCGGTGACTTCGATCGGCGTGTTGTCTTCCAGGTAACCGACCCGGGTCATCAGCAGCATGGCGGTGCCGGGGGCGATGCCCACCAGGGCGGCGAACTCGTCCGAAGCGTTGATCGCCTGAATGTGCTGCAGCGCACGGACGATCGGCTTGCCAATGCCGTCGAGGTACTCGTACAGGGAGTCGCCCACGGCTTGCGGCTTGGGAATGATCGAGGCGGGCAAGGTGCTCATCTCGATCGCCATCACCGTGTCGTCGGCTTTACGCAGACGTTTGAGCCGCGCGACCTTGTCGTTCGGCGAGAGACCCAGGCGGATCAGTTCTTCGTGGGTCGGCGGAGTGATTTCCCGTTCCAGCCATTGCGAGCCGGGGACAAAGCCTTTCAGGCGCAGCATCTCGCTGAAACCCGAGAGGCGCGATAGCGGTTGTTCCAGGCGTGGAGTGATAAAGGTGCCGGAACCCTGGTTGCGGCGGATCAGGCCTTGCTCGAACAGAACTTCCAGCGCCTTGCGGGCGGTGACACGGGAAATGCCCAGCATTTCGCTGAGGTTGCGCTCCGACGGCATGGCCTGTTCGGCTTTCCACTGGCCGGCATGGATCGCCGCTTCCAGGTTGCGCGCCAGTTGCAGGTACAACGGCGTGGGCTGGGTGTCGTCAGGGCGTAGGGCCTGGAGGTCATTCATGTAGGTTTGGTCCGATGCGGATATTGGAGTGTTGTCGCCCGGTGGTGGGGCTAAACCTAATACCACTTAAATACCATGTCAATGCCAGTACTTTGCTATGGGTGCGAGAGTGCCTACCCAGTTGGGTGGGTTGAAGCGCTGTAGGTTTTAAGTGGTATTAGAGGTCAGGATTTCAACAGTAAAGATCGCAGCCTTCGGCAGCTCCTGCGGGTGAAATTGGTATCTACCCGGTAGGAGCTGCCGAAGGCTGCGATCTGTTGAATTTATTTTTCGAGGGGCGACCGAAGGTAGCCGTTACGGGCGGATTTCGATCATCGTGCCGTCCGGCACCAAACCCCAAACCTCGCGCATGTCCATGTTGCGCATGGCAATGCAGCCGTCAGTCCAGTCCAGTGTGTGGAACAGGTCTTCGGGGTTTTCTTCAGTGTCCGGGGTGCCGTGGATCATGATCATGCCACCAGGGGCGACGCCTTCACGCCGGGAGCGCGCGGAGTCACTGATGTTCGGGTAGGAGATGTGCATCGCCAGATTGAAACGGTCACTGACCTTGCGCCAGTCCAGCCAGTAAAAACCTTCGGGCGTGCGTTTGTCGCCTTCCATGAGTTTTGGGCCGATGGGTTTTTTTCCCAATGAGATGCGATAGGTTTTGAGCGGCTTGCCGTCCTTGATCAATTGCAATTGGTGGGCAGATTTGAGAACCAGAATTTTTTCGATGACTTTGCCGTCCAGGGTTTCCGCAACGGAAGCCTGGGAGACAGCGATGAACGACAAGCAAAACACGGCAAGCAACCAGCGCATTGAAACGATATCCCTGAAAGGTGTCGCGGCTATTTAGTTATAGGTGATTTTAGTACAAGGAGCGTTAGGTGATGGCCGGCTGGGCAAGCGGCGGGATCGACTCCGAGCGCACCGGGTAGACCTCGGTCAGCCGGTCAGCGAAGAAGCATTCTAAGGTACGGCCCACCGTGCGGAAAGCCAGCTCGGACCAAGGGATGTCGGCTTCTTCGAAAAGCTGCACTTGCAGGCTCTCGGGGCCAGCGCAAAAGTCCAGGTCCACCAGTTCGGCGCGAAAGAATACATGCACCTGGCTGATGTGCGGCACGTCGATCAACGTATAGATGCTCAGGTTGCGCACCCGCGCGCAGGCTTCTTCGGCCGTCTCGCGAATGGCCGCCTGCTCGATGGTTTCACCGTTTTCCATGAAGCCGGCGGGCAGGGTCCAATAACCGAGCCGAGGCTCGATGGCGCGTCGGCACAACAAGACCTTGGAGCCCCAGGTCGCCACGCAACCGGCGACGATATTGGGGTTCTGGTAGTGAATCGCCTGACAGCTGTCACAGACAAAACGCAGGCGCGAATCGCCTTCTGGAATGCGCTGGGTCACCGGGTTGCCGCACTGACTGCAAAAATTCATGCTTGGGTTCCTGAATGCTGCGCCTATCTTGGCGTGCGGCGGTGTCTGTCGGCAAGTTGTCGTTTAGCGACATGCTGTGGTTATGGGGTTGGGCGGTCGGTTCGATTGGTGCATGATGCGAGGTAGCGAATATATCGAGAAGTCTCATGCTGGACGAGCTACTGCATCGAGTAAGCAACCACACCCCACGCACACTGGAAACCGATAAACGTTTCCCCGAGGCCGCAGTGCTGGTGCCCATCACCCGCAGTGACGAGCCGGAACTGGTGCTGACCCTGCGCGCCAGCGGGCTCTCGACCCATGGCGGCGAAGTCGCCTTTCCCGGCGGGCGACGCGATCCTGAAGACCCGGACCTTATTTTCACCGCCCTGCGCGAAGCCGAAGAAGAAATCGGTCTGCCGCCGGGCCTGGTTGAAGTGATCGGCCCGCTGAGCCCGTTGATCTCCCTGCACGGCATCAAGGTCACACCCTATGTCGGTGTGGTTCCGGACTTTGTCGAGTACCGGGCCAACGATGCCGAGATTGCCGCCGTCTTCAGCGTACCGCTGGAGTTCTTCCGCAAGGATCCGCGCGAACACACCCATCGCATCGATTACCAGGGTCGCAGTTGGTACGTGCCGAGCTATCGTTATGGCGAGTACAAAATCTGGGGCCTGACGGCGATTATGATCGTCGAGTTGATCAACCTGCTCTATGACGCCAAAATCAGCCTGCATCAACCGCCCAAGACGTTTATCAATACCTGAAGCCATCGCCCGTATGGCGTGAACCCCGCTTTTTGCAAGTGAGCCAGCCTGGCCTTGAGGACAACAAGATGAAATATCGCCTGGGCGACGCCCGCGTTGAAACCCATCCGCAGAGCTGGGTCGCACCCAATGCCGTGCTGGTGGGTAAGGTCAAACTGGAAGAGGGCGCCAACGTCTGGTTCAACGCTGTGCTGCGTGGCGACAACGAACTGATCCTGATCGGCAAGAACAGCAACGTCCAGGACGGCACGGTAATGCATACCGACATGGGTTACCCGCTGACCATCGGCACCGGCGTGACCATCGGCCATAACGCCATGCTTCATGGCTGCACGGTGGGCGATTACAGCTTGATCGGGATTAACGCGGTGATCCTCAACGGCGCGAAAATCGGCAAAAACTGCATCATCGGCGCCAACTCACTGATTGGTGAGGGCAAGGAGATCCCAGACGGTTCGCTGGTCATGGGCTCCCCCGGCAAAGTGGTGCGCGAGCTGACCGAGCCGCAGAAAAAAATGCTGGAGGCCAGCGCTGCTCACTATGTGCATAACTCGCAACGTTATGCCCGCGATCTGGTTGAGCAGGAAGAATGAGCACGCCCGAGCGCGCGGTTCGATCGCCTTGCGTGAATATCTGCGCGCTGGACGAGGACGATATTTGCACCGGGTGTCAGCGCACAGTGGAAGAGATCACGCGCTGGAGCCGGATGGACAACGAAGAGCGGCGCACGGTGTTGGGGTTGTGCCATGAGCGGGCTAAATCCAGTGGTTTGCTCTGGATGATCGGCAAAACTCCCAACCTGTAGCCGCAGGCTCTGCGAACGGCTGCAGGATTCGCGTTTGGGTTTGGCGCTCGTGTATGGCTGAAGTACCCTGTGCGCCAAATTGACAGGTAGTGCGCCCCTCCCATGTTCTTCCTGATCGCTTACATCAGCAGCGTCGTGCTGATCAACTACGCCTTTTCCACCGCTCCGCACCTGGACATCATCTGGTCGGCCTGGGGTGGTTTGGTGTTCGTTTTGCGCGACATGGTGCAAACCCGTTTCGGCCATGGCGCGATCGCGGCGATGCTGGCAGCGCTGGTCTTGTCCTACGTGACGTCCGATCCCTCCATCGCGCTGGCCAGCGCCACGGCGTTCGCGGTGTCCGAATGCATCGATTGGCTGGTGTTCAGCATCACCCAGCGCCCTTTACATGACCGCCTGTGGATAAGTTCGGCCCTGAGCATTCCCCTCGATACCTTCATCTTCTTCGGCATGATCGATGCGTTCACTCCAGGCGTGATCCTTACCGCCATGGGCTCGAAGTTCGCGGGCGTGACGGCCGTGTGGTTGATCATGGCCTGGCGCTTGCGCAAACAGGCCGTCGTCAGCTGAAGCCAAACCCGCAGGTTCATGTAAAATGCCGCGCTTTCTCCCCATGGGAAGCGCGCCAGGCGCCGCTACCCTCGATGATCCGCTTCTTGAGGACCTGAGATGACCCGTATCGGAACTCCATTGTCGCCAACCGCGACCCGCGTATTGCTGTGTGGCTGTGGCGAGTTGGGCAAGGAAGTGGTGATCGAACTGCAACGCCTGGGCGTTGAAGTGATTGCCGTGGATCGCTACGCCAATGCGCCTGCCATGCAGGTTGCCCATCGCAGCCATGTGATCAACATGCTCGATGGCGCCGCCCTGCGTGCAGTGATCGAAGCCGAAAAGCCGCATTTCATCGTGCCGGAAATCGAAGCCATTGCCACCGCGACCCTCGTGGAACTGGAAGCCGAAGGCTTTACCGTGATCCCGACCGCTCGCGCCACGCAGTTGACCATGAACCGTGAAGGCATCCGTCGTTTGGCCGCTGAAGAGCTGGACCTGCCGACCTCGCCGTACCACTTCGCCGACACCTTTGAGGACTACAGCAAGGCGGTCGAAGACCTCGGCTTTCCATGTGTGGTTAAACCGGTGATGAGCTCGTCGGGCAAAGGCCAGAGCCTGCTGCGTAGCGTTGATGACGTGCAGAAAGCCTGGGATTACGCTCAAGAAGGCGGCCGAGCCGGTAAAGGACGCGTAATCATCGAAGGCTTTATCGATTTCGACTACGAAATCACCCTGTTGACTGTGCGTCACGTTGGCGGCACTACGTTCTGCGCGCCAGTCGGTCACCGTCAAGAGAAGGGCGACTATCAGGAATCCTGGCAGCCACAAGCCATGAGTCCGACGGCCCTGGCCGAATCCGAGCGCGTTGCCCAAGCCGTCACTGAAGCCTTGGGTGGCCGTGGACTGTTTGGTGTTGAGCTGTTCATCAAAGGCGATCAAGTCTGGTTCAGCGAGGTCTCGCCGCGTCCACATGACACCGGTCTGGTGACGTTGATTTCCCAGGACCTGTCGCAGTTTGCGCTACACGCACGGGCGATTCTGGGCCTGCCGATTCCATTGATCCGTCAGTTCGGTCCATCGGCTTCGGCGGTGATTCTGGTGGAAGGGCAGTCGACTCAGACGGCTTTCGCCAATCTCGGTGCTGCGTTGAGCGAGCCGGATACGGCATTGCGTCTGTTCGGCAAGCCTGAGGTGAATGGTCAGCGTCGGATGGGTGTGGCGCTGGCGCGTGATGAGTCGATTGACGCTGCTCGCGCCAAGGCTATCCGCGCCTCTCAGGCGGTCGTAGTAGAGCTGTAAACGTCCTCTGCGGTCGTTCCCGCGCAGGGCGTGGGAACGATCTTATGAGACCCGATTCAGATCGTTATCGCGCGTTTCCTTCAGGCACAGCACAGCAATCAAGCTCAGCACCGCCGCCCCCGACACATACCCGCCGACATAACTCAAACCACCCATCGCCACCAGCTTCTGTGCGAAGAATGGCGCCGCCGAGGCACCGACAATGCCGCCCAGGTTGTAGGCCGCCGACGCACCGGTATAGCGAATGTGAGTCGGAAACAGCTCTGGCAGCAGCGCGCCCATCGGCGCAAACGTCACGCCCATCAAAAACAGCTCGATGCACAGGAACAGCGCCACGCCCCAGGTCGAACCTTGGGTCAGCAGCGGCTCCATCAGGAAACCGGACAGAATCGCCAGCACACCGCCGATGATCAGCACCGGTTTGCGCCCGTAACGATCACTGGCCCAGGCCGACAGCGGCGTAGCGGCGGCCATGAACAGCACGGCGAAGCACAGCAGCGCGAGGAAAGTCTCGCGGGTGTAGCCCAGTGTCGATACGCCATAACTCAGCGAAAACACCGTCGAGATATAAAACAATGCGTAGCAGACCACCATCGCGCCGGCACCCAGCAACATCGGCGCCCAGTATTGGCTGAGCAGCTCGACCAGCGGGATCTTCACCCGCTCCTGGCGAGCCATTGCGTTGGCAAACACCGGCGTTTCGTGAAGCTTGAGGCGCACGTACAGACCGACCATCACCAACGCGGCACTGAGCAGGAACGGAATCCGCCAGCCCCACGAGCGGAACTGCTCGTCGTTCAGGGTCATTGCCAGCGTAAGAAACAAACCATTGGCCGCCAGGAAGCCGATCGAGGGGCCAAGCTGCGGGAACATGCCGAACCAGGCGCGTTTGCCCTTCGGTGCATTTTCCGTCGCCAGCAACGCCGCGCCGCCCCATTCACCGCCCAGTCCCAGGCCCTGGCCGAAGCGCAGCACGCAAAGCAGAATCGGCGCCCAGGCCCCAATGCTGTCGTAACCCGGGAGTACGCCGATCAGCGTGGTGCAAACGCCCATCAGCAGCAGCGAGGCAACCAGCGTCGATTTTCGCCCGATGCGGTCACCGAAGTGGCCGAAAAGCGCCGATCCCAGCGGTCGAGCCAGGAAGGCGATGCCGAAGGTGAGGAATGCCGACAGCATCTGGGCTGTGCCGGAGGTCTGCGGAAAAAATACCGGACCGATCACCAGCGCAGCGGCAGTGGCATAGACGTAGAAATCGTAGAACTCGATGGCGGTGCCGATGAAACTCGCGGTCGCCACGCGGGTGGCGGAGTTCGTCGGTTGCGCTGGCGCGGTGTCGTTATAAGTCGTGCGGGTTGTCATGCGGTTATCCCTGACAGTCATGTGCCCCAGCGGAGCGAATTATTTGGGTCGAACACCCAGGGATGTGGGCTTAACGCAGAGTGCGGGTAGCACTTGGGTGTGGCGGGCTTGGGTAAGCGGCTCGATTATAGAAAGGTAGCTAACGATTCAACAAGGGCCAAAAGATCGTAGCGATCTATCGTGCAGGGACAACCGCTGGGGCCGAATTCGTATGCCAGATCAACACTCGCGAGACCCGATTGTCTTCAGTCTCCAGAGTCTCCAGCCGATAACGCCCGATCTTCAGGCATACCGCACTGTCCGGAATCGTTTCCAGCGCCTCGGTCACCAACCCGTTGAGGGTTTTCGGGCCGTCGCTCGGCAAGTGCCAGCCCAGGCTCTTGTTCAATTCGCGAATCGACGCCGCCCCTTCGATCACCAGGCGGCCGTCGGCCTGTGGGTGGATGTGCGGGTTATCCAGGCTGTGCTGGCTTTCGAACTCGCCGACGATTTCCTCGAGAATGTCTTCCAGAGTCACGACGCCGAGCACTTCGCCGTACTCGTCGACCACCATGCCCAAGCGTCGCTGTTGTTTGTGGAAATTCAACAGCTGCAGTTGCAGCGGGGTGCTTTCCGGCACGAAGTAGGGGTCGTGACAGGCTGCGAGCAGTGCGTCTCGGGTCAGACTGGCGTCGGACAGCAGATGGCGGATCTGCCGGGTGTTGAGCACTGCCTCGACCTGATTGATGTCGCTGTGAAAAACCGGCAAGCGTGTGCGTTTATTGGCGCGAAGCTGCTCAATGATTTCCTCGAGGGAGTCGTCCAGATTGACCCCGTCGACGTCACTGCGTGGCACCAGAATGTCGTTGACCGTGATGTGGTCCAGCGCATGGATGCCTGACAGTGGATGGGGGCGGCAGGCGGCGTGTTCGTGATCGTCATGCCGATCGCTCGGGGCCTCGTCTTCGCTCTGCTGCACCACGTTGACTGTGCGGGCGAACGGTCGCATCAGCAGCAGGCTTATGCCATTGAGCAACCAGGCGGCGGGATAGATGATTTTCAGTGGCGCGCCAAGCAAGGTGTTGCCCAGCGCCAGGACTGCGTCCGGGTAACGGACGGCGAGGGTGCGCGGCAGGTAGTCGGCGAACACCAGAATCACCGCGCCAGCCCCCAGGCAGGCCACCCATGGACCGTTTTCCGCCCAAGTAAAAATGGCCAGCAAGGTACTGATGACCATGATCAGTGCGCGGCACAGGGTGTTGCAGAGGATCAGGCTATTGAGCGAAAAACTCAGTGTTGCCACCGGCTTGTCGCTCGAACGCGAAGCTGTCCGCTGGGCGAGCACGTACTGTTGCGCAGCTTCGATGGCGGTAAACAGCCCCGACCATAAAATCAGCAGGGCCACTACCGCGAGCATCGGCCCTATGGGCAAATCGTCCATTAATGCCGCCCGTCAGATATGCAGGATGTATTCACGAACCAGCTTACTGCCGAAATAGGCCAGCATCAGCAAGCAGAAACCGGCGAGGGTCCAGCGAATGGCCTTGTGTCCGCGCCAGCCGAGACGATTACGGCCCCATAGCAGCACGCTGAAGACGATCCAGGCGAGGCATGCCAGCAAGGTTTTGTGCACCAGGTGCTGGGCGAAAAGGTTTTCGACGAACAGCCAGCCGGAGATCAGCGACAGCGACAGCAGGGTCCAGCCGGCCCAGAGGAAACCGAACAGCAGGCTTTCCATGGTTTGCAGCGGCGGGAAGTTCTTGATCAGGCCCGAGGGGTGTTTGTGCTTTAGCTGATGGTCTTGAACCAGCAGCAGCAACGCCTGGAATACCGCGATGGTGAACATGCCGTAGGCGAGGATCGACAACAATATGTGCGCGAGGATGCCTGGTTCTTCGTCGATGATCTGCACGGTGCCGGCGGGGGCGAACTGTGCGAGCAGCACGGTGGCGGCGCCAAGCGGGAACAGCAATATAAGCAGGTTTTCCACCGGGATCCGCGAGCAGACCAACAGCGTCAGGGCAATCACCGCGGCGGCAATCAGGCTGGCGGCGCTGAAAAAATCCAGGCCCAGGCCAATCGGTGTCAGCAGGTGGGTGAACAGACTGGCGCTATGAGCCAGCACGGCGAGCACGCCAAGCGTGACCAGCAGGCGTTTGTTCGCCTTGGCGCCGGTGGCCAGACGAGTGCCCTGATAGAGGGTCGCAGCGGCATATAAGCAGGCGGCGGCGAGGGTAGTTAGCAAACTGGGTGACAAGGGGAGCATAAATCCTGTTAGGCAAGCCCGAAAGGCGCTGAGTTTGGCATAGAATCCCCGCAGCACGAAAGACCATGCAACCTGACGACGAGGTGTCCGCCAGACGCAGTCTTCGCTATAATCCGCGACCTGCCCACGCCGCAGGCTCGCCGAGCACATGTTTATTCCGGTCTGGGCCGCCATTATCCCGGTCTACACAGGGCCTGAAAGGATCGCGCAATGTTTGAAAACTTAACCGACCGTCTCTCGCAGACGCTGCGCCATGTCACCGGCAAGGCCAAGCTGACCGAAGACAACATCAAAGACACCCTGCGCGAAGTGCGCATGGCGTTGCTCGAAGCTGACGTCGCCTTGCCGGTCGTCAAGGACTTCGTCAACTCGGTCAAGGAACGCGCCGTCGGCACTGAGGTGTCGCGCAGCCTGACGCCGGGCCAGGTCTTCGTGAAGATCGTCCAGGCCGAACTCGAAAGCCTGATGGGTGCGGCCAACGAAGATCTGAACCTGAGCGCCGTTCCTCCGGCCGTCGTGCTGATGGCCGGTTTGCAGGGGGCGGGTAAAACCACCACCGCCGGCAAGCTTGCGCGCTTCCTCAAAGAGCGCAAGAAGAAGTCGGTCATGGTCGTATCTGCGGACGTTTACCGTCCGGCGGCGATCAAGCAACTGGAAATGCTCGCGGGTGAAGTCGGCGTAACCTTCTTCCCGTCCGACCTGAGCCAGAAGCCAGTCGATATCGCGCAAGCAGCCATTAAAGAAGCAAAACTGAAATTCATCGACGTGGTCATTGTCGATACCGCCGGTCGCCTGCACATCGATGAAGAGATGATGGGCGAGATCAAGGCGCTGCATGCCGCGATCAACCCGGTCGAAACACTGTTCGTGGTCGACGCCATGACCGGTCAGGACGCCGCCAACACGGCCAAGGCTTTTGGTGACGCGCTGCCGTTGACCGGTGTGATCCTGACCAAGGTCGACGGCGACGCCCGTGGCGGTGCTGCACTGTCGGTGCGCGCCATCACCGGCAAGCCGATCAAGTTCATCGGTATGGGCGAGAAGAGCGACGCACTCGAGCCGTTCCATCCTGAGCGTATTGCTTCACGCATCCTCGGTATGGGCGACGTACTCAGTCTGATCGAGCAGGCCGAGCAGACCCTCGACAAGGACAAGGCCGACAAACTGGCCAAGAAGCTGAAAAAGGGCAAAGGCTTCGATCTCGAAGACTTCCGCGATCAGCTGCAACAGATGAAAAACATGGGCGGCCTCGGCGGCCTCATGGACAAACTGCCAAACATGGGCGGTATGAACGTGGCGCAGATGGGTAACGCCCAAGGCGCGGCAGAGAAACAATTCAAGCAGATGGAAGCCATCATCAATTCCATGACCCCGGCCGAGCGCCGCGACCCTGAGCTGATCAGCGGTTCGCGCAAGCGCCGGATCGCCATGGGTTCCGGTACTCAGGTGCAGGACATCGGTCGCTTGATCAAGCAGCACAAGCAGATGCAGAAGATGATGAAGAAGTTCTCCGCAAAAGGCGGAATGGCGAAAATGATGCGCGGCATGGGCGGTATGTTGCCCGGCGGCGGCATGCCGAGAATGTAAATAATTTACGCAGGGGCTTGGCCCTTGCAACTCCCACACGGAAGTGGGATCTCCAGCAAACCCGCACTTGGCGGGAGCTGACTGGCCGTTTTCAACGACGGCTCTATAGCAAATCTTGATGGCGGCCGATAGGCAGCCGGAAAAAGACATTTGCAAAAGTCCGGATATTCCTTAGAATATGCGGCCTTTCGGGCACCTATGCCCGCTGTGCCTTTAGATTTGCAGCACCGACTACAGGAACGATGTTCACATGCTAACAATCCGTCTTGCCCTTGGCGGCTCCAAAAAGCGCCCGTTTTACCACTTGACCGTAACCGACAGCCGCAACCCGCGCGACGGTTCGCACAAGGAACAGGTTGGTTTCTTCAACCCTGTTGCTCGTGGTCAAGAAGTCCGTCTGTCCGTGAACCAAGAGCGCGTAGCCTACTGGCTGAGCGTTGGTGCACAACCTTCTGAGCGTGTTGCTCAGTTGTTGAAGGACTCGGCTAAGGCTGCGGCCTGAGCAATATGAACGCGACGCCAGCTGTAGCTGATGATTTGATCGTTATCGGCAAAATTTATTCGGTTCATGGCGTTCGCGGCGAAGTGAAGGTGTATTCCTTTACTGATCCGACTGAAAACCTGTTGCAGTACAAAACCTGGACGCTCAAGCGCGAAGGTAATGTGAAACAGGTCGAGCTGGTCAGTGGACGTGGGAACGATAAGTTCCTGGTCGCAAAGCTCAAGGGTCTTGATGATCGTGAAGAAGCGCGTCTTCTGGCCGGTTATGAGATCTGCGTGCCACGCAACCTGTTCCCTGAATTGACCGACGGCGAGTACTACTGGTACCAGCTGGAAGGTCTGAAGGTCATTGATCAACTCGGGCAATTGCTCGGGAAAATCGATCATCTTCTGGAAACCGGCGCCAATGATGTAATGGTGGTCAAGCCTTGCGCTGGCAGCCTGGATGATCGCGAACGCCTGTTGCCCTATACGGAGCAATGCGTGTTGGCCGTCGACCTTGCCGCAGGCGAGATGAAGGTGGAATGGGATGCGGACTTCTAAGCGTGGCTAACTTGCGCGTAGAAGTGATCAGTTTGTTTCCCGAGATGTTCTCCGCCATCAGCGAGTACGGCATCACCAGTCGTGCGGTGAAACAGGGGCTCTTGCAGCTCACCTGTTGGAATCCGCGAGACTACACGACGGATCGACATCACACTGTAGACGATCGCCCATTTGGCGGTGGTCCGGGCATGGTGATGAAGATCAAGCCCCTGGAAGATGCGTTGGTTCAGGCCAAGGCAGCAGCCGGGGAGGCGGCGAAGGTAATTTACCTGTCCCCCCAAGGCCGTCAACTGACTCAGTCGGCGGTACGCGAGTTGGCGAATCTGGATGCATTGATTCTGATTGCCGGCCGCTATGAGGGCATTGACGAGCGTTTTATAGAGGCTCATGTCGATGAAGAGTGGTCGATTGGCGACTATGTACTGTCTGGCGGCGAGCTGCCGGCGATGGTCCTGATCGATGCGGTTACACGACTGCTGCCTGGAGCTTTAGGGCATGCGGACTCCGCCGAGGAAGATTCCTTTACGGATGGTTTGCTGGATTGCCCGCACTACACCCGACCGGAGGTGTATGCGGATCAGCGTGTTCCCGACGTGTTGCTAAGTGGCAATCACGCGCATATCCGGCGTTGGCGTTTACAGCAGTCCCTTAGTAGGACCTTTGAACGACGCGCCGATCTTCTGGAAAGCCGCTCGCTTTCTGGAGAAGAGAAGAAGCTGCTCGAGGAATACATCCGCGAGCGGGACGATAGTTAACAACGTATCGATGGTAGATCCGACGATTTACCTTAGGAGCACAGCATGACTAACAAAATCATCCTTGCACTCGAAGCAGAGCAGATGACCAAAGAGATCCCTACCTTTGCCCCGGGCGACACCATTGTCGTTCAGGTGAAAGTGAAGGAAGGCGACCGTTCGCGTCTGCAGGCGTTCGAAGGTGTTGTTATCGCCAAGCGTAACCGCGGCGTAAACAGTGCTTTCACCGTTCGTAAAATCTCCAACGGTGTTGGCGTAGAGCGTACTTTCCAGACCTACAGCCCGCAAATCGACAGCATGGCCGTTAAACGTCGCGGTGACGTACGTAAAGCCAAGCTGTACTACCTGCGTGACCTGTCCGGTAAAGCAGCTCGCATCAAGGAAAAACTGGCTTAAGTCCAGCTTCCGATGCAAGAAAAAGCAGCCTGCGGGCTGCTTTTTTGTTGCCTGCGATTTATGGGTGCAATGACCGCGCAGGCTATGAAAGACTGTCTGCCACTGTCCGGTTGTGACCTGTCTTGCCTGAGCCTTTATGCCCGCCATCGATCATCCACTGATAGACCAATTCCTCGACGCCCTGTGGCTGGAGAAAGGCCTGTCCGACAACACCCGCGATGCCTATCGCAGCGACCTGACCCTTTTCAACGGTTGGCTGCAGGAAAAGCACCTGGAACTGATCAATGCCGGGCGTGAGTTGATTCTCGATCACTTGGCCTGGCGTCTGGAGCAAAACTACAAACCCCGCTCGACCGCTCGATTTCTCTCCGGCGTGCGTGGCTTCTATCGCTATTTGCTGCGGGAAAAGCTGATTGCCGTCGATCCAACCTTGCGTGTCGATATGCCGCAACTGGGTCGACCACTGCCTAAATCCTTGTCGGAAGCGGATGTGGAGGCCTTGTTAAAAGCACCTGACCTGAGTGACGCCATCGGCCAACGTGACCGCGCCATGCTCGAAGTGCTTTATGCCTGCGGCTTGCGTGTGACGGAACTGATCAGCCTGACGCTGGAGCAGGTCAATCTACGCCAAGGCGTGCTGCGAGTGATGGGCAAGGGCAGCAAGGAGCGGCTGGTGCCGATGGGCGAGGAGGCGATTGTCTGGGTCGAGCGCTATATGCGCGATGGCCGTGACGAGCTGCTTGGCGGGCGTCCCAGCGATGTCATGTTTCCCAGTCAGCGCGGCGAGCAGATGACTCGGCAGACCTTCTGGCATCGCATCAAGCATCAGGCCAAGGTTGCCGGGATCGGCAAGTCGTTGTCGCCGCATACCCTGCGTCATGCCTTTGCCACGCACTTGCTCAACCACGGCGCCGACTTGCGGGTCGTGCAAATGCTGCTCGGCCACAGCGATCTGTCGACCACGCAGATCTACACCCACGTCGCCCGCGCCCGCTTGCAAGACCTGCACGCCAGACATCACCCACGCGGATAACCGCTTGGTGATTTGCTTTTCCGTGGTAGCGAGCTTACTCCCACAGAAAGCGGGTGCTGCGATGTCCTGCATCACCCGCATTCGGCCACAGGGGCCTTATGTGGTAGGCTTTGCCGGTTTGCACGATGGGCGTTTATGACCCGGTGTTTCGGCACGGGCGTTCTGATCGTCCCATTTGTCCGCCTTCAGGAGTTCTCATGCGTCTGACCCCTATTTTCGCCGCCGCAGCCATTGCGTTGGTCAGCACCTTTGCCGTCGCCGATGACGCGGCCGACAAAGCCATTCGTAAAAGCCTGGAAAGCCTCCAGCTTGAAACTCCGATCGAAACCATCAGCGCCAGCCCGCTGGCCGGTTTGTACGAAGTCAAACTTAAAGGCAGCCGCGTGCTCTACGCCAGCGCCGATGGTCAGTACGTCGTTCAGGGTTACATGTTCCAGCTCAAGGACGGCAAACCGGTCAACCTGACCGAAAAGACCGAACGCCTGGGCATTTCCAAACTGATCAATGACATCCCGGTGGCTGAAACCGTGGTCTACCCGGCGATCGGCGAAACCAAGTCGCACATCACCGTGTTCACCGACACCACCTGCCCGTACTGCCACAAGCTGCACGCCGAAGTGCCCGAGCTGAACAAGCGCGGCATCGAAGTGCGTTACGTCGCGTTCCCGCGCCAGGGCCTGGGCTCGCCGGGTGACGAACAGCTGCAAGCGGTCTGGTGCTCGAAAGACAAGAAAGCCGCGATGGACAAGATGGTCGATGGCAAGGAAATCAAGGCCGCCAAGTGCGATAACCCGGTTTCCAAACAGTTTGCCCTCGGTCAGTCGATCGGCGTGAACGGCACGCCGGCCATCGTTTTGGCTGACGGTCAGGTCATTCCGGGCTACCAGCCTGCGCCACAAGTCGCCAAACTGGCGTTGGGCGCGAAGTAAATTCGCATCGTCACGGTCAGCCATTGACGATCATGGTTCGGCGGCAGCGTTCGCCGAGCCATTAATAGAGGACCGCGAGTAGGCGGTTGTTTTCACGGCCGGCCTTGAGTCGGCCGTTTTATGGGGAGTTCACAGTGAAACCGGTCAAAGTAGGCATCTGTGGGTTAGGGACCGTCGGTGGCGGTACCTTCAACGTACTTCAGCGTAACGCCGAGGAAATTGCTCGTCGTGCCGGGCGTGGAATCGAAGTGGCACAAATTGCCATGCGCACGCCAAAGCCTCAGTTCCAGACGACCGGTATTGCGATTACCAACGATGTCTTCGAAGTGGCCACGAACCCTGAGATCGACATCGTCATAGAGCTGATGGGCGGCTACACCGTTGCCCGCGAGCTGGTACTCAAAGCGATCGAGAACGGAAAACATGTTGTGACCGCGAACAAGGCGTTGATCGCCGTTCACGGTAATGAAATTTTTGCCAAGGCCCAGGAGAAGGGCGTGATTGTGGCGTTCGAAGCCGCCGTGGCCGGTGGCATTCCGGTGATCAAGGCGATCCGTGAAGGCCTGTCGGCCAACCGCATCAACTGGGTTGCCGGCATCATCAACGGCACCGGTAACTTCATCCTCACCGAAATGCGTGAGAAAGGTCGTACCTTTGAAGACGTACTCGCCGAGGCGCAAGCCCTGGGTTACGCCGAAGCCGATCCGACCTTCGACGTTGAAGGCATCGATGCCGCCCACAAGCTGACGATCCTGGCGTCCATCGCGTTCGGCATCCCGCTGCAATTCGACAAGGCCTACACCGAAGGCATCACCAAGCTGACCACCGCTGACGTGAACTACGCCGAAGCGCTGGGCTATCGCATCAAGCACCTCGGTGTGGCTCGCAGCACGGCTGCCGGTATCGAGTTGCGCGTACACCCGACGCTGATCCCGGCCGATCGCCTGATTGCCAACGTCAACGGCGTGATGAACGCGGTGATGGTCAACGGCGACGCCGCCGGTTCGACCCTGTTCTACGGTGCTGGCGCGGGCATGGAACCGACCGCTTCGTCGGTGATCGCCGACCTGGTAGATGTGGTTCGCGCCATGACTTGCGATCCGGAAAACCGCGTGCCGCACCTGGCCTTTCAGCCGGATTCGCTGTCGGCCCACCCGATCCTGCCAATCGAGGCCTGCGAAAGCTCCTATTACCTGCGCATCCAGGCCAAGGATCATCCAGGCGTGTTGGCGCAGGTGGCGAGCATCCTGTCGGAGCGAGGCATCAACATCGAATCGATCATGCAGAAGGAAGTCGAAGAACACGACGGCCTGGTGCCGATGATCCTGCTGACTCACCGCGTGCTGGAACAGCACATGAACGACGCGATCGCCGCCCTGGAAGCCTTGGCGGGCGTGGTCGGTCCGGTCGTACGGATCCGCGTCGAGCACCTGAACTAAGCCGTTATCGTTCACCGGGCTCGCCTGCGAGCCCGGGTTTGCGAACACTGTCTATTGGAGCCAGTCATGCGTTATATCAGTACCCGCGGCCAGGCACCGGCCCTGAATTTCGAAGACGTCCTGCTGGCCGGTCTGGCCACGGACGGCGGTTTGTATGTCCCGGAAAGCCTGCCACGTTTCACCCAGGAAGAGATCGCTTCCTGGGCCGGCCTGCCGTATCACGAGTTGGCCTTCCGGGTGATGCGCCCGTTCGTCACTGGCAGCATTCCCGATGCCGATTTCAAAAAGATTCTTGAAGAAACGTATGGCGTGTTTTCCCACAACGCCGTGGCACCACTGCGTCAGCTGAACGGTAACGAATGGGTGCTGGAACTGTTCCACGGTCCGACCCTCGCGTTCAAAGACTTCGCCTTGCAACTGCTTGGTCGTCTGCTCGACTACGTGCTGGAAAAACGTGGTGAGCGCGTAGTGATCGTCGGCGCAACGTCCGGTGACACCGGTTCGGCCGCCATCGAAGGCTGCAAGCACTGCGAAAACGTCGATATCTTCATCCTGCACCCGCACAATCGCGTGTCCGAAGTGCAGCGTCGGCAGATGACCACCCTCTTCGGCGAAAACATCCACAACATCGCCATCGAAGGCAACTTCGATGACTGCCAGGAAATGGTCAAGGCCAGCTTCGCTGACCAGCGCTTCCTCAAAGGCACGCGTCTGGTCGCCGTGAACTCGATCAATTGGGCGCGAATCATGGCCCAGATCGTTTACTACTTCCATGCAGCCCTGCAGTTGGGCGGCCCGGCACGTTCGGTATCGTTCTCGGTGCCGACCGGCAACTTTGGCGACATTTTCGCCGGTTACCTGGCGCGCAACATGGGCCTGCCGATCAATCAGTTGATCGTCGCCACCAACCGCAACGACATCCTGCACCGCTTTATGAGCGGCAATCAGTACGTCAAGGACACCCTGCACGCCACGCTGTCGCCGTCGATGGACATCATGGTGTCGTCGAACTTCGAACGCCTGTTGTTCGACCTGCACGGTCGCAACGGCGCAGCGATCGCCGGGCTGATGGACACCTTCAAACAAGGTGGCGGTTTCAGCGTTGAACAGGAACGCTGGACCGAAGCCCGCAAGCTGTTCGATTCGCTGGCCGTGGATGATGCCCAAACTTGCGAAACCATTGCCGAAGTTTTTGAGCAAACCGGCGAACTGCTGGATCCACACACGGCTATCGGTGTAAAGGCGGCGCGCGAGTGCCGTCGCAGCCTGGAGATCCCGATGGTGATCCTGGGTACGGCGCATCCGGTCAAATTCCCGGATGCAGTGGAAAAAGCAGGTGTAGGAAAAGCACTCGAACTACCTGCACATCTTTCTGATTTGTTTGAGCGAGATGAGCGCTGCACCGTGCTGCCAAATGACCTGAAAGCCGTGCAGGCCTTTGTCAGTCAGCATGGCAACCGCGGCAAGCCTCTGTAACCAATTAAATCTGTCACATTTTGAAGCCCGTCTCCTGACGGGCTTTCTCATTTCTGCATGCCACACTTGTCGAGTTTCGTAAATGAAGAGCCGCCCATGAAGGGCGGGCGAGACGATCACCAAGGAAGTGGCAATGCTGTTTTTCAGAGGGTTAAAACCAGCCGCGTGCTGGATGTTTTTTTTAGTCGGTACCCTGGGCTTTGCTCAATGGGGCAGCGCGTCGCAATTGATGGCGCCCGGGGCTGGAGGGGATAACGCCGGTGCAACAGTCGAGTTGGACGCTCAGGAGTTGAAATGGATTGCCGAGCATTCGAACGTCATCGTCGCATCGGTGCAATATCCGCTGTACCTGTTCAAGGATGAGCACGGCCAATGGAACGGCTTGAACAATGATCTGCTCAACCGCATCAGCGCAATGACGGGCGTGCAGTTTGTTCACGAAGAATCGTTTTCCACCGATCAGTTGCTCGGGCGACTGGAGAGTGGCGCCGCGGACATGAGCACGACGCTGGCGATGAATGACGAACGCGAGACGTTTCTGGATTTCAGTCATGCGTTCGGTGGCGCTGGCTGGGTATTCGTCGGGCGGGCCGAGGCGCCGGAGGTGCAATCCCTGGAGCAGCTGTCGGGAAGGGTTCTGGTGTTGCCGACCCGGCATGCGCTGGAGGCCGCGATTCGCCGCGACTATCCGGACATCGAGCTGCGCTCGGTTAGAACCTACGCGGAGGCCCGGGCGCTGGTCGAGAGCGGTGAGGCGTATGCCACTATCGAAAACGAAACCGGCGCACAACTCTATCCGTCCGGGCAGCTCAAGGTCGGGTATACGGTGGAGGGCAAATGGGAGGCAGACCACTTGGCCGTACGCAAAGGTCAGCCTCAGCTGTCGAGCATCCTCAACAAGGCGCTTGAGGCGCTTGATCCTGCCGAACTGCGCGCTATTCGCCTGAAATGGCTCCAGGGGATTGCCCCCATTAAGGTGCCCGGCGCCTGGCACCGACTCGCCGAGTGGGGCTGCTGGGGAATGTTTATCGCCAGTCTGTTCGGCCTGTTGTCCCTGCTCTGGAATCGACGGCTCACGGTATTGATCCAGCAACGCCTTGATGCCGAGAAAAGTCTGAGTGATCAGCTTGCCTTCCAGCACGCGTTGATGGATGCGGTGCCCGATCCGATGTTTGTTCGTGATCTGGAGGGGCGTTTGATCATGTGCAACAAAAGTTATGAGGAGGACTTGTCGACCCGTTTCGACCAGGTTCAGGGACGACAGCTGATTGAGCTGGACGTCTTGCCCAAAGAGACTGCCGAACTGCTGCATGCAGAGTTCATGGCCCAGCTGAGTACGCGCAAGACCCGTTTCAGTGAGCGTCAATTGACGTTCAATAACGGCGTCAGGCATGTCTATCAGTGGACGGTGCCTTTTTACAGTGCCGACGGACAATTGCGGGGCTTGCTGGGAGGATGGACCGATATCGGTAAGCGCAAGCAGTTGGCATGACGCGGCTGTTTTTTATCTGTCACCGTGGCGTTGCGTAGTGCTGCTCAGGACAGGATCCTGGTGAACCGAAATTGAATTGTTTTTTGTGGGAACCTTCCTGCACTTAGGTCGGTCAGACCATGTAACAGCAGGATCAAGCATTGTGCTCCGGTGCTTGTAGCTTGTTGCACGGGTCTTTATGTAGGCCACGTTTAACCTCGAGTCGTCTCCCCACTACTCGGGGTTTCTTTTTGCCTGCGATTTGTCATTGCTCGGCCCGATGCTCAAAAAACGCTTTGGTTTCTTTCAGGTAGTCGCCGCGCCTTTGCGGATCCAGCCAGTCAGCGTATTGCTGATCCAGTCGATCATGCGGCATGGCGCGTAACAGCTGGTTGATCTCATTGATCGCCTTTCGGCCTTGAGGTGTATTGGAGCAGCCAATGTGCCCGGACAGGTATTGACTCGTGCCCTTGACCGGATAGAACTCCAGCTGGTCGGCGGCGATCTGTGCCTGATTGGCCTTATAGCGAATTTCCGGCCAGTAACCCAAAACCACCTGCAAGCGACCCAGGCGCTGCATCTGTAACAGACTGCCGAGGGCGTCGTTGCCGTAGTGATGTGTCAGCGCATCGGGCAGTGCCTGTTGCAGCAGCGTGTCGAGGAACTGACCATAACTGCGCTCAGCCACCACACCGACTTTCTGTCGACCACTGGCCAGCATTGCCGCCAGGTCGACTTCACCGTCGACAAGAAACGGTTCCAGTACCACTCGCTCTTCCTGCCGGACGACCAGGCCATTGCTGACGGCACGGAAGGCCGGAATGGAGAACGTAATCCACTGTTCCCGCTCTTGGGTCCAGACCAGCGAGGGGTCGCACGTAAACGACGTTTCGTGGAGCATTTGCATGCCGCGGGCCCGATTGACTCGCATCAGGGTGTGTTGGTATTGCGGCATGCCGGCGATCAACAGCGGCAGCAGTTGATCGATGATTCCCTGTCCTTTTTTCGGACCTTCGAGAATCATCGTTGGCGGCAAATCGCGCAGCAGCCAGATCAGCGTCTCTTTGGGTTGCGCCGAGGCGGGAGCGCCAAGGCACGATAATAAGATGAACGGCGCCAAAGCCCGCCAGCCTTGGGCGAGTTCGAGTGCTGATGAAAGCAGGCGTTTCAGCTTAGATGGCCCCGTCTGCACGCAGTTTTGCGATCTGTTCCTTGTCATAACCAAGATCGTTGAGTACCTGCGCATTGTGTTCGCCCAACTGCGGCCCGACCCATTCCGATGTACCGGGGGTCTCTGATAGTTTCGGCACAATTCCCGGCATCTTGAAATCTTTGCCGTCCGGCAACTTGGCCTTCAGGAACATTTCACGGGCCAGGTACTGTGGGTCACTGAACATGTCTTCAGCGCTGAAGATCCGGCTGGCCGGTACCTCGGCGCGATTCAACTGCTCGATGAGGGTGTCCAGCGGCAGCGAGTTAACCCAGCGATCAATCACCCCATAAATCTCGTCGCGGCGGCTATCGCGTCCGTCGTTGCTCGCCAACGCGGGGTCATTGGCCAGGTCCTCGCGACCAATGGTCAGCATGAAGCGTTTGAAGATCGCGTCGCCATTGGCGCCGATCTGCACATGTTTGCCGTCGGCACTGGTGTGGATCGAGGAGGGCGTGATGCCCGGCATGATGTTGCCGGTGCGTTCGCGGATGAAGCCGAATACGTCGAACTCGGGGACCATGCTTTCCATCATGGCGAAGATCGCTTCATACAGCGCCACATCCACCACTTGGCCGAGGCCCCCGTTGACCTCGCGATGACGCAACGCCATCAGCGCACCAATCACACCCCACAACGCCGCAATCGAGTCCCCGATGGAAATCCCGGTGCGCACCGGTGGCCGGTCTTCGAACCCGGTGATGTAGCGCAAGCCACCCATGGATTCACCGACGGCGCCAAAGCCCGGCTGATCCTTCATCGGCCCGGTCTGACCGAAACCCGAGAGACGCACCATCACCAGTTTCGGGTTCAGTGCGTGCAAGACTTCCCAGCTCAGGCCGAGCTTTTCCAGCACGCCAGGGCGAAAATTCTCGATCAGAATGTCCGCCTCGCTGAGCAGTTTTTTCAGGATCGCCAGGCCGTCGGGGTGTTTGAGGTTCAGGGTCAGGGATTTCTTGTTGCGCGCCTGGACGAACCACCACAGGGAGGTGCCTTCATACAGTTTTCGCCATTTGCGCAACGGATCGCCGCCATCGGGGGACTCGATTTTGATCACCTCGGCACCAAACTCTCCGCAAATGCGCGAGGCAAACGGCCCGGCGATCAGCGTACCCAATTCAATGACTTTCAGACCTGAAAGCGGTTTTCCGGTGAGCGGCATGCTGGATCCTGTAGGACAAAGGTTGAGCGAATACAGGGTTTTAACATAGCCGAACGTCAGACGACCAAGGTTGATCGCCTTCAATTCGTGGATTACCTACCGCATCGGTTAGACTTGCCGCCTTTCCCCGTATCAAGAAGCCCGTTCATGGCCCAGCCGTCCACGACCTACAAGTTTGAACTGAACCTTACCGACCTCGACCGCAACGTGTACGAGAGCGTGAAGCAGACCATCGCCCGTCACCCTTCGGAAACCGAAGAGCGCATGACCGTGCGGCTGCTGGCCTACGCCTTTTGGTATAACGAGCAGTTGGCGTTCGGTCGAGGTCTGTCAGACGTGGACGAACCTGCCTTGTGGGAAAAGAGCCTGGACGACCGTGTCCTGCACTGGATCGAAGTCGGCCAGCCAGACGCCGATCGCCTGACGTGGTGCTCGCGTCGCACCGAGCGCACCAGCCTGCTGGCTTACGGCAGCCTGCGCGTCTGGGAGACCAAAGTGATTCCGGCGATCAAGAACCTGAAAAACGTGCACATCGCTGCTGTTCCGCAGGAAGTCCTGGAAACCCTGGCCAAAGACATGCCCCGGGTTATCAAGTGGGACGTGATGATCAGCGAAGGGACGATTTTCGTCACCGACGACCGTGGTCAGCACGAAGTCCAGTTGCAGTGGCTGAGCGGCGAACGCGGCTGATAATTCGCTGCTGGTCCGCGTTACCCGTTTTTATCCTACGTATTCAAGAGAAGCACCTGTCACCCCATGCGCATCGAACCTCGCCTGTTGCCCGACACCCTGCCATTCCTCGGTGATCTGCCGCCGCTGCTGACCCGTCTGTACGCGGCGCGCGGCGTGCTGTCCGAGGCGGAACTGGACAAGAGCCTGGCGCGGTTGATTCCATTCCAGCAACTCAAAGGCATCGATGCAGCGGTGGCGTTGCTGGTGACAGCGCTCGAGCAGCGTCAGCGGATTCTGATTGTCGGTGACTTCGACGCCGATGGCGCGACGGCCAGTACCGTGGGCATGTTGGGCTTGCGCCTGCTGGGCGCGGCTCACGTCGACTATTTGGTGCCGAACCGATTTGAGTACGGCTACGGCCTGACGCCGGAAATCGTTGAAGTGGCGCTGACCCGTACACCACAGCTGCTGATCACTGTGGATAACGGCATCTCCAGCGTTGAAGGCGTGGCGGCGGCGAAAAAGGCCGGGCTCCAGGTGCTGGTCACCGACCACCACTTGCCCGGTGACGAGTTACCGTTGGCCGATGCCATCGTTAATCCGAATCAGCCGGGTTGCGAGTTTCCGAGCAAGGCGCTGGCCGGCGTCGGGGTGATTTTCTATGTGCTGATGGCCCTGCGTGCGCGTTTGCGCAGCCTCGGTTGGTACGAGAGCAAGCCGCAGCCGAACATCGGCGAGTTGCTGGACCTTGTGGCCCTGGGCAGCGTCGCCGATGTGGTACCGCTGGATGCCAACAATCGGATTCTGGTACATCAGGGCCTGGAGCGGATTCGCGCCGGGCGCGCTCGGCCGGGGATCAAGGCGATCCTCGAAGTCGCCAAGCGTGATCACACGCGCATCACCTCTACCGACTTGGGTTTCATTGTTGGCCCGCGTCTAAACGCGGCGGGGCGTCTGGATGACATGAGCCTGGGCATCGAATGCCTGCTCACCGAAGACGCCGGTCTGGCGCGTGAAATGGCCGCTCAACTCGATGGCATGAACCAGGACCGAAAATCCATTGAGCAGGGCATGCAGCGTGAAGCGCTGGCTCAGTTGAAGGATTTGCCGGTCGAGTCGATGCCGTTCGGCCTGTGCCTGTTCGATCCCGAGTGGCACCAAGGTGTCATCGGAATCCTTGCATCGCGTATGAAAGAACGCTATTTCCGTCCGACCATTGCCTTTGCCGATGCCGGCGATGGCTTGCTCAAGGGGTCGGGGCGTTCGGTTCAGGGTTTTCATATTCGCGACGCGTTGAGCGTGGTGGCGGCGCAGCATCCGAATCTGATCAGCAAATACGGCGGCCATGCGATGGCCGCCGGCCTGACGCTGCCGGAAGCGAATTTTCCGTTGTTTGCCGAAGCCTTTGATGCGCAAGTGCGTAGGCAATTACGCGAAGAAGACCTGACCGGGCGCCTGCTGTCGGACGGCACGTTGGCGGTCGAGGAATTCCACCTGGAACTGGCCCGCGCCCTGCGTCATGCCGGACCTTGGGGGCAGCACTTCCCGGAGCCGCTGTTCCACGGCGTGTTCCAGTTGGTCGAGCAGCGGGTGGTCGGCGAGCGGCACCTCAAAGTGGTGCTCAAAAGTGAATGTGGTTCGGTGAAGCTGGATGGTATTGCCTTCGGCATCGACCGCGACATCTGGCCGAATCCGAACATCAAGTGGGTGGAATTGGCCTACAAACTCGACCTCAATGAGTTTCGTGGCAACGAGACGGTGCAGTTGATGATTGCCCATATCGAACCGCGTTGATGTGAACGGCGGGCACCCAATCGATCTGAACCCTTCCCCCATCCCCGATGTCGACTAGTCTCTAAGCACTGCTTGATTATCCTTGTGACGTCTTGTCGATTTTTTGCCCGCGGGGGCGGGTGCTGCACCTTTTTCCTGTCACTCGTCGACTTTTCAAACAGAACCCTGGAGCCTGCCCACTGATTCGAGAGGTGCCCCATGAGTCTGCTGCTTGAACCCTATACCCTTCGCCAATTGACCCTGCTCAACCGCATTGCGGTGTCGCCGATGTGCCAATACTCCAGCGTCGATGGACTGGCCAATGACTGGCACCTGGTCCACCTCGGCAGCCGCGCTGTCGGCGGGGCCGGCCTGGTGTTTACCGAAGCCACGGCGGTGACCGCCGACGGACGCATCACCGCCGAGGACCTCGGTCTGTGGAACGATGAACAGATCGAACCTTTGCAACGCATCACTCGCTTCATTGCGGCACAAGGCGCGGTGGCCGGCATTCAGTTGGCCCACGCCGGGCGTAAGGCCAGCACCCATCGGCCGTGGATCGGCAAACATGGCAGCATCAAACCCGAAGACGGTGGCTGGATCCCGGTGGGCCCATCGCCGATTGCTTTCGACCCTCAGCACACCCACCCCAAGCCACTCGATGATGGCGAGATCGCTGACGTCATTCAGGCCTTTGTCGCTTCGGCCCAGCGAGCACTGATCGCCGGTTTCAAAGTGGTGGAAATACACGCCGCCCACGGCTACCTGTTGCATCAGTTTCTTTCGCCCCTGAGCAATCAGCGGCGCGATCAATATGGTGGTTCGTTCGAGAATCGTATCCGGCTGGTGCTGCAAGTCACCGAAGCGGTGCGTGCGGTGTGGCCTGAAGAGCTACCGCTGTTCGTGCGGGTGTCGGCCACCGATTGGGTGGAAGACGGCTGGAATCCCGATGAAACGGTCGAGCTGGCGCGACGCCTCAAGGCGTTGGGTGTAGACCTGATTGACGTCTCGTCGGGCGGTACCGCGGCCAACGCCGAGATTCCTACAGGTCCCGGTTATCAGACCCGCTTCGCTGAACGAGTGCGCAAGGAGTCAGGCATTGCCACCGGCACGGTAGGAATGATCACCGAGCCGGCGCAGGCCGAGCACATTCTTCGGACCTGCCAGGCGGACATCATCTTTCTCGCCCGTGAACTGCTGCGTGATCCGTACTGGCCGCTGCATGCCGATGATGACCTGGGTGGACGCAAGGCCATATGGCCGGCGCAGTATCAGCGGGCCACTCATCGTGAACAGCCGATTTATGAGTCGGATTTGCGCGACTGATTAACGCTGTAAAACCCAAAAGCCCCGACCCGTTTGGTCGGGGCTTTTGCGTTTCTACAGCTGTCAGGTGTACTTGCGCTTTTCAGGTGCAGGCGGGATGTACTGGTACAACCAGGTTTCACTCAACGTGCGGTCATGAGCACGAATGAATAACCGCAGTTCCACCGGCGCCACACTGTCATTGGCTGGGTACCAGTCAAAGGTAATGCGGTAACCCTTGATGTCATCCAGCACCAGCACGTTGAAATCCTTGACCTGCCCATTCGAGCACGTGACCACCGGCTCGATCCCTGCGCCTTCAGGCAAGCGGTCCAGACCGCCTCCCGTGAAATCCACGGCAAACCGTCGAGCCCAAACCTGCGGGTAATGTTCGCCAGGCGCCCAGCCTTCGATGAAGCCGCCCATGCCCGAACGCGTGGCGTTGACCCGCGCCAACGGCGTGCCGACCGGTGGCAGTGCGCTCCAGTACAGCTTGTAGCCGTAGTTCAGTGAGTCGCCGGCCGCGACCGGTTTCTTCGGGGTCCAGAATGCAACGATGTTATCCAGGGTTTCGCCGGTTGTAGGAATTTCCAACAGATCGATAGAGCCTTCGCCCCACGAGGTCGTAGGTTCTACCCACAGGCTCGGACGTTTGCTGTACCAGTCGACGGTGTCTTGATAGCTGTCGAACTCATGATCGGTCTGCACCAGACCGAAACCTTTCGGGTCGGTGTCGGCGAAGGCGTTGAATTGCAGGGTGGCCGGGTTGTTCAGCGGGCGGCAGATCCACTCGCCGTTGCCGCGCCACATGGCCAGGCGATCAGAGTCGTGGATTTGCGGGTGAATCGTGTCGCACATGCGTCGTTCATGGGTGCCGCAGCTGAACATGCTGGTCATCGGCGCGATGCCCAGTTGTTCGATGGCGGTGCGCGCGTTGATGTGGGCATCGATGCCCATGACAACCTGGCTGGCCTGGCAGTCGATGTCGAAACGGTAAGCGCCGGTGGCGCTCGGTGAATCCAGCAGGGCGTAGACCACGAAACGGGTGCTGTCCTTGTCCGGGGTCTCGAACCAGAACTTGGTGAAGTCCGGGAATTCTTCACGTTTCTTGGCATAGGTATCAATCGCCAGGCCGCGTGCCGACAGCCCGTACTGGCCTGAGGCATCGACCGCACGGAAATAGCTGGCGCCAAGGAAGGACAGTACGTCGTGCTGGTCCAGTTCCGGGGCCTTGAACAGCTTGAAGCCGGAAAACCCCAGGTCGCCCGTGAGCTGTTTGGTATCGACCGTGGTTTTTTCATAGTTGAACAGGGAAGGGCGCAAATGCACCTCCCGCGCCTGACGCGTCTTGGGGTCGACGCTGTACATGCGCACCGGTTGCTTGAAACCCATGCCTATGTGGAAGAACTGCACATCCAGCTGACCGTTGAGGTCATTCCACAGTGAGTGGTTGGCGTCATAACGGATCGCGTTGAAGTTCTGCGGTGTCAGGGTCGCCAGGGTCGGCGGCAGCACCTGCTTGGTGTCCTGGTACCGATGGCCGGCGAGCTGTTTGGCCTGGATTTTCAGTGCTTCGAAGTCGAACGCCTGAGCTTCGCCATCCGCCGCGCCGGTACCGGCCCAGGCCCGCGAAGCCAGCAGGCCGGTGGCTGATAATCCGGTGTAGGCAGCGATGGCCATGGATGCTTTGAGCAAATTCCTGCGGTGCATAAGTTCAACCTGTCGTGAACAAATCCCGGGCCGTTCCTGGCACGTGCTGGATCAAAAATAAAGGTTCGGACATGCCCTCGGCCAAACGCTACGGACATCAAACAGATTGCAAATAGCTTCAACCGTTCGGTCGTGTAGAAAAAATGATGGGTAGCACTTTGGCTTCGTGGCGATGAAACAAGACAGGCCGGTTAATTTTTCTGACAGTACTTTCTGATTTATAGGGCATTCCTGTTTTTGTTGACTAATTACTCTAAAAAACGCTTTTCACCGCCGCGATAGTTTCTATTCTGTATTTATGGCCGGGCTCAGCCCTTCAGGCCGGCGACTGCAAAAAGGAGAGGGCGATGCGGTTTTTGAAGTTTTCTCGGGCTTATAGAAGGACATCGTCGATGACGAAAGTACAAGGCATCACCCAGTTGCTGGGCATCCTTCCTTGCCTGACCACTGCGCGCAGAAGGCGTCGGGTCAGTTCGGACGAGATGAAGTTGTTGGAGCGCTATCGGGAGCTGTCGGAAAGCGACCAGATTGCGATGCGGTATCTGGTGGAGGCGATGAGGAGTGTGTCGCGGTTTTAATGATGGGCGACATCCAGCAGTGGGCATCGTGCTGCCGCTGGATGTCGGCAATTACCCGTTCACGCACATCTGGCACCACAGAAGGCGTGCCCGATCCGGGAATTTTTTCCAGTTGCTGGAAGGATTGCAAGATCGTCGAAATTATCTCGATGGCAGCCTCAGCGCCAACAACGTCTAGGTCATGCTCATGAGTCGCGACGAGGTCGCTTTCCGCTTTTTCAGTCAAGGCTACGCTCGGCACGTATTGCCCACTTAGCCTTCATGGCGTCCAGGTCGGTCAGTTTATCCAGTTGTTGGGCCAGAAGTTCTTCAACTCGAAAAGACAAAACGGGCGAAGAGGCCGGCTTGTTTTTCGATGGCGTTGGCGATGTCCAGCAACCGGCGAAGGCGCGGTGAGCGGCGAGGATCGCCGCTTCGACTTGTTCGGTGCTCGCCTCGGCAACGCGCGCCAGCCATTTTTCGGGTTCTCTTTTCTTGTGTGGGCATGCTGCTCCCTGTGACTGGGGCGCGGCCGTCTTATAGATGGCTTGCGTCCGCC
Source organism: Pseudomonas sp. Ma2-10 (assembly GCF_054330215.1). Lineage (NCBI taxonomy): Bacteria > Pseudomonadati > Pseudomonadota > Gammaproteobacteria > Pseudomonadales > Pseudomonadaceae > Pseudomonas > Pseudomonas sp. Ma2-10. Next base: position 149,208 of record NZ_JBTEYL010000003.1, on the reverse strand, counting down.
GTGGGGCTGCTCGCGGGCAACGGTCAGGAATGGGTCCACTAAGGTGATGCGCGGTTGTAGGGAGGCCGCTGCCCACATGCGCTGGGCGTTGTGGTCCATCAGCGGCTCTCGGGCCGGCAGCCATAACCGATGCGGCGAGTGGGTCAGCACTTCGGTCTGCAAGGCGTGGCGGTCCTCGAGGTTGGAGAGGATCAATACGCCGACATCGATCTCACCGCTGACCAGCAAATGCTCAATGTAAGGGCGCTCGTCCTCCATCACCCGGATCTCGACGTTGGGGTAGGCGCGCTGGAAGCGGGTGAGTAGATCCGCAAGGTAGTAACCGGCCACCAGGCTGGTCACGCCGATAATCAACTGCCCGGCGACCTGATCGGTGCTCTGTTGCAGGCTGCGTTTGGCGTTGTCCACCGTTGTCAGAATCAGGTGCGCCTGGCGTAGGAATTGGTGGCCCTGGTGGGTCAGCGTCATGCCCTTGGCGTGACGGTTGAACAGGCCGAAATTGCTGGATGGCCAGGGTCAAGGTGGACTGAGCAATGAACGCGGTTTGCGCGGCGGCTGAGATTGAACCGGTCTCGGCCACGGCGATGAAATGACGGATCTGACGCAAGGTCATCATGGGGGAACGTACCCGGTGGGCGGTTTTTATAGATTTGATTCAGTGTATATCCATTTTTCTGAAGGCCCGTGGTCCGCTGAACAGCGCTGCGCAACATCTCGAAGCACTCTCGCACCGTGGATGCCAGGCACTTTCGAACTAGGCTGGTGGCCTTATTGATCTGGTTAACCCCTTTTCTGGAGGCGGCAAATGAACACGCGTGGATTGCTCGATCAGCTACTCAGGTCCGGTCAGGACATGTTGCAGAACAAGGCCGGCGGCTCACATAACAAGGCCACTGGCGGTGGCTTGGGCGGATTGCTCGGCGGCGGCGGTTCGAGCGGCCTCGGCAGTTTGCTCTCGGGCGCAGGCGGCGGGGCGTTGGCGGCCGGTGCCATGGGTTTGCTGTTGGGCAGCAAGAAAGGGCGCAGTGTCGGCGGCAAGGTCCTGACTTATGGCGGTCTGGCTGCGTTGGGTGTGATTGCCTACAAGGCGTACGGTAACTGGCAAGCCCAGCAGGGCACCGCACCACGTTCTAATACAACAAGCGAACCACAAACCCTTGATCGTTTGCCCGCAGAGCAAGTCGAGCTGCACAGCCAGGCGATTCTCAAAGCGCTAGTGGCCGCCGCTAAAGCTGATGGCCATGTCGATGAGCGTGAACGTGCGCTGATCGAAGGTGAATTCACCAAACTCGATACCGATCAAGAGTTGCAGCACTGGCTGCACGCCGAACTGAACAAACCGCTGGACCCGGCCGACGTTGCCCGTGCCGCGAGCACACCGGAAATGGCCGCAGAGATGTACATCGCCAGTGTGATGCTGGTGGATGAGGAGAGCTTCATGGAAAAGTCCTACCTCGATGAACTGGCGCGTCAGCTCAAGCTTGAACCGGGGTTGAAGGCTGAATTGGAGAAGCAGGTGCGACAGGCTTGCGTGTAAGTCATCAGGCCGCCTTCGCGGGCAAGTCGGATCACCGCGAAGGCGGCTTCAGTCGCGCTACGAGCTCCCCCTCCCCTCAAGGCCAATTCCGGCTGTTTTTGCCGGTGATGAAAAGTGGTGCGCAACCCTTTCCAGATGTAACCCCGCCCTCGGCTATACTGCGCATCATTTGAAATTCCGCCCCGAGGACTGACTGTGAAGAACTGGACGTTGCGCCAACGCATCTTGGCGAGCTTTGCGGTGATTATCGCCATCATGCTGCTGATGGTCGTCGTCTCGTATTCCCGGCTGTTGAAGATCGAAGCCAGCGAAGCCAACGTCCGTGAAGACGCGCTGCCCGGGTTGTATTACAGCTCGATGATCCGCAGTGCCTGGGTCGACACGTATCTGCGGACCCAGGAAATGCTGGGTTTGAAGGAGGGGCAGGGCTTCAGCGCTGAAGAGGCCGAAAACTTCAAAAACTTCGAGGTGCAGCTGCAAGGGCAGATGAGTAACTACTTAAGCACGGTCACCACGGAGGAAGACAAGGTCGAGTACGCCATTTTTGAAAAGCGCCATGACGACTACAACAAGGTGCTGGCTGCAGTGCTCGATTTGCATAAGCGCAATCAGGAAGCTGAAGCCATCAAGATGTTTAACGAGCAACTGACCCCGGCCTGGACCGCAGGTCGCATGAAGCTCAATGACATCATCCGCGAAAACAAAGCGGTGGCTGACCAGGAAATCGCGAACATCGATGACGCGGTGGTCACCGCTAAAACCATCATGGGCATCTCCCTGCTAATCGCGGTAATGGCCGCCGCCCTCTGCGGGCTGCTGTTGATGCGCGCAATCATGGCGCCGATGAACCGGATCGTCGAAATTCTCGAAATCATGCGCACCGGTGATCTCAGCAACCGCTTGAACCTGGCGCGCAAGGACGAATTTGGCGCCGTGGAAACCGGCTTCAACGACATGATGGCCGAGCTGACGTCCCTGGTGTCCCAGGCCCAGCGCTCATCGGTGCAGGTCACCACGTCGGTGACCGAGATCGCCGCCACCTCCAAGCAACAGCAAGCGACCGCCACTGAGACCGCCGCCACCACCACCGAAATCGGCGCAACGTCCCGTGAGATTGCCGCCACTTCGCGGGATCTGGTGCGCACCATGACCGAAGTGTCCACCGCCGCCGATCAGGCCTCGGTGCTCGCCGGTTCCGGGCAGCAAGGCCTGGCGCGGATGGAAGAGACCATGCACTCGGTGATGGGCGCGGCCGATCTGGTCAACGCCAAACTGGCGATCCTCAATGAGAAGGCCGGCAACATCAATCAGGTGGTGGTGACCATCGTCAAGGTCGCCGACCAGACCAATCTCCTGTCCCTCAACGCCGCCATCGAGGCCGAAAAGGCCGGTGAATACGGTCGCGGTTTTGCCGTGGTCGCCACCGAAGTGCGGCGACTGGCGGACCAGACCGCCGTCGCTACGTACGACATCGAGCAGATGGTGCGCGAGATCCAGTCGGCGGTGTCAGCCGGGGTGATGGGCATGGACAAGTTCTCTGAAGAAGTGCGCCGTGGCATGTCTGAAGTGCAGCAAATCGGAGAGCAGTTGTCGCAGATCATCCATCAGGTACAGGCATTGGCGCCGCGGGTGTTGATGGTCAACGAAGGCATGCAGGCCCAGGCCACGGGCGCAGAGCAGATCAACCACGCGCTGGTGCAGCTGGGTGATGCCAGCAGCCAGACCGTCGAGTCCCTGCGCCAGGCCAGTTTCGCCATCGACGAACTGAGCCAGGTGGCCGTAGGGCTGCGCAGCGGCGTTTCGCGATTCAAAGTCTGATGAGCGAACCCACGGCCAAACGCGCCGCCGTGAAGCCGGCGTTGCAATCATTGTTTCTGGTGTTCCGCATCGGCAACGAGCGCTATGCCTTGCAGGCCAGCGAGGTGGCGGAAGTGCTGCCGCGCCTGCCGTTGAAGCCGATTCCCCGCGCGCCGGAATGGGTGGCCGGGGTGTTCGCTTACCGCGGCGCGGTGGTGCCGGTGATCGACCTCAGTGCGCTGACATTCGGCCAACCGGCCCAGGCCCGCACCAGCACCCGCCTGGTGCTGGTCAATTACCGTCCGGACGAGTCCGCTGAGGCGCAATGGCTCGGGCTGATTCTGGAACAGGCCACCGATACCTTGCGCTGCAATCCGGCGGATTTTCAGCCCTATGGCCTGGACAATCGTCAGGCGCCGTACCTCGGGCCGGTGCGTGAAGATGCCCAGGGTTTGCTGCAATGGGTGCGGGTCGCCGATCTGCTGGACGATCAGGTTCGCGCACTGCTGTTTCCATCGCAGCCGTTGGACCGGGCGCTATTCGAGGAGCGGCCATGAGCAGCGATCAGCGGTTTTTCGATTTCCTTAAAGAGCGCATCGGTCTCGACGTGACCTCGGTGGGACCTGCGATCATCGAGCGCGCGGTGCGCCAGCGCAGCACGGCATCCAAAGCGCTGACGGCCGATGAGTATTGGCACACCTTGCAGGGTTCGCAGGACGAGCAGCAGGCGCTGATCGAAGCGGTAATTGTCCCCGAGACCTGGTTTTTCCGTTACCCGGAATCCTTCGCCACATTGGCGAAACTGGCCACCAAACGCCTGAACGACATCAACAATATGCGCGCGCTGCGGATTCTCAGCCTGCCGTGTTCCACCGGGGAAGAACCGTATTCCATCGCCATGGCGTTGCTCGATGGCGGGTTACAGCCGCACCAGTTCAAGGTCGAAGGCATGGACGTCAGTCCGTTGTCGGTGGAAAAAGCCCGGCGCGCCCTGTACGGCAAGAATTCGTTTCGTGGTCAAGACATCGCCTTTCGCGCCCGGCATTTCACCGCCGAAGTCGAGGGCTACCGGCTCAGCGGGCGAGTGCTCGAACAAGTGCGTTTGCAGGTCGGTAATCTGCTGGATCCGACGTTGCTGGTCAATGACCCCCCCTATGACTTTGTGTTTTGCCGCAACCTGCTGATCTATTTCGATCAGCCGACCCAGCAGCAAGTGTTCGAAGTGCTCAAGCGTCTGACTCACGTCGACGGCGTGCTGTTTATTGGCCCGGCGGAGGGCAGTTTGCTCGGCCGTTTTGGCATGCGGTCGATCGGCATCCCGCAGTCCTTTGCGTTCAGTCGTCAAAGCGCACCTGAGCCGGAGCATTTTGCGACGTTCGTTCCGACGCCTCTGCCCGTGCGCCAACCGGTGCGCCCCGTGACGCCGCCGCCCGTTCGCAGTCGACCCTTCGCAACGGTGACGCCGCTCCCTGTCGTAACGAAAGTCGCCAACCCGGACACCGCCACACTGCTGGCGAACATCGCCGCACTGGCCAACGAAGGCAAAAGCGCCGAGGCGCGCGCCGCGTGCGAGAGCTATTTGCGCAGTCACGAGCCCGTGGCCCAGGTCTTTTACTGGCTGGGCCTGCTCAGCGATGTCGCCGGCAGAGTCCTTGAGGCTCAGGGTTTCTATCGCAAGGCGCTGTACCTCGACCCGCAACATCCCGACGCGTTGATGCACCTGGCGGCGTTGCTGCAATCCTTGGGCGACACGGCAGGAGCCAGACGATTGCAGGACCGCGCCGCCCGCAGTGAGCGTAACCGATGAACGCCGTCGACACCTTTAACCTCACCCATGAAGATGCCCAGGCCATCGACGACTGCTGGAACCGCATCGGTGTCCACGGCGACAAGTCCTGCCCGCTGCTGAGCGATCACATTCACTGCCGCAATTGCGCGGTGTATTCGGCTGCGGCTACGCGCTTGCTCGACCGCTACGCGTTACAGCAGGAAGACCACGGGCACGTCTCCAGCACGGTTGAGCGCGAGGTGAAAACCCGTTCGCTGCTGATGTTCCGCCTGGGCGAAGAATGGCTGGCCCTGGCCACTCGCAGTCTGGTGGAAGTGGCGCCGCTGCAAGCGATTCATTCCTTGCCGCACCAACGCTCCCGGGCCTTGCTCGGCGTGGCGAATGTGCGCGGCGCGTTGGTGGCGTGCCTGTCGCTGGTGGAGTTGCTGGGGCTCGACGGCGCCAGCAGCGTGGCGTCCGGCGCGCGGGTCATGCCGCGCATGCTGATCATCGCCGCCCATGGCGGACCGGTGGTGGTACCGGTGGATGAAGTGGACGGGATTCACGCCATCGACGAACGCGTCCTCGAGGCGGCTTCCCGCTCTGGTACTCAGGCCAGCGCCAAATACACCTGCGGCGTGTTGCCCTTCAAAGGTCGCAGCCTGCGGTGGCTGGATGAAGATCAGCTGTTGTCCGCCGTGACCCGGAGCCTTACATGACCCCCGAGCAAATGCGCGACGCCTCTTTGCTGGAACTGTTCAGTCTGGAAGCCGAGGCCCAGACGCTGGTGCTGAGCGCAGGTCTTCTAGCGCTGGAGCGCGACCCGACCCAGGCCGATCACCTGGAATCGTGCATGCGCGCGGCGCACTCACTCAAGGGCGCGGCACGGATCGTCGGTGTCGACGCCGGGGTCAGCGTCGCGCATGTGATGGAAGATTGCCTGGTCAGTGCCCAGGAAGGGCGCCTGTACTTGCGGCCCGAACACATCGATGCCTTGTTGCAAGGCACCGATTTGCTGATGCGCATTGCGACACCGGACAACAACCCTGAACTGGCGGAAATCGAGGCCTATGTGGTGTTGATGGCGCGGTTGCTTGATCCGAGGGCGACGCCCACGCCGGTCGCTGCATCTGCCGCTCCTGTGATGGCGGAACTTCAGCTCGAACCACCGACGCCCAAGGTCGAGGCGCCAATCCCGGTCGCCGAACTGCAACCCGCAGAGCCACCGCGCAAGGCCAAACGCACCACCGAAAACGGTGAGCGGGTGCTGCGGGTCACGGCCGAACGCCTGAACAGCCTGCTTGATCTGTCGAGCAAATCCCTGGTGGAAACCCTGCGGCTCAAACCGCACCTGGCCACCATGCAACGCCTCAAACGTATGCAGAGCAACGGCCTGCGGGCGCTGGAAAACCTCAACGTCCACCTCAAGGAACATGCCTTGAGTCTAGAAGCACAGGAGGCCCTCCAAGACGCTCGTCGGCTACTGGCCGAGTCGCAGCAATTGCTGGTGGAAAAGAATGCCGAACTGGATGAGTTCGCCTGGCAGGCCAGCCAGCGGGCGCAAGTGTTGTATGACACCGCGCTGGCCTGCCGCATGCGGCCGTTTGCCGATGTGTTGGCCGGGCAAGAGCGCATGGTCCGCGACCTCGGGCGCAGCCTCGGCAAGCAGGTGCGACTGGAGATCGAGGGCGAGAAAACTCAAGTCGACCGCGACGTGTTGGAAAAACTTGAAGCGCCGCTGACTCACCTGCTGCGCAATGCTGTGGATCACGGTATCGAATCCCCGGAGCAGCGGCTATTGGCGGGCAAACCCGCTGAAGGCCTGATCCGTTTGCGCGCTTCCCATCAGGCCGGTTTGCTGGTGCTGGAGCTGAGCGATGACGGCAATGGCGTCGATCTGGAAAAGGTCCGCCGCAGCATCATCGAGCGCCAATTGTCCCCGGCCGAAACCGCCGCGCAATTGAGTGAAGAAGAGCTGCTGACCTTCCTGTTTCTACCGGGTTTCAGCCTGCGCGACACGGTCACCGAAGTCTCCGGACGCGGCGTCGGACTGGACGCGGTCCAGCACATGGTCCGCCAGGTGCGCGGCGCGGTCGAGCTGGAACAGGCGGCGGGCGAGGGCAGTCGCTTCCATCTCCAAGTGCCGCTGACCCTGTCGGTGGTGCGCAGTCTGGTGGTGGAAGTCGGTGACGAGGCGTATGCCTTTCCGCTGGCCCACATCGAACGGATGTGCGATCTGGAGCCGTCGGACATTCTCCAGGTCGAAGGTCGTCAGCATTTCTGGCACGAAGGCCGGCATGTCGGGCTGGTCGCGGCCAGTCAACTGTTGCAGCGTCCGGCGAGCCAGAACAGTCAGCAAACCCTCAAAGTGGTGGTGATTCGCGAGCGTGAGGCGATTTACGGCGTGGCGGTCGAGCGTTTTATCGGCGAGCGGACGTTGGTTGTTTTGCCGCTGGATGAGCGTCTGGGCAAGGTGCAGGACATTTCCGCCGGGGCCTTGCTCGACGATGGTTCGGTGGTGCTGATCGTCGACGTCGAAGACATGCTGCGTTCGGTGGACAAACTGCTCAATACCGGGCGTCTTGAGCGCATTGCCCGTCAAGGCAGCCAGGCGGTTGAAGCGGCTCGAAAACGGATTCTGGTGGTTGACGATTCGCTGACCGTACGTGAGCTGCAACGCAAGTTGTTGCTCAATCGCGGCTATGACGTGGCGGTGGCGGTGGACGGTATGGACGGCTGGAACGCCTTGCGATCGGAGGATTTTGATCTGCTGATCACCGACATCGATATGCCACGTATGGATGGCATCGAACTGGTGTCATTATTGCGTCGGGACAATCGCCTGCAATCCCTTCCGGTGATGGTGGTGTCTTACAAGGATCGTGAAGAGGACCGTCGACGTGGACTGGACGCTGGAGCCGATTATTATCTAGCCAAAGCCAGTTTTCATGACGACGCCCTGCTTGACGCGGTGGTTGAGCTCATTGGAGGAGCGCGTGCATGAAAATAGCGATTGTCAACGATATGCCCATGGCCGTAGAGGCCCTGCGCCGCGCCCTGGCATTCGAGCCGGCGCACGAGGTGGTCTGGGTCGCCAGTCATGGGGCCGAGGCGGTGCAGCGTTGCGCTGAAAATACGCCGGATCTGATTCTGATGGACCTGATCATGCCGGTGATGGATGGGGTGGAGGCGACCCGGCGGATCATGGCGGCTACGCCGTGCGCGATTGTCATCGTTACGGTCGACCGCGTGCAGAACGTGCATCGAGTCTTTGAGGCCATGGGCCACGGAGCGCTGGATGTGGTTGATACGCCGGCCATCGGTGCCGGCAATGCCCAAGAAGCAGCGGCCCCGTTACTGCGCAAGATCATGAACATCGGTTGGCTGATCGGTGACCGGGGCAATCGGGAGCGAGCCGCCCCGAGCCCGCTGCGCAGTTCGGCTTCGCGCCAGCGCCTGATCGCCATTGGCTCATCGGCAGGTGGGCCGGCCGCACTGGAAGTATTGCTCAAGGGATTGCCGCGAGATTTTTCGGCCGCCATCGTGCTGGTGCAGCATGTTGATCAGGTGTTCGCTGCCGGTATGGCCGAATGGCTCAGCAGCGCCAGCGGCCTGAACGTGCGCCTGGCCCAGGAAGGCGAGCCTCCGCGGGCTGGCGCGGTGCTGCTGGCGGGCACCAATCACCATATTCGCTTGTTGAAAAACGGCACGCTGGCCTACACCGCCGAACCGGTCAACGAGATCTACCGGCCCTCGATCGATGTGTTCTTCGAGAGTGTGGCCAGTTACTGGAACGGCGATGCGGTGGGTGTTTTGCTCACAGGTATGGGACGTGATGGCGCACAGGGGCTTAAACTCATGCGCCAACAGGGCTACCTGACCATCGCTCAGGATCAGAACAGCAGTGCGGTGTACGGCATGCCGAAGGCGGCAGCGGCCATCGATGCCGCTGTGGAAATTCGCCCACTGGAAAAGATAGCGCCAAGATTGCTGGAAATCTTCCAAAAATGAAGGCTTTTCACAGCAATCTGGCCCAAGTAGTACTCAGGTGACTGCTCATGAATGATTTACAGCACGACGGCTTCAAAACCGACGAAAACGCCGCCATGGTGTTGTTGGTGGACGATCAGGCAATGATTGGCGAGGCGGTGCGTCGCGGGTTGTCGAACGAAGATAACATCGACTTCCACTTCTGCGCCGACCCGCACCAGGCCATCGCCCAGGCGATCCGCATCAAGCCGACGGTGATCCTCCAGGACCTGGTGATGCCCGGTCTTGACGGTTTGAGCCTGGTGCGTGAGTACCGCAACCATCCGGCGACCAAGGACATCCCGATCATTGTCCTGTCGACCAAGGAGGACCCGCTGATCAAGAGCGCGGCGTTTGCGGCCGGGGCCAATGATTACCTGGTCAAGTTGCCGGACAACATCGAACTGGTGGCGCGCATCCGCTATCACTCGCGCTCCTACATGACGTTGCTGCAACGCGACGCCGCTTACCGCGCGTTGCGGGTCAGCCAGCAGCAGTTACTCGACACCAACCTGGTGCTGCAACGCTTGATGAACTCAGACGGTCTGACCGGGCTGTCGAACCGTCGGCATTTCGACGAATACCTGGAGCTTGAGTGGCGCCGCTCGCTGCGAGAACAAAGTCAACTGTCTCTGCTGATGATCGATGTCGACTACTTCAAGTCCTACAACGACAGTTTCGGCCACCTTGAAGGCGATGAGGCTCTACGCAAAGTGGCCACGGCGATCCGTGATGCCAGCGCGCGACCTTCGGACCTGCCGGCCCGTTATGGCGGCGAAGAATTTGCCTTGGTGCTGCCCAATACTTCGCCGGGCGGCGCGCGACTGGTCGCGGAAAAACTGCGCCAGACGGTCGCTTCGCTAAAGATTCCGCATGTTGTCCCGGCCGAAGGTTCGAGCCTGACCATCAGCATCGGCCTGTCGACCATGACCCCGCAATCGGGCGGCGATTGCCGTCAATTGATCTTGGCGGCGGACAAAGGGCTGTATCTGGCGAAGAACAATGGGCGTAATCAGGTGGGGATTGAATGAGCCATCAGGTTCATTCGCCCCTAAAAGCCGCTAGGCGGGCTGCCGTGACAGGCTGATTACGTTATACTCGCCGGCTTTCAAAAGTTCGCCAACGAGTGCTGCCCGCCATGGAAATCAACCCGATCCTTAACAGTATCAAGGACCTGTCCGAGCGCTCCGAAACTATTCGGGGGTATCTTTGACTACGATCAAAAGCATGAGCGTCTGACTGAAGTCAATCGCGAGCTTGAAGATCCGGCCGTCTGGAACAACCCGACATACGCTCAGGAGCTGGGCCGCGAGCGGTCCCTGCTGGCTCAGATCGTCGAAACCCTCGACGAAATGCACACAGGCCTGGCCGACGCCAAAGACCTGCTGCTGATGTCCGCCGAAGAAGAAGACCAGGCCGCCGTCGATGACGTCGCTGCCGAAGTCGAGCGTTTGCGCGAGTCCCTGGAAAAACTCGAATTCCGTCGCATGTTCAGCGGTGAGATGGACGCCAACAACGCCTACCTGGACATCCAGGCCGGCTCCGGCGGTACCGAGGCCCAGGACTGGGCCAACATCCTGCTGCGCATGTACCTGCGCTGGGCCGACAAACGCGGTTTCGACGCGACCATCATGGAGCTGTCGGCCGGTGAAGTCGCCGGGATCAAGGGCGCCACAATCCACATCAAGGGCGAATATGCCTTTGGCTGGTTGCGTACCGAAATCGGCGTGCACCGTCTGGTGCGCAAGAGCCCGTACGACTCCGGTAACCGTCGCCACACCTCGTTCTCGGCCGTGTTCGTGTCGCCGGAAATCGATGACAACATCGAAATCGACATCAACCCGTCGGACCTGCGCATCGATACCTACCGCTCCTCCGGTGCCGGTGGTCAGCACGTCAACACCACCGACTCGGCCGTCCGTATTACGCACGTACCGACCAACACCGTGGTCAGTTGCCAGAACGAACGCTCCCAGCACGCCAACAAAGACACCGCGATGAAAATGTTGCGGGCGCGCTTGTACGAGCAGGAAGTGCAGAAACGCAACGCCGCCTCCCAGGCCCTGGAAGACACCAAGTCGGACATCGGCTGGGGTCACCAGATTCGCTCTTACGTGCTCGACCAGTCGCGAATCAAGGATTTGCGTACTAACGTCGAACGCAGTGACTGCGACAAAGTGCTCGACGGCGATATCGACGAATACCTGGTGGCCAGCCTGAAGCAAGGCCTGTAAACCGCCAGTCAAGACCTTAAGTCCCCTGCCATCGGTGGGGGCAACGAACCCGTGATGGAATTTTTAAAGACATGAGCGACCTAGAACTCGACCCGCAAGCCCTGCAACAGGAAGAAAACTCCCTGATCGCCCTGCGCAAGGAAAAGCTGGCTGCCGAGCGCGCCAAGGGCAATGCCTTCCCGAATGACTTTCGCCGCGACAACTACTGCGAAGACTTGCAGAAACAGTACGCGGACAAGACCAAGGAAGCGCTGGCAGAAGCTGCAATCCCGGTCAAGGTTGCCGGTCGTCTCATGCTCAACCGTGGCTCGTTCATGGTGATCCAGGACATGTCCGGGCGCATCCAGGTTTACGTCAACCGTAAAACCCTGTCTGAAGAAACCCTGGTCGCGGTGAAAACCTGGGACCTGGGCGACATCATCGCCGCCGAAGGCACCCTGGCGCGCTCCGGCAAGGGCGACCTGTACGTCGAAATGACCCGCGTGCGTCTGCTGACCAAATCCCTGCGCCCGCTGCCGGACAAGCACCACGGCCTGACCGACACCGAATCCCGTTATCGTCAGCGTTACGTTGACCTGATCGTCAACGACGACGTGCGCCAGACGTTCCGCGTTCGTTCGCAAGTCATCGCGCACATCCGCAGCTTCCTGATGAAGCGAGACTTCCTGGAAGTCGAAACACCGATGCTGCAAACCATTCCAGGTGGTGCAGCGGCCAAGCCATTCGAAACACACCACAACGCCCTGGACATGGACATGTACCTGCGCATCGCGCCGGAGCTCTACCTCAAGCGTCTGGTGGTCGGTGGTTTTGAAAAGGTGTTCGAGATCAACCGGAACTTCCGTAACGAAGGCGTTTCGACTCGTCACAACCCTGAATTCACCATGTTGGAGTTTTACCAGGCTTACGCCGACTACGAAGACAACATGGACCTGACCGAAGAACTGTTCCGCGAGCTGGCGCAGTTGGTTCTGGGCAGCACCGACGTGCCTTACGGCGACAAAGTGTTCCACTTCGGCGAACCGTTCGTGCGTCTGTCGGTGTTCGACTCGATCCTCAAGTACAACCCTGAGTTGACCGCTGACGACCTGACCGACATCGACAAGGCCCGCGCCATCGCCAAGAAGGCCGGCGCCAAGGTATTGGGCTTCGAAGGTCTGGGCAAACTGCAGGTGATGATTTTCGAAGAGCTGGTCGAGCACAAGCTGGAGCAGCCGCACTTCATCACTCAGTACCCGTTCGAAGTGTCGCCGCTGGCCCGTCGTAACGACGACAACCCGAACGTCACCGACCGTTTCGAACTGTTCATCGGTGGCCGTGAAATCGCCAACGCCTACTCCGAGTTGAACGACGCGCAAGATCAGGCTGAGCGCTTCATGGCGCAGGTGGCCGACAAGGACGCCGGCGACGACGAAGCCATGCACTATGACGCCGACTTCGTGCGTGCGCTGGAGTACGGCATGCCGCCAACGGCGGGTGAAGGTATCGGCATCGACCGCCTGGTGATGTTGCTGACCAACTCACCGTCGATCCGCGACGTGATCCTGTTCCCGCACATGCGGCCACAAGCGTAAGTGTTTCAATAAAAAAGCCGCCTAAAACAGGCGGCTTTTTATTGCCTGTCTGGTACAAACGTATTAATTGGTTACTTTTGAAGTAAGAGAGGAATACCTGTCGTGAACCGTGCAATTGCTCAAGAGGGTGCAGCGGACGTCGCCACTGCGGTCGCTGAAAGTGTTCAGTACCAGGGTCGCAAGGCCAGCCGACAGGGCAGTGAGCAGCGTCGACAGGACATTCTCGATGCGGCGATGCGCATTGTCGTGCGCGATGGCGTGCGGGCCGTGCGTCACCGCGCGGTGGCCGCAGAGGCCGGTGTGCCGCTGTCGGCCACCACTTACTATTTCAAGGATATCGATGACCTGCTCACCGATACCTTTGCCCAATACGTGGAACGCAGCGCGGCATTCATGGCCAAGCTGTGGGCCAACAACGAGGGCCTGCTGCGCGAAATGGTTGCTTATGGCGATGGCAGCCCCGAGTCCCGTTCACAGCTGGCCGACGATATCGCACGCCTGACCGCCGATTATGTGCAGCGCCAATTGCACAACCGTCGCGAACACTTGATGGCCGAACAGGCGTTTCGTCAGGAGGCCTTGTTGAACCCGCGCCTGGCGATGTTGGTGCGCTCGCATCAGCAAATTCTTCTGCAAGGCACCTGCCATTTTTTCGAGGTATTGGGTTCCCGCGAGCCACAACAGGATGCCAAGGTGTTGACGGCGATTATCGGACGGATGGAATATCAGGGTCTGCTCAACGACGCCGAGCCTGTCGCCGAAGCCGAAATGCTCGGCATCCTGACTCGCTACATGCATTTGGTATTGGCGTCGGTGTAGGCAACTGATCGTTTCCGCGCAGAGCGTGGGCGCGATCGCAGGGCGAAGTGTGTTCATAGGGAGTGTTGAATGAAAGCCTGGCGTGTCGTTGTGATCGCCTTGTCGTTCCTGCTGCTCAGTGGCTGTCTGGTGACCTTCAAGGAGCCGCTGCCCTCGGGTGAACCCGCGCCTAAAGGGTTGCTCGGCAAATGGACCAGCACTAACGCCTGGGGTGAACCGCTGAGTCTGCATCTGACACACCTGGGCGACAATCACTATCAGGCGGTCAGCTACTTCAAGGCTAAACCCAAGGAGCGTGAAGCCTATCCCTTCACGGTCACCCGCCATGGCAGTCGCTGGTACCTGTCGGCCAAGGTGCCGGCGCAATTCGGTGGGCATTTCACTCTCTTAGGTTTTGAACTCACCGATAAGCATGAGCTGGTGGTCTATCACCTCGATATCGAGCAGATCAACCAGGCCCTGAGGCAAAAAGTCCTCAGCGGCGAAGGCTTCCAGACCGACGACGGCGACGGCGTGTTGATCAACAACAATCTGGACCAGGTCTTCGCCTACCTTGACGACCCGGCCAATTCCGATGTGTTCGTCGAGGCCGTGCGCTATCAGCGCCTGGCCAAAGCCAAATAACCCAGCACGTAAACGGTTTTTCTACAGGAGTTTCGGGTGGACGATTACCAGCAGACGATACGCATGTTGTCCGATCGCATTGTGCTGGCGCAGACGCCGATTCGCGTCCTCGATGCAGTCAAGTGGGACGACAGCATCCGCAAGGGTTTCCTCAAGGCCAAGGGCAAGGAAATGCCGGCGGTGGACCGCGATTACTACCTGAATCGGCCCCTGTCGTTCGACTCCAGCAAGGTGAAGCTGGAATTCCAGAACATCGAGCGCGACATCACCCGTCAGCTGGGTCAGTTCAACCCGGTTGGCCAGATCATGCGCCGCATGTGCAAGGAATACCGGATGGTGGTGCGCATGCTCGAAGCGCGCGGCACCGAGGATTTCGGGCTGATTTCACAGGAGCTTTACGGTGCCGCTTCCGACGCGTTCCACGCCGGCGACCCGACCCTTTCCGACCTCGGCCTGATGCTCTCGGATTACCTGAACAATATCGATGGCCGTGGCGACCTGAAGGACGAACCGAAAATCCTCACCGCCAAGGAAGCCGTCCACCTGCTGCAAACCCGCTTGAACAAGGTATTCGGTGAGGCCGAGGAAACCATTCGCGTATTCGAGTCCGACGGGATCGTCGCCGATGCGGCGGCTGGCGCCGACTACATCAAGATCCGCGCCGACGCGATGTTCAACGACCGTGACGTGCGCGCTCTGGAAGTCCACGAAGGGCTGGTGCATGTGGGGACCACGCTCAATGGCCTGAACCAGCCGATCTGCACCTTCCTCTCCAAAGGTCCGCCGTCGTCGACGGTGACTCAGGAAGGCCTGGCGATCCTGATGGAAATCATCACTTTCGCCTCGTACCCAAGTCGCCTGCGCAAACTGACCAACCGCACCCGTGCCATTCACATGGTGGAAGAGGGCGCTGACTTCTTGCAGATCTTTGAGTTCTTCCGCGAGCAAGGTTTTGAAATGGCGGAAAGCTACGGCAACGCCAGTCGGGTTTTCCGTGGCTCGGTGCCGACAGGTCTGCCATTTACCAAAGACTTGTCCTACCTCAAGGGCTTTATCATGGTTTACAACTACATTCAGTTGGCCGTGCGTAAAGGCAAGCTTGAGCAGATACCGCTGCTGTTTTGCGGCAAGACCACGCTGGAAGACATGCGGACCTTGCGTCAGTTGGTGGATGAAGGGCTGGTGGTGCCACCGAAGTATTTGCCGGATCAGTTCCGTGACCTGAACGCGCTGTCGGCATGGATGTGCTTCTCCAACTTCCTCAATCACCTGAGCCTGGACCGGATCGAAGCGGATTACTCCAATATCCTCTAACGTGTACGCCGTCCAAATGTGGGCGCGGTGTACCAACTCCATTTTCGCGAGGTTTCAACGGATGAGATTCCTCGGCATTTTTTGCCTGCTGCTGACCCTGAACGGTTGCAGCTCGCTGCTGTTCTACCCCGAGCCTGGCCAGCTGTTTACCCCGGAAAAAGCCAAACTCGAATACCGCGACGTCACCCTGACCACCGCTGACGGCCTCAAGCTGCACGGCTGGTGGTTGCCGGCCAAACAAGGTGTCGAAGTCAAAGGCACGGTGCTGCATTTGCACGGCAATGGCGGCAACCTGCCCATGCACCTTGGGGGGAGTTGGTGGTTACCCAAAGAAGGCTATCAAGTGCTGCTGCTGGACTATCGCGGCTACGGTCTGTCCGAGGGTGAACCGACGTTGCCAGAGATCTACCAGGACATCGACGCCGCGTTCAAGTGGCTCGATCAGGCGCCGGAGGTCAAGGGCAAGCCGCTGATCCTCCTGGGCCAAAGCCTTGGCGGTTCGATGGCCGTGCATTATCTGGTTCAGCACCCCGAACGCCAGAAACAACTCAAGGCTTTCGTCCTCGACGGCGTGCCCGCCAGTTACCGCAGTGTCGGTCGCTATGCGTTGAGCAACTCTTGGGTGTTCTGGACGTTCCAGGTCCCGCTATCGTGGCTGGTGCCGGACGGCGACAGCGCGATCTATTCCATGGCGCAGCTCAATGGCGTGCCGAAACTGATCTACCACAGCATCGACGATCCGATCGTGCCCCTTTCCAACGGCATCCGTCTGTATCAAGCTGCGCCGCCGCCGCGGGTGCTGCAACTAACCCGTGGGGGTCATGTGCAGACGTTCGCCGACCCGGTCTGGCGCAAAGTCATGCTGCGTTATCTCGACGACCCGCAGCATTTCAACGGTCTGCGTCGCCTGGGCGAAGTCCCGAACTACCCGGCGCCGAAAAATTCTGAAGATGAACCAACAGAGAGCCCGCAATGAGTGAAGAACGTAACGCCATCCCGCTGATCATCACCGGTATCTGCAGCATCCTCGGCACTGTCGCAGCCCTATGGTTCTACGGCTACCTGCACTTCGCCAAACCCGAAGATGCGCTGCTGCTCAGCGACTTCACCATGCTCAAGACGGTGCCGGGCGAAGACTACAAAGTCTCCCTGGAACCGGCCCCGCAAGTCGCGCAATGCATCGATGGCGTGCTGGTGATGTTCGACACCGAACAGAAAGGCCTGAGCGGCGTGTTGGTCAACAACAAGAAAAAAGCCGTGCGCTGCGTGGGTGAGGAATCCCCGCAAAAACTGCAACCGTAGCGCCCGATCTGAAAAGCAACAGCCCCGCCTGATCGACTCAGGCGGGGCTGTTGTGTTTCAGCACAGAGGCTTAGTTCGCGCTAACCGCCGAGCGCGGGATCACTGGCTGGTTGTCGTTGGAAATGGTCACTTCCACCCGACGGTTCATCGCACGGCCCGAGACACTGCTGTTCTCGGCCACCGGGTATTCCTTGCCGTAACCCTGCGCCACGATACGCGCGGGATCAACGCCCATTTTCACCAGCGCCGTGCGCACGGAACCGGCACGACGCTCGGACAGCGACTGGTTGTAGTTGGCGGTGCCCGTGCTGTCGGTGTAGCCCTCAACGATCACTTTGCGATCAGGGTTTTGCGAGAGGAACTGCGCCAGTTTGTTGATATTCACCAGACCGCTGGACTTCAGATCCGCCCTGTCAGTGCCAAACAACACATCACCGAACGTCACCAAGGTACCGCGATCGGTTTGCTTGGCGTTCAGGCTGTCCCGCAATTGTTTGATCTGCGCGTCGCGGGCCTCCAGACGAGCCTGGGCACGCTGCGCAGAAGCATTTTTCAGATTGGCTTCCGCGGTGCGCAGGGCGATGGTTTGCTTCGCCACTTCAACACGTTGATTGGTCAGGTAGGCCAGTTGGTCGACCTTGGCCTGGTCTTCTTTGTCCCGGTAAGCCTTGTCAGCCTTGTCCAGGTAATCGCCGGCTTCTTTGGTTTCCAGCGCCGCGACTTTGCTGGCTTGCGGGTTGGTTTGCAGGCCGGTGTAGTTGCTACGGGCCTGTTCCAGGTTCGCGTTCGGCGGCGTGGAGCAGGCAGCCAGTGCAACGCTTGCGGCCAGCAGGGCAGGGATCATCAATTGTTTATGCATGGTGGTTTCGTCCTTTTAATCGAGTAAGAATTACGTCGTGCCGCGCCGCTTACTGCACGGTGCGCTGGCTTTCCTGACGCAGCTCTTGAACACCTTTCTGAGAATCCTTCACAGCCTGTTCCGCTTTGATAGCCTGGGCTTTGCGCTCAGCCACGCGTGCGTCCCACTCGGCCTGTTCGGCCAGGACTTTGGCTTCGTCATACTTTTTGTCGTGCATGGCGATTTCGGCTTGTTTGAGCTTGTCCCGCGCGGACTTCATTTCCACTGCGGCGAACTCGGTACCGCCGGCACTGACGGCGCTGTTGACCGCCGATTCCGTTACGGCGAATTGCTCGCTTGGCGGGTTACCGGCACAGCCGGCCAGAACGAAGCTGCTGCCGATGGCCAGTGCAGCCAGTTTCAGGCTACGCAGAGGGGGGAACGAGGATCTGGCAGTTCGGGTCGTCATGGTCTTCAACTCCATTGGAAAAACTCCTGAAAAACTTAAAAATCCATCTTGGGCAAGGTACCGCGACCCTCAATTTCCGGGGGTGTTCTAAAACGGCCGTCCCAAGTGTGGTTACTGGGTGTGACCCGAGGCGTTTTTCGAAAGTTCAGAGAATATGGCCTATCGCCCAAAAAAACTTTGACCGGGCGGGCAAGGCTCTAAACCGGGAGCTCTTGCCTCAAGCAGCCGTATTCCCGGCCCTGTAGGGGGCCAGGAGTCCGCAGTGTTGGAGGGTGAAAGAAGTGCGCTAATCAGTGTTTCTGTTTGTCGTCGACGGCCGACAAATCGTGCAAATGACGGCGGGACAATGCGAGAAAGCGCGGAGTCGGACCGACGTCTTCGTACAGTGGATCACCTTCTTCGTCGGTGGCCACGACGGTCGAGCCCTTCACATACGGAAAGCTCTTTTCGAGCTCTTCCAGGGCGGCGCCGATTAGCTCGCCGAGCAGTTCTACGGGCTGCCGTTTGGGGTACATATCGATAATTGCCGCCAGCCGTGCGGCAGCCTCCACATCCAGATGAATCGAGTATCCGGTGTCGGTCAGGCGACCCTTGGCGTTTTCTTCCCAGTGATGGGCAAGCTCGCGGATTTTCATAATGACCTCAGTGCGCAGCTGCTCGTGGCAGGCAGTGTCAGTGTCCGGCAATCGCCGGCGGCAGCCGGTGTAAGGCTTACTCTTCAGACTAGCTTTAACGCCCAAGGTTTAAAGTCCCTTCGTCGTCTAATGGTGAACGTTGCCTTGGTGACTCGCTGTAAAAGCGAAACCGTCACCCGCCAACACCGCACAAACGGATATACACCCACCAATCCCCAATCCCAAAACTTTCTCAGGCGAACAGCATTCCCATCGTCGTCCGCTTGTAAGAACCGCTTTACAACGGCACTCTCTAATGACAAAGCACACCCGGATTTTCGCTGGAGAACTGCTGATGACCGATATTGATGCACGCTTGCGCGAGGATGTTCACCTGTTGGGTGAGCTGTTGGGCAACACCATTCGTGAACAGTACGGGGACGGGTTTCTCGACAAGATCGAGCAGATTCGCAAGGGCGCCAAGGCCGACCGTCGCGGTTCAATGGACGCTGAGCTGAGCGCCAGCCTCAACCAATTGAGCGAAGAAGAGTTGCTGCCGGTCGCGCGGGCGTTCAACCAGTTTCTCAACCTGGCCAATATCGCCGAGCAATATCAGCTGATTCACCGTCGCGAAGAGTCACAGCCTGCGCCGTTCGAAGCGCGGGTACTGCCGGAACTGCTGGCCCGCCTGAGTGCTGAAGGCCATAGTGCTGAATCCCTGGCCCGGCAACTGGGGCGGCTGGAGATCGAATTGGTCCTCACCGCTCACCCGACCGAGGTGGCGCGCCGCACGCTGATCCAGAAGTACGACGCCATTGCCGCGCAACTGGCCGCCCAGGACCATCGTGACCTGACCACAGCCGAACGCGAGCAGATTCAAACGAAGTTGCAGCGCCTGATCGCCGAAGCGTGGCACACCGAAGAAATCCGCCGCACCCGTCCAACCCCGGTGGATGAAGCCAAATGGGGTTTCGCGGTGATCGAACATTCGCTGTGGCAGGCGATCCCCACCTATTTGCGCAAGGCTGATAAAGCGCTGCATGACGCCACGGGCCTGCACCTCCCGCTGGAGGCCGCACCGATTCGCTTTGCCTCGTGGATGGGCGGTGACCGGGATGGCAACCCGAATGTAACTGCTGCCGTCACCCGTGAAGTTTTGCTGCTGGCACGCTGGATGGCTGCTGACTTGTACCTGCGCGATGTCGATCACCTGGCGGCCGAATTGTCGATGCAGCAGGCCAGCGATGACTTGAAGGCCAAGGCCGGGGACAGCGCCGAACCTTACCGCGCGGTGCTTAAGCAGCTGCGTGAACGCCTGCGCGCGACGCGTAACTGGGCTCACGCCTCCTTGACGACCACCACGCCGGCACCCGCCGATGTGTTGCAAAACAACCGCGAGCTGCTCGATCCGCTGGAGCTGTGCTTCAACTCGCTACATGAGTGCGGCATGGGCGTGATTGCGGATGGGCCGCTGCTCGATTGCCTGCGCCGGGCGGTGACGTTCGGGCTGTTCCTGGTGCGGCTCGATGTGCGTCAAGACTCGACGCGACATACCGCGGCCATGAACGAAATCACCGATTACCTGGGCCTGGGCCGCTACGAGAACTGGAGCGAGGAAGAGCGCATTGCCTTCCTGATGCGCGAACTGAACAACCGCCGGCCGTTACTGCCGGCATACTTCAAACCGTCCGCCGACACCGCCGAAGTGCTGGCGACTTGCCGCGAAATCGCTGCCGCGCCGGGCGCATCGCTCGGTTCTTATGTGATCTCCATGGCCGGCGCCGCTTCCGACGTGCTGGCCGTGCAACTGCTGCTCAAAGAGTCTGGCGTGTTGCGGCCGATGCGCGTGGTGCCGCTGTTCGAGACCCTTGCCGACCTCGACAACGCCGGCCCAGTGATTGAAAAACTGTTGCTGTTACCCGGTTATCGCTCGCGCCTGCAAGGGCCGCAGGAAGTGATGATTGGCTACTCTGACTCGGCCAAGGACGCCGGCACGACGGCAGCGGCCTGGGCACAGTATCGGGCGCAGGAGCGCTTGGTCGACATCTGCCGCGAGCAGCAAGTGGAGCTGCTGTTGTTCCACGGTCGCGGTGGCACCGTGGGGCGCGGTGGCGGCCCGGCACACGCGGCGATTCTGTCGCAGCCGCCGGGTTCGGTGGCGGGGCGTTTCCGTACCACCGAGCAGGGGGAAATGATTCGTTTCAAATTCGGCCTGCCGGACATCGCCGAGCAGAACCTCAATCTGTACCTGGCCGCGGTACTGGAAGCGACCTTGCTGCCGCCGCCGCCACCGGAACCTGCCTGGCGCCATTTGATGGACGAATTGGCCGCTGACGGTGTCAGCGCTTATCGCGCCGTGGTGCGGGAGAATCCGCAGTTCGTCGAGTATTTCCGCCAGTCCACTCCGGAGCAGGAACTGGGACGCTTGCCGCTGGGCAGTCGTCCGGCCAAGCGCCGCGCCGGCGGGATTGAAAGCCTGCGGGCGATCCCGTGGATCTTCGGCTGGACCCAGACGCGTCTGATGTTGCCGGCGTGGCTCGGTTGGGAAGCTGCGCTGAGCAAAGCGCTGGAGCGCGGCGAAGGTGAACTGCTGGGGCAGATGCGTGAGCAGTGGCCGTTCTTCCGCACGCGCATTGATATGCTGGAAATGGTGTTGGCCAAGGCCGATGCCGATATCGCCCAGTCTTACGATGAGCGCTTGGTCGAGCCGGATCTGCTCCCTTTGGGCGCGCATTTACGCGACCTATTGTCGCAGGCCTGCTCGGTGGTTCTGGGGCTGACCGGTCAGTCGCAGCTACTGGCGCATAGCCCAGCCACACTTGAATTCATCCGCTTGCGCAACACTTACCTCGACCCTCTTCATCTATTGCAGGCTGAGTTGTTGGCGCGTTCGCGACAACAGGAAGTGGCGCAGGGCAGCCCGGTAGAACAGGCGCTTCTGGTGTCTGTGGCGGGGATTGCCGCCGGTTTGCGTAATACCGGCTAAGGTTCTCGTCGTGGGTCAAGGCACTCGGCGCGAGCGTCGAGGTGCCTGTGGGCGAGGGGTTGAAAAGTGCGGCCAGGCGACAGTTAGTGATGGGGTTGCGACTAGGGTTACCCCGACGATAGGCCACATCAGGCGCGGGTTTCTCCGACTTTCGGCGGCTTGTGTGCTCCGGGCCTGCTGTGTATCTTGATCAGCCTTTGACCGTTTGGGCGGTCACGACCCTTTTTTGAGATTGGCCCCACGAGGCGAATCTGACGTTATCCATATAAAAAATTGAGGAGCACATCGATGCGCGTCATTCTGCTGGGAGCTCCCGGGGCCGGTAAAGGTACTCAGGCTAAGTTCATCACCGAAAAGTTCGGTATCCCGCAAATCTCCACCGGCGACATGCTGCGTGCCGCGGTCAAGGCCGGCACCGAACTGGGCCTGATCGCCAAGAGCGTCATGGACAGCGGTGGTCTGGTTTCCGATGACCTGATCATCAACCTGGTCAAGGAACGCATCAGCCAGGCCGATTGCGCCAACGGTTTCCTGTTCGACGGTTTTCCGCGCACCATTCCTCAGGCTGAAGCCCTGGTGAAAGCCGGCGTGGAACTGGATCACGTGGTCGAAATCGCCGTCGATGACGAAGAAATCGTTCAGCGTATCGCCGGTCGACGTGTTCACGAGTCCAGCGGCCGTGTTTACCACACTGTTTACAACCCGCCGAAGATCGCCGGCAAGGACGACATCACCGGTGATGCATTGGTGCAGCGCAAGGACGACACCGAAGAAACCGTGCGTCATCGCCTGTCGGTCTACCATTCCCAGACCAAACCTTTGGTCGAGTTCTACCAGACGCTGTCTGCTGCGACTGATGGCAAGCCGAAATACAGCCACATTGCGGGCGTCGGCTCGGTTGAAGTGATCACCGGCAAGGTGCTTGAAGCACTGAGCTGAAAAGTCTGAATCGCTTCATCTTCTACGGCCCGCTTGCGGGCCGTAGTTGTTTATACTGACGCACTTTTTCTGACCTCTCTTACGGAAACATCGATGAGCACCTTGCTGGCCCTGGACACCGCGACTGAAGCTTGCTCCGTTGCCTTGCTGCATGACGGTAAAGTCACGAGCCATTACGAGGTGATCCCACGCCTGCATGCGCAAAAGCTGCTGCCGATGATTCAGCAGTTGCTGGCGGATGCCGGGACCACCTTGCAAGCGGTCGATGCAATCGCTTTCGGGCGTGGGCCGGGTGCCTTCACTGGCGTGCGGATTGCCGTCGGCGTGGTGCAGGGGCTGGCGTTTGCGCTGGATCGTCCGGTGTTGCCAGTATCGAACCTGGCCGTGCTGGCGCAGCGGGCCTATCGCGAACATGGCGTAAACCAGGTTGTGGCCGCCATCGATGCGCGCATGGACGAAGTGTATTGGGGTTGCTACCGCGAAACGGCGGGGGAGATGCGGCTAGTCGGCCATGAAGCGGTGCTGCCGCCTGAAGTCGCCGCGTTGCCGGCTGACGCCAGCGGTGAGTGGTTTGGCGCCGGCACTGGTTGGGGGTATGCCGAGCGAATCGCCGTCAGCCTGACCGGGCAGGATGCGGGCATGCTGCCTCACGCTGAGGACCTGCTGACCCTGGCGCGTTTTGCCTGGGCGCGCGGCGAAGCGATCGTGGCTGATGAGGCTCAGCCGGTGTACTTGCGCGATAAAGTGGCAACGCCGAAAGCGCGTTGATTCCGAAGCCGATGGGGCCTTTCGCGAGCAGGCAATCTATCGGATGTTGCCAATCGTCGTTCTATATCCCCAGCTTTTAAACCTTTTCCATTTTATGTGTTCTAGTTATCACTCGGCAGTTTGCGAAGCGGGCCATGAGCCACTAAACTGCCATCATTGATCCCGGACATGTACTCATGCGTATAGACGGCGTTCCCTCTCAGTCCTACCCCATCAAACGCAAGCCTCGCAAAGGTCCTGTGGCGGATGACGACTACGTCGATATCGACGGCGAGTTGGAAATTCCATCCGAAGCGCAAATGGCTGCCCGCGCTGCCAAAGCCTCTGCGCAACGCTTGAGCAATCTTCCCGCCCGTCAACAAGACATGCTTTATCACCGTGCCATGAGCAACAGTGTCGCAAAGGCCCTTGCCAGTTACCTGAGCACCGCCGGTTTTGTCGATTGGGATTCGGATGTGCTGGGCCTCGACCTGTACATCTGATGCGACTGCCTTACTACCTGGGCTGTCCATCCTGGAGTGAAAACGCCTGGCGCGATTATCTTTATCCGCCAGACGCCAAACCCGCTGAGTTTCTGAATCTCTATTCCCGTGTATTCAACGCCGTGGAAGGCAATACGACCTTCTACGCGAGCCCGGCTGCGACCACCGTGCAGCGTTGGGCGCAAACCATGCCCGAACACTTTCGCTTCACTGCCAAGTTCCCCGGTGACATCAGTCACAGCGGTGATCTGCGCGAACAATTGACCGCTGCCGACACCTTCCTGCAATTGCTCAGTCCCTTGGGTGAACGGGTTTCACCGCTGTGGCTGCAACTGTCCAAAAGCTTTACGCCGAAGCGACTGTCGGAGCTTGCCGGTTTTATTGATGCTGTGGACCGGCCACTGGCGGTTGAAGTACGTCATGACGACTTTTTCGCCAAGGGCGATGCCGAGAGAATGCTCAATCGCCTGCTACTGGATCGCGGTGTCGAGCGTATCTGCCTCGATCCCCGCGCGCTGTTCAGCTGCACATCGACCGATCCTGCTGTACTTCACGCCCAATCGAAAAAACCCAGGGTGCCGCCCCGTCCGGCCGCCTTCACGCAATGTCCGCAGGTGCGTTTCATTGGCCATCCGCAGCTTGAGGCCAACGATCCGTTCCTGCTGCCGTGGGTCGAGAAAATCGCCGTGTGGATCGAAGAGGGGCGCAGGCCCTATATCTTCCTGCACACCGCCGACAACCTGCTGGCCGCCAAACTGGCGCAACGTTTTCACGCAAAACTGATGCAGCGTTTGCCTGGCCTGCCGCCGCTGCCTGAGCTATACAGAGAGCCCGCTGCCGAGCAACTTGGTCTGCTCTGAAGCGGATCCCCTGCTTTTTCAGGAGCCTGCCAATGGATGCGCACACCCTTCGAGCCCAAGCGTTTAAGGCACTGCACGAGCGCGCAGGGGCTTTTGTCATTCCCAACCCATGGGACGCCGGTTCGGCGAAGATGCTCGCCAGCCTGGGTTTCGAGGCGCTGGCGACCACCAGTGCCGGATACGCCTTTTCCAACGCCCGTCCCGATGGCGCGTTGACGCTGAACGACACCTTGGCAAACGTTCGGGCGATTGTCGCGGCCACTGACCTGCCCGTCGCCGTCGACCTGGAAAACGGCTTCGCTGACGATCCAGCTGAATGCGCACAGAGTATTTGGCGTGCGGCAGAGGCCGGTGCGGTTGGCGGCTCGATCGAAGATGCCACGGGGCGTGAAGACGCGCCGATCTACTGCTTCGAGCATGCCGTGGCGCGCATCGAGGCTGCCGTGGCAGCGGCTCGCCGCTTGCCGTTTCCCTTTATGTTGACCGCTCGCGCGGAGAATTTTCTGCACGGCAATCCTGATCTTGCCGATACCATTCGCCGCTTGCAGGCGTTTGCCGAGGCAGGGGCCGACGTGCTTTATGCGCCGGGTCTGCGCAGTGCTGAAGATGTGTTGGCGGTGGTCCGCGCCGTGGCGCCCAAGCCAGTCAACGTATTGATGTCCGGTGGGCTCAAACTGACGGTCGAGCAGTTGAGCGAAATGGGCGTCAAGCGGATTAGTGTCGGTTCGGCTCTGGCCTTGGCAGCCTACGGCGAGTTCTTCCGCGCTGCCGAAGAGATCAAGAGGTCGGGCACATTCGGGTTCACGTCGCGATCGATGCCGTACGCCCAGGCTAATCAACTGTTCAAAGGATGACGATGCGGTTTCGGTGGTGGCTGCTGTTGATGCTGTTAATCATCTGCACAGCGGCGATGAGCGTCTGGCGTGGCTGGATATCGATGCCACCACAGTGGAACCCTTGGGCGCCGCTGGACGTGAAGGCCGCGCCCAATTTTCTGACGCGCTACAAACTGATGCGCCTGCGCGATGATCCACAGTTGTGTGATCAAGCCCTGAGCAGCTCCGGATTGCGCGTAACCCATCAGGCTGACAGTCCCGACGCGACGTGTGCGTTGATCAACACGCTGCGCGTACAAGGCGGCGAGGTGGCCCTGAGCAGCAGCTTCCTCGCCAGTTGCCGTCTGGCGGTGTCGTTCGCGCTGTTCGAGCACCACGCCCTGCAACCCGCCGCACAAGCGATCTACGGTCAAGCGGTAACGCGTGTCGACCATCTCGGCAGTTTTGCCTGTCGCAACGTCTACAACCGCGAGAACGGCAGACGCAGCCAGCATGCCAGCGCTGATGCGCTGGATATCGCCGGTTTTCGTTTGGCTGATGGCCGATCCATCAACGTGCTCAAGGATTGGCCGAAGGATAATCGGGACGCACGGTTTTTACGTCAGGTCCGCGATGGTGCCTGTGACCTGTTCAGTGTGGTCTTGAGTCCGGATTACAACGCCGCCCATCGCAATCACTTTCATGTGGATGTCGGGCCGTGGAAGGTGTGTCGCTGAGGGCCTGTTATTGAAGGTCAGGCGGCGATTCGCAGGTTTTGCAGGACGATCGGGCGAGCCCAGCCGTTATCGAAATCGAGTTGTTTCTGTTGCTCCACCCGTTCTTCGGGCGAGAACGGCGGGAATGGCTTGTCCAGCAGATCGAGTTCGAATTCGGCGATTGGCAGATGCAGCGGACGCGGTTGCGGTACGGCGCCAGACGCTGGCAGCGGTTGACCTGCCGTGAGCACGATCGGGCGGACCCAGCGGCTTTCGAAGTCCTGTTGTTTCTGCTGCGCGACAATTTCTTGTACCGGGAACGGTGGGAAAGGTTTGTCGGCCAGGTCCATTTCGAACTCGGCAATCGGCAGGAACAGTGGCTCGGGCGGGCGGACCTCGGTTTCTTTCACATCGCATTCGCGCTGGGAAATGATGTGAGCCAGCAGTTCGCTGCCAACAGTGGGTTCGATCGGGCTGTCGAGATCGACCGGTGGAAAGTTGAGAGAAGCCGGTACGACATCGCCCGACTGATCGGCCAGTGCCTGGGCAAAGAAATCCTGCCACAGGTGACTGACGCCGCTCAGTGCTTGGGAGTTTCGTAGGCCAAAATCGCCGTGGGGCGAGATGTAGCCTATCGATGTGCGTTGAATGTCTGACATTTTTCTCGGTCGACGCTCAGCTCTGGCAAAATGCTCGATAGTTTTGTTATCGGCCGTTTTTGCCGATCATTAATTTTTTGAGCGTGTTTTCTCATGATTGAGCAACCAGCGGCCTGCCGCATCCATGTCGAGGCCTTGGCCGCGACTTTTCAGCCACAGGCCGAACAATGGGCCGAGCGCCTGGGGTTGCCGATGCAGGTGGATGACGGTGAGTTTGCCTTGCAGGTCGGCGACCAGGGTTTGCAATTGCAGCAACTGGGCCCGGATGCGCCGGGGCCGGTGCGGGTGGACTTCGTCGAGGGCGGTGCTGCCCATCGCCGCCTGTATGGCGGTGGGAGCGGTCAGATGATCGCCAAGGCGGTCGGTGTTGCCCAGGGCGTGCGTCCGCGCGTGCTGGATGCCACGGCGGGGCTGGGCAAAGATGCGTTTGTGCTGGCGAGCCTGGGCTGCGAGATGAGCCTGATCGAGCGTCAGCCGTTGATCGGCGCGTTGCTTGAAGATGGCCTGGCACGCGGCGCGGAAGACTTTGACGTGGCGCCGATTGTGGCGCGCATGCGCTTGCTCAAGGGCAACTCGATCGAGGTAATGCGCAATTGGGAAGGCGAGCCGCCGCAGGTGATCTACCTCGACCCGATGTTTCCCCATCGTGAGAAAACGGCCTTGGTGAAGAAGGAAATGCGCCTGTTCCGGCCGCTGGTAGGCGATGACCCGGATGCGCCTGCACTGCTCGAAGCGGCGTTGGCGTTGGCCAGCCATCGAGTGGTGGTCAAGCGCCCGCGCAAGGCGCCATGCATCGAAGGGCCGAAGCCGAGTCATGCGCTGGACGGTAAATCCAGCCGGTATGATATTTACCCGAAGAAAGCGCTGAAACTTTGATCCAGCACTGATCGTTCCTACGCAGAGCGTGGGAACGATCATCGCTAAGGCCGATACGCCCGCATAAACAACTCCACCACTTCCTGCACATGGCTCTCGGCCGCATCCCCGGTCAGCGGTTCGCCGCAGCCATAAAGCAGCCTGAAATTCCCCGCCCCCTTGAGCAAGCAGAAGAAATGCTCGGCCGCATTACGCGGTTTTTCGATGCTTAACGCGCCGCTGTGATCAACCTTGGTCAGCAACCGCTCCATGCCATGCAGCATGCGCTCAGGCCCGGCCTCGAAGAAGATCAGCGAGAGTTTCGGGTCCTGGCTGCCCAGCGTCATCATCAGCCGATGCAGGTTAACGGATTCGTCGCTGTTGATCAGTTGATGAAAGCCGCGCGCGATGTTCAACAGCACCGTTTCTACGGCAGTGCCGTCCGGCAACTCGAAAAACAGCGTCGGCAACTGCTCTTCGCACTTGGCCATCACGGCGGCGGAGAATAGCGTCTCCTTGTCGTTGAAATGGCTGTAGACCGTCAGCTTCGACACACCGGCCTCGGCCGCGACGGCGTCCATGCTGGTATTCGCATAACCCTTGCTCAGAAACAGAATTTTCGCCGCATCGAGGATCGCCTGGCGCTTGGCCAGATCCTTGGGACGGCCCGGACCGTTGGGTGCTGAAAGATTGTTCGACATTCTTCGCTTTTAATACTGGACTGGTGAGTTTGCTATTAATAACATACCGCTCAGTATAATTATTCCAAGCACCATTAGCGAAAGGTCCTTCACCATGTTCCGCTATGCCTTGCCCCTCGCGTTGCCAGTTAGTCTGGCGTTTTTATTGTCTGCGTGTGGTCACGAAGAGGCGCCCCAAGTCACCATCCGCCCGGCCATGGTGGTGCAGCCAGAGCCTTCGGCCCAGGCGATGGAAAGTTTTCCCGGCGAAGTCCGCGCACGGTATGAGCCGGACCTGGCGTTTCGCATTGGCGGTAAAGTCAGTCGACGACTGGTCGAAGAGGGGCAGCGGGTCAAGGCCGATCAACCTCTGGCGGAACTTGATCCTCAGGATGTACGCCTGCAACTGGAAGCCACCCGTGCCCAAGTCGCCGCTGCCGAGGCCAATCTGAACTTGGTGCGTGCCGAACGTGATCGCTACAAGACCCTGGTGGACCGTCAGATGGTCAGCCGTTCGCAGTACGACAATTCCGAAAACCTTTACCGAGCGGGTGAAGCACGCCTCAAGCAAATCAAAGCCGAGTTCAACGTTTCGACCAACCAGGCCAGTTACGCCGTGCTGCGTGCGCCGCAGGATGGCGTGGTGGCTAAGCGCGCGGTTGAAGTCGGGCAAGTGGTGACGGCGGGGCAAACCGTATTTACCCTCGCTACCGATGGCGAGCGCGAAGTGTTGATCAGCGTGCCGGAGCAGAGCTTTGGCCGCTTCAAGGTTGGTCAGCCAGTGTCGGTGGAACTCTGGACCCAACCGGACCAACGTTTCGCCGGGCGCATCCGTGAGCTGTCGCCGGCTGCCGATCCAAAATCGCGCACCTTTGCCGCCCGTATCGCGTTCACTACCGGCAAGGTCCCCGCTGAACTCGGCCAGAGCGCCCGGGTGTTCGTTCAGACCTCCGATGTGGTGCCGCTGTCGGTGCCGCTTTCCGCGCTGACAGCGCAAAACGGCGCGACCTACGTCTGGGTCGTCAATGCCAACAACACCCTGAAGAAAACCCCGGTGCGGGTCGGAGCCTTCGGCGAGAAAACCGTCCCGGTACTCGAAGGACTGAACGCCAGCGATTGGGTGGTGGCCGCTGGCGTCCATGTGCTGCTTGAAGGGCAGCAAGTACGTCCGGTGGATCGCTCCAACCGCGTGGTCAATCTGGCGGACAAGGAGTAATCCCCGATGGGTTTCAATCTTTCCGAATGGGCGCTGCGTAATCGCCAGATCGTACTGTTTCTGATGCTCTTGCTAGCCGTTGTCGGCGCACTGTCCTACACCAAGCTCGGTCAAAGTGAAGACCCGCCGTTCACCTTCAAGGCCATGGTGATTCGGACCAACTGGCCAGGAGCCACAGCGCAGGAAGTGTCGCGTCAGGTGACCGAGCGTATTGAAAAGAAACTGATGGAAACCGGCGAGTACGAACGCATCGTTTCGTTCTCCCGTCCGGGCGAATCCCAAGTGACGTTCGTCGCTCGCGATTCCATGCACTCGGTGGAAATTCCGGACCTCTGGTACCAGGTTCGCAAGAAGATCGGCGACATTCGTCATACCCTGCCACCGGGCATCCAGGGGCCATTCTTCAATGATGAGTTCGGCACAACGTTTGGCAATATCTACGCCCTGACAGGCGAAGGTTTTGATTACGCGGTGCTCAAGGACTACGCCGACCGCGTGCAGATTCAGCTGCAACGGGTCAAGGATGTGGGCAAGGTCGATCTGCTTGGGTTACAGGACGAGAAGATCTGGATCGAACTCTCCAACGTCAAACTCGCCACCCTGGGTCTACCGTTGTCGGCGGTGCAGCAGGCCCTTGAAGAGCAGAACGCGGTGTCCTCCGCCGGGTTCTTCGAGACCTCCAGCGAGCGACTGCAGCTACGCGTCTCGGGGAGTTTTCAGACGGTCGAAGAGATCAAGAGTTTCCCGATCCGCGTCGGTGACCGCACCTTCCGCATCGCCGATGTGGCTGATGTGCGTCGGGGTTTCAACGATCCGCCAGCGCCGAGCATGCGCTTCATGGCGGAAAACGCCATTGGTCTGGCCGTGGCCATGAAGGACGGTGGTGACATTCTGGTGCTGGGCAAGGCGTTGGAAATCGAGTTCGACCGGATCCAGAACAACCTCCCTGCCGGTATGCAGTTGCGCAAGGTCTCCGACCAGCCGGCCGCCGTGAAAAGCAGCGTTGGTGAATTTGTTCAGGTGCTGGTGGAAGCGCTGGCAATCGTCCTGCTGGTGAGCTTCTTCTCCCTGGGCGTGCGCACCGGCATGGTGGTCGCGCTGGCGATTCCTTTGGTATTGGCGATGACGTTCGCCTGCATGTATTACCTGGGAATCGGCCTGCACAAGATTTCTCTCGGGGCATTGGTACTGGCGCTGGGCCTGCTGGTGGACGACGCGATCATCGCCGTGGAAATGATGGCGATCAAAATGGAGCAGGGTTTCGACCGGATCAAGGCGGCCAGTTACGCCTGGACCAGCACCGCCTTCCCGATGCTTACCGGTACGCTGATCACCGCTGCCGGCTTCCTGCCGATTGCCACTGCGCAATCGGGCACGGGTGAATACACCCGTTCGATCTTCCAGGTGGTGACCATCGCGTTGCTGGCCTCGTGGGTGGCCGCTGTGGTGTTTGTGCCTTATCTGGGGGAGAAACTCCTGCCGGATCTGGCGAAGATTCATGCCGCCAAACATGGCACGGTCGACGGCCAGCCCGACCCATACGGTACGCCGTTCTATCAGCGCGTCAGACGCTTGGTGGCGTGGTGCGTACGGCGGCGCAAGACGGTCATTGTCCTGACGGTCGTGTTGTTCATCGGTTCTGTCATCCTGTTTCGCTTTGTGCCGCAACAGTTCTTCCCGGCATCGGGTCGTCTGGAGTTGATGGTCGATCTGAAACTGGCGGAAGGCGCTTCGTTGAGCAACACCGGCGATGAGGTCAAGCGCCTCGAAGCACTGCTCAAGGATCACGCCGGTATCGACAACTATGTCGCTTACGTTGGCACCGGTTCGCCACGTTTTTACCTGCCGCTGGATCAACAACTTCCTGCAGCGAGCTTCGCGCAGTTTGTCGTCCTGGCCAACACCATCGAAGAGCGCGAAACCCTGCGCACTTGGCTGATCGAAGCCCTCAAGGAGCAATTCCCGGCCCTGCGCGCGCGGGTGACACGCCTGGAGAACGGGCCACCGGTTGGCTATCCGATGCAGTTCCGGGTAACCGGTGAGCACATCGAGGAAGTCCGCGCGTTGGCCCGTAAGGTGGCCGCCAAGGTGCGCGAGAACCCGCATGTGGTCAACGTCCATCTGGATTGGGAAGAACCGAGCAAAGTCGTGTATCTGAACGTCGATCAGGACCGTGCCCGGGCGCTTGGCGTGAGCACTGCGAATCTGTCGAAGTTCCTGCAAATCTCTCTGACCGGTTCCAGCGTCAGCCAGTACCGTGAAGACAACGAGTTGATCGAAATTTTGTTGCGCGGCACGATGCACGAGCGCACCGAACTGTCATTGCTGCCAAGCCTGGCGGTGCCGACTGACAACGGTCGCAGCGTGGCGCTGTCGCAAATCGCGACGCTCGAATACGGCTTCGAAGAAGGCATCATCTGGCACCGCAACCGCTTGCCGAACGTGACGGTCCGCGCCGACATCTACGGCAAGGAACAACCCGCGACACTGGTGAAGCAGATCATGCCGACCCTCGATCCGATTCGCGCCGAACTGCCGGACGGGTATTTGCTGGAGGTCGGTGGCACGGTGGAGGACTCGGCTCGGGGGCAGAATTCGGTGAAGGCTGGTGTGCCGCTTTTCATCGTGGTGGTGCTGACGTTACTGATGCTGCAACTGCGCAGTTTCTCACGAACGATAATGGTGTTTCTGACGGCGCCTTTGGGTTTGATCGGTGTGACCTTGTTCCTGATGGTGTTCCGTCAGCCGTTCGGTTTCGTCGCCATGCTCGGCACCATCGCACTGTCCGGAATGATCATGCGTAACTCGGTGATTCTGGTGGATCAGATCGAGCAGGACATTGCTGGCGGGCTCGAGCCTTGGCAGGCAATTATTGAAGCGACGGTGCGGCGTTTCCGGCCAATTGTGTTGACTGCGCTCGCGGCGGTGTTGGCGATGATTCCGCTATCACGCAGTGTGTTTTTCGGCCCGATGGCGGTGGCGATCATGGGTGGGTTGATTGTCGCGACGGCGCTGACGTTGCTGTTTTTGCCGGCGCTGTATGCGGCGTGGTTCCGAGTAAAAAAGGAATCAGCTTGAACACGCAGCAGCAATAGCGCAAAAAAAAAGCCCGCTGAACCTGTAAAGGTCAGCGGGCTTTTTGTGGGTTTCAGTCGCTCAAAAACTACAACGTTCCAAACACCTTCTTCGCCAAGCTGGTCGCTGCCGCCGCGGGATTCTGGCGAATGGTTTCTTCCTGTTTAGCAATCATTTCGAACAAGCCGTTCAACGCCTGCTCGGTCACGTAGCTTTCGATGTTGGCATTCTTCGCATCCAGCACACCTAGCGTGGCGGCTTGCCCGGCGAACGAGTTGTACTGTTTGGCCAGGCCCACCTGGTCGGTGGCTTGCTTGACGATTGGCAGGAACTTGACGCGGATCTGTTCGCGGCTGGTTTTGCTCAGGTACTGAGTGGCCGAGTCCTTGCCGCCGCTGAGAATGCCCTTGGCATCCTCCACGCTCATCTTCTTCACCGCGTCCACCAGGATTGGCTGGGCCTGGGTCACGGCGGTTTCAGCCGCTTTGTTCATGCTGATTTCCAGCTGATCAACCTGGTCACCCATGCCGAACTGTTTCATCTTGCTGGCGACTTTGCCCAGTTTGCCCGGCAGTTCGATTTTCACGTCCGGGTTGTTGCTGAAGCCGCCCGGCGTGCCGAGTTGCTTCACGGCCAGTTGCGCGCCTTGGGTCAGGGCATCTTTGAGGCCGCCGGTGGCGTCTTTTTGTGACAGGTCGTTGAGCGACAGCGCCAAGGCGCTGGCGGAGATCATCAAGCCTGCGCACAGGCCGGCGAAGCGAAGGGTAGGGCGGAACATGGCAGCTTCCTTTGTTCAAAATTTGAGAGTTAGCGAGCGGCGTCGACGCGGATTTTCAGTGGCTGCCGATCGCTGCCATCCAGTTGCACGGCGTGATGCTCGGTGGTGATGAACATCAGTTCGCCATTCACTTCGATCCGTGCGCTGACCGAATAACGATGGCCCGGTTTGACCTGCGTTGGATCGTAACTCAGATGAAACGGCAGCGGCACCTGGCCTTTGACCGGGCCTTTGTGTTCGTCGAGGACCACCGCGGGCGCGTCAGCGAGGGACACGTCCTGCAGGCTGACGCTCAAGGTGGCGTCCGGCGGCAGGGCGATGCGTTGCAGGTAGAAGACTTCGCCATCAAGGCTGGTTTTGGTGGCGGGCTGTAGGGTTTGGCAGGCTCCGAGCAAAGCAGTAAGCCCCAGTAACAAGAGTTTTTTCATAAATTAAGCCTGATCCGCCTCATCTTCACTGCGATGCAATGCCACCTGACGGATTGACAAACGAATCTCCGCCGGCAACACCCGCTTGGCCGCGCCT
The DNA here is from genome assembly GCF_054330215.1 of Pseudomonas sp. Ma2-10. Taxonomy (NCBI): domain Bacteria; kingdom Pseudomonadati; phylum Pseudomonadota; class Gammaproteobacteria; order Pseudomonadales; family Pseudomonadaceae; genus Pseudomonas; species Pseudomonas sp. Ma2-10. Next base: position 114,935 of record NZ_JBTEYL010000003.1, on the reverse strand, counting down.
TCGGCCAGTTCGCCGAGCAATTGATGGTAGCTCAGCTTGCCAGCCTCGTCGCGCTTGAGCACGTCCAGATCGAGCATCGTCTGGATGAAATGGCGGAACAGGCTCTTGTCGAAGAACTCTGGGGCGTTGAGGCCATGGAGGATCGACAGGCGCTGGGCCATGACCGTGCACAGGTCTTCCAGCTCTTCGGCGCTGATGCTGTTCTGACCGCTGTTGAGCAGCAGCGAGACCGTCATGTAAAAGCGTTGCAAGGTCTGGGCGATGCTTTTCGACAGCAGGGTCAGCAGAACGAAATGCCGAGAACTCGGTGCCGGACGCAGATAAACGTCATTCTCAAAACGCAGCAGACCTTGCTCGACGAAGGCTTCGAGCCATTGGTCGATCACTGCATCCAGTTCGTCCCGCGACCAACGGATGAACAGCTCCGATTGCAGGTATGGATACAGCGCGTGGGTGTAGCGCAGGATCTGTTCGCGGCTCATGCGCGAGGCGCTCTGGAAGAAGCTCGCCAGTAACGCCGGTAACGCGAAGATGTGCAAAACGTTGTTGCGGTAGTAGGTCATCAGAACGGCGTTTTGCTCGTCCAGATACAGGATTTTGCCCAGGGCATCGCTTTGCTCGGACAGCAGATCCATGTCCTTCACATGCTCGATCAGCGCCCGGCCGTCTCCTTCCGGCAGCGTGGTGTGGGGCGAATACGGGACCTTGCGCAACAGCGCCAGATACAGGTCGAGCACGCGCGCCATGGCGCGATCATCCAGCGCGAGACGGCTGGTGGACAGCAACGCCAGGGCCACAAGGTTGACCGGGTTGATCGCTGCCGCTTCGTTCAGATGCTGCGCGACTTTCTCGCCGAGGCGGTTGGTGGCTTCGTTGAGCCAGGCCGGTTTGAACTGCGGACCGAGTTCCTGCTGGCGCCAGTCCGGTTGTTCGCTGTCGAGGAACTCCGCCAGTTTGATCGGCTCGCCGAAGTTCACCGCCACCTGGCCGAAACGCTGCTTGAGCGCGCCGATGACTTTGAAAATGTCGAAGATCGATTCTTTCTTCTTGGTCGCGCCACGCAGTTCGCCAAGGTAGGTCCGGCCTTCCAGCACACGTTCATAACCGATGTAGACCGGGATGAAGACGATCGGCATCCGCGACGAACGCAAGAAGCTGCGCAGGGTGATCGCGAGCATCCCGGTTTTTGGTTGCAGCATGCGCCCGGTGCGTGAACGGCCACCCTCGACGAAGTACTCCACCGGGAAGCCTTTGGTAAACAGGGTGTGCAGGTATTCGTTGAACACCGAGGTGTAGAGCGGGTTGCCCTTGAAGGTGCGGCGCATGAAGAACGCACCGCCACGCCGCAGCAGGCTGCCGATCACCGGCATGTTGAGGTTGATCCCGGCGGCGATGTGCGGCGGGGTCAGGCCGTTGCGGAACAGTAAATAGGACAGCAGCAGGTAGTCGATGTGGCTGCGATGGCACGGCACGTAGATCACTTCGTGACCCTGAGCGACCTTCTGCACGCCTTCGATGTGGTTGATCTTGATTCCGTCGTAAATTTTGTTCCAGAACCAGCTCAGCACCACTTCCAGAAAGCGGATCGCGGTGTAGGTGTAGTCGGAGGCGATCTCGTTGCCATAACGCAGGGCTTGGGCCTTGGCTTTCTCCGGGGAGATGTTTTCACGCTCGGCTTCGTCGAGGATCGCTTGCTTGACCAGTGGCTGATTCAGCAGGCCTTTGACCAGGTTGCGACGGTGGGAAATGTCCGGACCGATCACCGCTGCTTTCAGGTTGCGAAAGTGTACCCGCAGAATCCGCTGGGCCATGCGCACGGTGCGCTCATGGCCCTTGTTGTGGTCGATCAACTCGCGCAGGTGAATCGGCGCGGAGAACTGCACCCGGGTTTTGCGCCCCAGCACAATGATGCTCAGCAATCGGCGCAGACGCCCGGTGACCACCCAGCTGTCGGCGAAGAGCAGTTTCCACGGGCTCGATTCGCTGTCTGGCGACTGACCCCAGAACACGCTGACAGGAATGATCTGCGCGTCTTCGGCAGCGTTCTGGCTCAACGCGCTGACCAGGCGAGTCAAGGTCGGCGGTGCACCACGCTTATCCTGGCGGCCGAGCCAATCGGGCTCTGGCGTCAAGTAAAAGAACGCGGCGGGCTCCACCAACGTACCTACCGATACCGGCAACACCGGGCGCGGCAGTCCGGCCTTGCCGCACTCGGTATCGACCACGGCAAGGTCTGTCAGCGAAGGGTTTTGCAGGACGTAGAACACCGGACGGCTTCGGTCGAGGTTGAGGGTGAACGACGACTGATTGATCGTCTCCGAGCGAACCCAGAGGTACAACAGTCGACGCAGGGTGCCAAACACAAGACGGCGGAACGGAGAACGGGTCATACGGCATCTGCATGAGTGAATAAAACCGAGCGGTTGCTCGGGCGGCCGATAGTGTGCCGTATTCGCCGAAAATCGGCAAAAAAGCGCCTAAGTAAACTTGAGTTGAGAGTTTTGGCGGCTGTCATATACTCCGCCGTTCAAAATAAAAACAAGGGGGTACTGACATGGCTACGCGCGAAACCGGCAATGTGAAGTGGTTCAACGACGCCAAGGGCTACGGCTTCATTCAGCGCGAGGACGGGGTGGACGTGTTCGTGCACTATCGCGCGATTCGCGGCGAAGGGCATCGCTCCCTGGCTGAAGGTCAGCAGGTGGAATACGGCGTGGTGACTGGCGAGAAGGGCTTGCAGGCTGAGGATGTGGTAGGTCTGTAATCCGTATTTTATGGATCACCCATAACCACTGTGGGGGCGAGCAAGCTCGCTCCCACAGGTTTTGTGTACAGCTTTTAGGCCGTTTTCCAGGTGATTTCTTCTTCACCATCCGCACTGATGCGCATCCAGCGATCCGCTGTCTCTTCACCTTCTTCCTCGACCCAGCTACCCGGCGCGCAACGCACTTCGACGTTCAGCGCGGCAAACGCTGCGCGGGCGCAGGCGATGTCGTCTTCCCACGGGGTCTGGTCGCTGTCCAGGAACAGGCTGTTCCATTTGCCCACGGCTTTCGGCAACCAGGTGACCGATACGTTGCCGGCCTTGCACTTGTAGGTCTGGCCTTTCTGGACCCAGTCGGTGCATGGGCCCAAAGCAGTGCCGAGCCAGGCCGCGACGGCCTTGTAGTCGACGTCGGCGTCTTTCAGGTAAATCTCGATATCGGGTTGGCGCATGGATGTCCTCACTGCGGGTCTGAAAAATCCATTCGCGGATTTAGCCGGCCTACGGCAAATGCCGAAGACCAAAAAATGAATATTTATTGAAGTACGAAATAATCGTAGCGCATTGAAACAGTGACCTCGAACGGCTCGACCTGTTCGATGACCGCCGCCCGGCGTTCGGCACTGGCGCGCCAGCCGTGGGGGGTCATGGCCAACAGGTTCGCACGGTCCTGAGCCTTTTCCAGCGTCAGTTTGAATTCCAGGGTTTCACTGTGTTGCAGCGTCATGCCTTCCGGCACCAGCGCCAGATGCTTGTCGTCAGTGTATTCACGCACTTCGTCGTACAGACGTTCGCGCAATTCCATCAGATGGCCGCTGGTCGGCCCGACTTTCATCAAGCCGCCGCCGGGGCTGAGCAAGCGTTTGGCTTCCTCCCAGTCCAGCGGGCTGAAGACGCTGGCAAGAAACTGGCAGCTGCCGGAGGCCAACGGCACCCGCGCCATGCTGGCGATCAACCAGGTCAGTTGCGGGTTGCGCTTACAGGCGCGCTTGACGGCTTCCCGGGAAATATCCAGCGCGTAACCGTCGGCGTTCGGCAAGGCTTCGGCGATTTGCGCCGTGTAGTAGCCCTCGCCACAACCGATGTCCAGCCAGCGTTGGGGCGCGTATTGCACAGCCAGTTCGGCCAGACGCTTGGCCACCGGCGCGTAATGGCCGGCATTCAAAAAATCGCGTCGGGCTTCGACCATCGCCAGGTTATCCCCAGGGTCGCGGCTGTTCTTGTGCTGCACCGGTAACAGGTTCAAGTACCCCTGACGCGCACGGTCGAAACGATGCCCGGCGGGGCAGGCCACGCCGTTGTCCACCGCGTTCAGCGGTTCGCTGCAGATCGGGCAGGCGAGCATCAGGCGAGCAACTTGATCAGGGTCTGGTAATAGATTTCGGTCAGCACATCGAGGTCGGCAGCCAGCACGCGCTCGTTGACCTGGTGGATCGTCGCGTTGACCGGGCCCAGTTCAACCACTTGTGTGCCCATGGTCGCAATGAAGCGTCCGTCGGAGGTACCGCCGCTGGTGGAGGCTTTTGTCTCGCGACCGGTCACGTCCTTGATGCTCGACGCAACGGCATCCAGCAACGCACCCGGCTCGGTGAGGAACGGCAGGCCGGAAAGCGCCCAGTCGATGTGCCAGTCCAGGCCATGCTTGTCGAGGATGTCGGCAACGCGCTTTTGCAGGCCTTCGACGGTGGATTCAGTGGAAAAGCGGAAGTTGAACACCGCCACCAGATCCCCCGGGATCACGTTGGTGGCGCCAGTGCCGGAATTGACGTTGGAGATCTGGAAGCTGGTCGGCGGGAAGAAATCGTTGCCATGGTCCCAATGCTCGGCGGCCAGTTCGGCCAGGGCCGGGGCGGCGAGGTGGATCGGGTTCTTCGCCAGGTGCGGATAAGCCACGTGACCTTGTACGCCGCGCACGGTCAGTTTGGCGCCGAGGGAGCCGCGACGGCCGTTCTTGACCACATCACCCACCAGCGTGGTGCTCGACGGCTCGCCGACGATGCACCAGTCCAGGCGTTCCTTGCGCGCGACGAGGCGCTCAATGACAGCCTTGGTGCCGTGGTGCGCCGGACCTTCTTCGTCGCTGGTGATCAGGAAAGCGACCTTGCCTTTGTGATCCGGGTAGTCGGTGACGAAACGCTCGGCCGCCACGGTCATGGACGCGAGGCTGCCTTTCATGTCCGCCGCACCACGGCCGCAGAGCATGCCGTGTTCGTCGATCACTGCGTTGAACGGGTCGATTTGCCAGGCGGTCACCGGGCCGGTCGGCACCACGTCGGTGTGGCCGGCGAAGCACAGCACCGGGCCATCGTGTTTGCCGTGGGTCGCCCAAAAGTTATCCACATCTTCGATGCGCATTGGCTCAAGCGCAAAACCGGCATCGCCCAGGCGCTGCATCATCTGCTTCTGGCAATCGGCGTCGACCGGCGTCACGGACGGACGGCGGATCAGGTCGATGGCGAGTTGAAGGGTCGGCGAAAGGTCGGCGTGGGCCGTCATGGGGAACTCCGAAAGCTGGGGGCAAGGCGCGCAAAATGGCGGTTATCTTAAAGCAAAACGGCGGCCATTGGCCGCCGTTTAGTGCATCTGTAGCGATTTAGACCGCGGGTAGGGGCTCGGCCTCGGCTGCCGGTTTTGGCAGAGAGGACAAGAACGCCATGATCAGCGCTGCGAGGTACGGCAGCGACTGCACCAGCAACATTGCCACCCAGAAGCGAATGTCGTTGCTTGGCAGGCCTTGCACCAGGAAGATCCCCAGCGCCGCGCCCCACAACAGCAACATGATGAACACCTCTTCACGCGCCTCCGAAATCGCCACCCAGAAGCCGTGGTTATCGGCGTTTTTCGGGGTGCGAAAGAACGGAATACTGCTGGTGAAGAAGCCGTACAGCACCGCTTTGGCGATGGTGTGCGACAACGCCAACCCTGCCAATGCCGCGCAGAACGCATCCTTCAGGTTGACCCCCATCGCACGCCGGTAGAGGAAGATGATCTTGCCAACCTTGAACACGAACAATGCCAATGGCGGGATCGCGAAAATCAACAACGGTGGATCGACCCGCTGCGGCACGATGATCATCGCCGCCGACCACAACAAGGCGCCAACGGTGAAGAAGATGTTCATGCCGTCCGCCACCCACGGCAACCAGCCCGCGAGGAAGTGATAACGCTGGCCACGGGTCAGCTCGGTGTCCTTGCCGCGCAGCAAACTGGCGGTGTGACGCTTGATGATCTGAATCGCTCCGTAAGCCCAGCGGAAACGCTGTTTCTTGAAGTCGATAAAGGTATCGGGCATCAGGCCTTTGCCGTAGCTGGTGTGGTAATACGCCGCTGACAGGCCTTTCTCGAACACGCGCAGACCCAACTCGGCGTCTTCACAGATGCACCAGTCAGCCCAGCCCAGTTCCTCGAGCACCGAGCGCCGGGTCATGGTCATGGTGCCGTGCTGGATGATCGCGTCACGGTCGTTACGGGTGACCATGCCGATGTGGAAGAAACCTTTGTATTCCGCGTAGCAGAGCTTCTTGAAGGTGCTTTCGTTCTGGTCGCGGTAATCCTGCGGCGACTGCACCACGGCGATTTTCGGATCGGCGAAGTGCGGCACCATGTGTTTGAGCCAGTTCGGGTCGACGCAGTAGTCCGAGTCGATCACCGCAATCACTTCGGCGTCCTTGGCGGTGTGCGGAATCAGGTAATTGAGCGCACCACCCTTGAAGCCGGCCAGTGGGGCGACGTGGAAGAACTTGAAGCGCGGGCCGAGGGTTTGGCAATAGTCGCGCACCGGTTCCCAGACCGCCGGGTCCTTGGTGTTGTTGTCGATGATCAGGACTTCGAAGTCCGGGTAATCGAGATTGGCCAGCGCGTTGAGGGTCTGTTTGACCATCTCCGGTGGCTCGTTGTAGCACGGCACGTGAATTGAGACTTTTGGTCGGTAGTCCGAATCACCCACCACCGGCAGGAACTCACGCCGGCGCTTGTGGGTCCAGACCGCTTCGGCCAGTTCATGCGCCTCTGTCAGCAATACGATAAACACCCCGAGTGCGCCGAGGGCGAGCAAGAAGCCCACCGTCAGGCTGAACCAGGTGCTGTATTGCTGGCTGTAGTCGTAACCGATCCACACCAGCACCGAACCGCAGAGGAACGCGATGAAGGTCAGGAAGGTGCGGCCACGTTGGCGCAGCGCCGAGCCGTCGATCATCAGCAAGGTCAGCGACAGCAGAGCCAATACCACCGAACCGATGGCCAGCACGCGCCATTGCGGGATTGCGACGACCGGGCCTTCAAAGTTGAATTTCTGCTGGCGCGCGGCGTTGAAAACGCCCCAGTAAGCGCCCACGGAACCTTCGTCACTGGCCTTCCACGGTTGGTCGAAGGCTTCGATCACGAAGTAGTTGAAGCCCTGGCGATTGAGCGTGTTGACCAAGGTCCGCAGATAAATCGCCTGGTCTGCCGGCGACGCATCGGAGCCGCCGCGCATACGGCCGTTGCTCGGCCAGCCGACTTCCGACAGCAGCAGCGGTTTTTTCGGGAACATCTTTTTCAGGTCACGGGCCCGGTCGAGTACGAACTGCCCGGACTGCTCCATCGGAACATGTTCCCAGTACGGCAGGACGTGGGCGGCGATCAGGTCGACGTGCTTGGCCAGGCTCGGGTTCTCTTCCCAAACGTGCCATTGCTCGGAGGTTGTCACCGGTACTTTTACTGCCGCGCGGACGCGATCAAGGATCACGCTCAATTGTTCGGCGTTGATTTCCTTGCGGAAGATCGCCTCGTTACCGACCACGACGCGAACCACGCTGCGGGAGGTATTGGCCAGGTCAATGGCGCGCAGGATTTCACGCTCGTTGCGCGCAAGATCCGGGCTGATCCAGATACCCAGCGTCACGCGCAAACCGAATTCTTCGGCGAGCGTGGGAATATCCCCCAGGCTGCCATCGACGGAGTAAGTACGGATGTTGTCCGTCAGCTTGCTCAAGATCTCCAGATCGCGACGAATTTCATCGTCGGTCGGGTATTGCTCTTTTTGTGGGTACTGGCCTTGCTGGAACGGCGAGTACGAAAAGCCGGAGATCTGTTCAGGCCAGTTGGGGGCGGTGACGGGGCGATTGATCAGCGCCCAGAAGCCGGTAAACAAGGCTGCGATGGCAAGCACCACGACCAGGTTGAGTCCAAATTTACGCGATGACATAGCTTATTCAGGTTCCAAAGGCTGTGGAACGAAGGAACGGTTTGCGGCTGGCTGCCAGATGGCAGGGGCGCGCATCCTACACTGGAGGTTCTATGACCGTACAGTGAACAGGGAAATGCCCGACATTGGGCACTCTGTTTTCACATAAGTTCTTACACTTGTCGCTGGAAGGTTAAAAGTTCTCTCGCTGTGGCCCTATAATGCGCGCCGGTTTTTGGGGTAATGGTCATGAGTACAGAAGATCCGCGGTTTGCAGGCATCGCCCGGTTGTATGGCATCGACGGCCTGGCGCGTTTGCGTGCGGCCCACGTGGCGATCGTCGGCGTTGGTGGCGTCGGTTCCTGGGCGGCGGAAGCCGTCGCCCGTTGTGGCGTGGGCGAAATTTCGCTGTTTGACCTGGACGACGTCTGCGTCAGCAACGCCAACCGTCAGTTGCACGCGCTGGACAGCACCGTTGGCAAACCCAAGGTCGAGGTGATGGCCGAGCGCCTGCGCGGGATCAATCCGGACTGCACTGTGCACGCGGTGGCGGATTTCGTCACCCGCGAAACCATGGCCGAATACATCACGCCGAACATCGACTGCGTCATTGATTGCATCGACAGCGTGAATGCCAAGGCGGCGCTGATTGCCTGGTGCAAGCGCCGCAAGATTCAGATCATCACCACCGGCGGCGCGGGTGGGCAGATTGATCCGACGTTGATTCAGGTGTGCGACTTGAACCGGACCTTCAATGATCCGTTGGCTTCGAAAGTGCGCTCGACCTTGCGCCGGGATTACAACTTCTCACGCACCGTGACCCGCCATTACAGCGTGCCGTGCGTTTTTTCCACCGAACAACTGCGCTACCCGAAACCGGATGGCAGCATTTGTTTGCAGAAGAGTTTTGTCGGTGACGGTGTGAAGCTCGACTGCGCCGGAGGGTTTGGTGCGGTGATGATGGTGACGGCGACATTTGGCATGGTCGCGGCGACCAAAGCGGTGGATAAGATTGTTGCCGGAGTGCGGCGTCCGGCGGATCGGGTCAAACCGGCCTGACCGATCGATCCCTCGCAGCGTGGGAACGATCAGTCAGGCGGCGATTTCTCGCATGCTCTGTAGCACGGCATTGAGGCCATTACTGCGCGACGGCGACAGCTGTCGGCTAAGCCCCAGTTGAGTGAACCAATCCGGCAAATCCACTTGTTGCAACTCAACGGCTGACAGCCCGTTAACCCGCGCCAGCAGCAACGCCACCAGCCCGCGAATCAACCGCGCATCGCTGCTCGCGGCAAACTGCCAGTGACCCTCCTTCAAGTTACCCACCAGCCATACCTGACTTTCGCAGCCATGCACGCGGTTGGCATCGACCTTTTCCACATCGCTCAACGCCGGCAGACGGTCGCCCCACTGCATTAACAGTCGCGCCCGTTGTTCCCAGCCGGCAGCATTCTGAAAAACCTCCAGCGCCGTGACCGCCTCGGCGGGCAAGTTCATCGCAACAACTCCAGCGCCTGATCCAGCGCTTCAAAGAACCGTTCCAGATCTTCGGAATCGTTGTACAGCGCCAACGACACCCGGATGGCCCCAGCCAGATCAAAACGCTTGAGCAGCGGCATGGCGCAGTGATGACCGGCGCGCACCGCGATCCCCTGTTCCGTCAGCAAATGCGCCAAATCAGCGTTATGCACACCCTCGACGACAAAACTGGCCAGCGCCAGTTGCGGCTTGCCCAGCAACCGAATGCCGTCGCGCGCTTCAAGGCCTTTGAGCAAATAGTCGTGCAGCGCTGCTTCATGGGCGGACACAGCGTCCTGATCAAGCCCCGCAAGATAATCCAGCGTCGCCCCCAAACCAATCACACCGGCAATCGGCGGCGTACCCGCCTCAAAACCCAGTGGCGCCGGGCGGAACCGAGCGCTGTGGTAATCGGCATCCAGCACCATTTCGCCGCCCAGTTGCCAGTGGCGCAGTTGCTCAAGCGCTTCATTGCGACCGAACAGCACGCCCAGGCCGTCGGGGCCGTAGAGCTTGTGGCTGGAAAACACATAGAAGTCGCAACCCAGCGCCTGCACGTCATGCCGGCCATGAACCACGCCTTGGGCGCCATCGACCACGGTCAGCGCGTTATGCGCCTTGGCCATCGTCAAGAGGGCGGGCAACGGCTGCCAGGCGCCGAGCACGTTGGACAGCTGACTGACCGCCAGCAAACGGGTTCGCGGACCGATCAATTGCGCGGCGGCATCAAGGTCGATCAAACCGTCGGCGTCCAGTGGCAGGATCACCAGCTTCAGCTCGCGACGGTGGGCCAGTTGCTGCCACGGCAACAGATTGGCGTGATGCTCCAGAGCGCTGATGACAACTTCATCGCCCGGATTGAAAAGATGTTCCAGGCCGTAAGCCAAGAGGTTCAGCGCAGACGTTGCGCCATGGGTAAAGATGATCTGCCCGCAATCGCCGGCATTAAGCCAGTGAGCGACTTTGCTGCGGCTGGCCTCGAACGCCTGGGTGGCGTGGGCGCCGGGCAAGTGTTGCGCCCGATGCACGTTGGCCGCGCCGTTGGCGTAGTAATGCGCCAGGGCATCCAGCAGGGCTTGAGGTTTTTGCGTGGTGGCGGCGTTGTCCAGATACGTCTGGTCTTGCCGTTGCAATGCGGCGATGGCCGGAAAATCGGCGCGCCAGGGAGAGGGCACAAGCATGGTGGTCAAGACTCGTTTGAGCAGGCCGGACGCTGATGATACGCGCCTGGCCGCTCTACTAACATCGAGTCGCTGCTTAGTTGTGAGCGTGCAGCGCTTCGTTCAGTTCGATAGCCGATTTGTGGGTTTTGCATTCCACGGCACCGGTCTGCGAATTGCGACGGAACAGCAGGTCAGGTTGACCGGCCAGTTCACGCGCTTTCACGACTTTGACCAGTTCGTTGTTTTCGTCCAGCAGCGCCACTTTAGTACCCGCGGTCACGTACAGGCCTGATTCAACGGTGTTGCGATCGCCCAATGGAATGCCGATTCCGGCGTTCGCGCCGATCAGGCAGCCTTCGCCAACCTTGATCACGATGTTGCCGCCGCCCGACAGGGTGCCCATGGTCGAGCAACCGCCGCCCAGGTCCGAACCCTTGCCGACGAATACGCCAGCGGAAACGCGGCCTTCGATCATGCCCGGACCTTCGGTGCCCGCGTTGAAGTTGACGAAACCTTCGTGCATCACGGTGGTGCCTTCTCCGACATAGGCGCCCAGACGAATGCGGGCCGCGTCAGCGATACGCACGCCGGCCGGAACCACGTACTCGGTCATTTTCGGGAACTTGTCCACCGAGAACACTTCCAGCAGCTCGCCACGCAGACGGGCTTCAAGTTGATGTTCGGCCAGTTCGGCCAGGTCGATTGCGCCCTGGCTGGTCCATGCCACGTTCGGCAGCAGCGGGAACACACCGGCCAGGTTCAGGCCGTGCGGCTTGACCAGGCGATGGGACAGCAGGTGCAGCTTGAGGTAAGCCTCTGGGGTGGAGGTCAACTGAGCGTCTTCGGCCAGAATGGTCGCGACCAGCGGTTTGTGACTTTCGGCCAGACGGGTCAGTAAGGCAGCCTGGGTCGCGTCGACGCTTTTCAGCGCTTCAGCCAGTTGCGAGGCCTGAGCGGTAGTGAACGCGATGGCCTGATTGCCTTCGGTGTAGCCCAGAACTGGCGCTATAGCAGCGACCAGTTCGGCCGAAGGGTTGAGCAGTGGCTGCGCGTAAAACACTTCCAGCCATGCGCCTTGACGGTTTTGAGTGCCGACACCAAAGGCCAGGCTGAACAGGGTAGTGGACATGTTGATACCTCTAACAAAATGGAACGGGCTGCCTTACTTGAGCGCTGCCGCGTAGATATCTGGCTTGAAGCCAATCAGGGTTCGGTCACCGAGATCAAGCACTGGGCGCTTGATCATCGAGGGTTGTGCGAGCATCAGTTCGATGGCTTTCGGCTGGTCGAGATCGGCTTTGCGTTCGTCGTCGAGCTTGCGAAAGGTCGTGCCTGCACGGTTCAGCACCACTTGCCAGCCGTGCTCGTCGCACCATTGGCTCAGGTGTTCACGGTCGATGCCGGCCGTTTTGTAATCATGGAAGTCATAGCTGACAGCGTGTTCATCGAGCCAGGTGCGCGCCTTTTTCATGGTGTCGCAGGCTTTGATGCCGAAAAGGTGCAACGTTGTGCTTGAAACGGTCAAGGAATTGCCCCCTTTGCAGGTGCTGGACATTAAAGGTGACGGATTATGCCATGACCGGACGGTTTCGGCCTCAGCCACGTCCAGGTGTTACCCGGCGGCCTGAGCGGCGACCGGGTCGGGTGCGACCTTTGTGCCGCGTCGGCGGGGCAATACCTGAATCACTATTTGCTGTCAGCACTTTTGCGTGTTTCGGTAATCATTTAAGTGCTGAGTAAGTTTGAAGCTGTTTTTTTGTCGCGGGGGAAGTGTCGACGTAAGTGCCTTGTCAGTGGGGAACTCCCATTGGTGAATAAGATCGGTGTAACAGGCGATTGGCTGGATAGACACTTAGGGGTAAATTCGGCGAATAAACGCGATGTCGGCTGCGCTGATATGTGGGTTTTCTGTTTGCTTCCAATTACCCTCGGTGTATTCGTTGGATATCTCATAGTGCATGACCGAATGTCGGTCATACGCGGCATAAGTCTGGCTGGCATCGCGCGGGAGAGGAAAAACGTTCTGATCCACCTCCGCCCTCGACCAACCAAAATTTTGTTGGTACAACTCGTAGGTTTTTTCCTTGTCCCAAGGAATGCTTGCCTCAGGATGTTGATGCGCGTGCATCAAACCCAAAGCGTGTCCGAACTCATGAATAACGGTGACTTCAAAGCGGGGCGAGGAGTAGTCGGTTCCCAGGAACATGGTTGGACGATGAGCTGGAACCGCCAGAGCATCTGTTCCGATTTCAGACCCCCCGGTCCCATCATAGTGATGAGACAAGTAAACGCGGATATCCCCCTCGTATTCCATGTCGTCTTCAGGAAGCTCGATAAAATTGAACGTGAGGTTGACGTAGGGTAGCCATTTGCTGGCAGCCGCCTTTACTGCCTGGAACAAGTCCTCGTCATCTCGGGTGATTGCGATCTTTAATGTTCTGCCAGGTTTCCAGTATTTCGTGTGTTCAGCGACACTTCGTTTTTTTCGATTTGATTCATGTTGAGTGGAATTGTCGAGGCGTTCAGACGTGGCGGCTTCATAGGAAGTCAGTTCATGACTGCTTTTGATGATTTCACAGGGTTTAAAGTTTGGCATTGACGGTGTCCTTGTTGGTCGTTATCAAGTAGGTTGGAAAGTTTCGGTAAGGTTGGAGGTTAGTTGTTGGAGGGGTAGGGGGTAAAGTTGTGATTTCTTAGTGTTTGTTACAGGGTGGTTGGACTTGCCGCTACAAAAACGGACACCAACTCCTTGTTAAATTGATGCCGCCTCCGTCGCCACCACCCGGTGCGTGTTTCACCGCTTTGGATAAAGCTTCCTCATCAGTTGTTTGTCTTTTTTACTGATCTTGCGGTTGGTAGGGATTTTCCAGTGGCCCAGTGTCAGCGTGTTAGCGACCGGGTGGTGCATGATGGATTTTCTGTCGTACGGCGTATAAATCGCCTCGATTGTATTGAAGGGCTCAAAGAGATTTCTATCGACCTGCTCTTTGGTCAACGGATTCATCTCTCTATTCTGGTAGAACTCATACACCTTCGGTTTATCCCAGGGAATATTGGCATCGGGGTGTTGATGTTCGTGCATGGCTCCCAAGACGTGACCAAATTCGTGAGTCACGATCACCTCGAAGTCTTCATGCTCGGGTTTGACCCCCAGGTTCATGGTCGGCCAGTCGGGATGAATCAACAACGCGTCGGTGCCCAGCATTGAGCTGTTGTCATTGTTTTTTGTGGCGATTCGGATATCACCTTCCAGCCCATCAACGAAGTCGAAGCGCAGATTGATATGGGGCAGCCATCGGCGTGCTGCTTTGATGATCTTCTGTTTGTGTTCATCGTCGGGGCCGTCGATAAACGCGATTTTGAGTGTGCGTCCGTTTGCCCACAGCTTTGAGTAATTGATCAGAGAGCGCTTGCGACGAGTGCCGCCGCCGATGCCGGCATTCTCAGGGTTCTCGTTGATGGCGGCTTCATAGGATTGTTGATCGTCGGGCCACTGGATAAGGGTGCAGTCTTCAATACTGTTCATTGGCTACTTCTTCCTTGAAGTAAGGTTGTGTGAGTGCGCACGCTAATGCGCTGCATGAGAGTAAGGGGAACTCTGCAGTTCAGTGAGCTTTAACTTCTGATGAAGTGTAACTGGCTATATAAAAATGCCCGCACTGCGTTGCACAGTGCGGGCAGTAATATTTACTTGTTGCGGATAATGAAGTCGCGAACTCTCTTGGCCGCTTCTACACATTCGGCCAGCGGCGCGACCAAGGCCATTCGCACGCGTCCGGCGCCCGGATTGAAACCATCAACTTCACGAGACAGATAAGAGCCCGGCACCACGGTCACGTGTTCTTCCACAAACAGATCACGGCAGAACGCCTCGTCGTCGCCTTCAACGTTCGGCCACAGGTAGAAACCGCCATCCGGGCGCTGCACGTCCATCACGGGGCCAAGGATTTCCAGCACTGCATCGTATTTCTCGCGATACAGCGCACGGTTGGCACGGACATGCACTTCGTCATTCCACGCCGCGATGCTGGCCAATTGGGTCTGAACCGGCATCGCGCAGCCGTGATAAGTGCGATACAGCAGGAAACCTTTGAGAATGTCCGCATCGCCGGCCACAAAACCCGAACGCAGGCCCGGCAGGTTGGAACGCTTGGACAGGCTATGGAACACCACGCAACGCTTGAAGTCCTTGCGCCCCAGCGCCACACAGGCGCTGAGCAGGCCGGCCGGCGGGGTTTGTTCGTCGAAGTACAGTTCGCTGTAGCACTCGTCGGCGGCGATCACGAAGTCGTATTCGTCGGCCAGGGCGATCAGCTTCTTTAGGGTTTCGACCGGGATCAGTGCGCCGGTCGGGTTGCCCGGCGAGCACAGGAACAGGATCTGGCAGCGTTTCCAGACGTCTGGCGAAACGGCATCGAAGTCCGGGTTGAAACCGTTTTCGTTCAGGCATGGCAGGTAATGCGGCTTGGCCCCGGCAAGGAACGCCGCACCTTCGTAGATTTGATAGAACGGGTTCGGGCTGACCACCAGTGCATCGTCACCACGGTTGACCACGGTTTGGGTGAAGGCGAACAGCGCTTCACGAGTGCCGTTGACCGGCAGCACATTGCGCGCCGGGTCAAGCCAGCCGTTCGGAACGCTGAAACGACGTTCGCACCACGCGGCGATGGCTTCACGCAGGGCCGGAATGCCGAGCGTGGTCGGGTACACGGCCATCTGATCCAGATTGCTTGCCAGGGCTTCGGCGACAAAGCTCGGCGAGCGGTGTTTTGGCTCGCCAATAGACAGCGCAATGGCGCGCTTGTCCGGGTTTGGCGTGACGCTGCCGAGCAGGGCGCGGAGCTTCTCGAACGGGTAGGGCTGCAACTGGTTCAGAGCGTTGTTCATCGGTACGGGGTCTCGTTCAAAGCGGCTGAATCCTGATGCGCAATCAGATGCTGATGCGCGACAGTTTGATATCGGGTTCGTTGCTGACGGTCAGCTGTTCGACGATTGCATCCTGCAAGCGGCTGCACAGCAATGGGTCGGACAATGGCTGGTTGTTTGCGTCGGTGATGAAGAAAACGTCTTCCACGCGCTCGCCGAGGGTCGCAATCTTGGCGTTCTGCAGCGACAGATCGAATTCGAGGAAAATCGTGCCGATCCGCGCCAGCAAGCCAGGGCGGTCAGGGGCGCTGAGTTCCAGCACGGTCACTGGACGCTGGGCGTCGTTGTGGATCGTCACTTGTGGCGCAAACGCGAAATGCTTGAGCTGGCGAGGTACCCGACGCTGAATGATGGTCGGGTAGTCGTCCGGGTTGCGCAGGGCCTCGGTCAGGCCCTTGCGAATCTGTTTGACTCGCGCCGGGTTATCGCCGATTGAGTCGCCGTCGGTGTCGAGCACGATGTAGGTGTCAAGGGTGAACTGGCTGCTGGAGGTGATGACCCGGGCGTCGTGAATGTTCAGGTTGAGCTGGTCCATCGCGGCCACGGTCACGGCGAAGAAGTCGTGTTGATCCGGCGCATAGATAAAAATCTGCGTGCCGCCTTCGAACTCGCGCTGAGTGGTTTCCTTGATCAGCACCAACGGCCCGCCGTCGGCCGGCTGCTGGAGAATCGCGTCACTGTGCCAGGCCACGTCGCCGGCGGTGTGGCGCAGGAAGTAGTCATCACCCAATTGCGCCCATAGTTGCTCGACGTCGTCCGGATCGGTGCCGCCGCGTACCAGAATGTCCAGTGCGGCGCTCTGGGTCTGGCGAATCTGCTCTTCGCGGTCGACCGGGTTTTCCAGGCCGCGGCGCAAGGCGCGTTTGGTCTCGGTATAGAGTTGACGCAAGAGGCTGGCGCGCCAGGAGTTCCACAGCGTCGGGTTGGTGGCGTTGATGTCGGCGACGGTCAGCACGTACAGGTAATCGAGGTGGGTTTCGTCGCCGACGATCTGCGCGAAATCGTGGATGACCTGTGGGTCGGACAAGTCCTTGCGCTGGGCGGTGGTCGACATCACCAAATGGTTCTGCACCAGCCAGACGATCAGGCGGCTGTCCCACACCGGCAATTGATGGCGCTGGCAAAAGGCTTCGGCATCCACTGCGCCGATTTCCGAGTGGTCGCCATGCCGGCCCTTGCCGATGTCGTGGTACAGGCCGGCCAGGTAGATCAGCGCGGGTTTGGGCAGTTTGCCCATGAGCTTGCTGGCCAGTGGGAATTTTTCCGACACCTGGGTGTATTGCAACTTACGCAGATGTTTGATCAGGTTCAGGGTATGAGCGTCGACCGTGTAAATGTGAAACAGGTCGTGCTGCATCTGTCCGACGATGAAGCCGAACTCCGGCAAGTAGCGTCCGAGGATGCCGTAACGGTTCATTCGTCGCAGGTTGCGGTGGATGCCGATCTTGCACTTGAACAGTTCGATAAACAGGCTGGTATTGCGGATGTCGTTGCGGAAATCGTCGTCGATCAGGTGACGGTTCTCTCGCAGCAGACGAATGGTGTCGGCGCGCACGCCTTTGATTTCCGGCTGCTGGGCCATCAGGACGAAGATCTCCAGCATGGCAAACGGAGTTCGGCGGAACACATTGTCGTTGCGCGCCTCGATGTAACCGTCGTGCAGCTGGAATCGAGAGTTGATTGGCTGCGGTGGCGCTTTGGCTTCCGGCGCGAGAATGACTTCCTCGAAGTGCTGGATGATCAGGTCGCTGAGCTGGGCAATGCTCATGACCACCCGGTAATACTGCTGCATGAAGTTTTCGATGGATTGCTTGGCGTCATCGCCTTTGAATCCCAGCAGCCCGGCAATGGTGCGCTGGTGATCAAACAGCAAGCGGTCTTCGGAACGGCCGGCGAGCATGTGCAGGGCGTAACGAACCTTCCACAGGAATTCCTGGGAGGAGGCCAGCAGCGTGTTTTCGCTCTCGACCAGGAAACCTTCGCCGGCCAGGGCCCGCAGGTTCAGGGTGCCGTATTCACGCCGGGCCACCCACAGAATCGTCTGGATATCCCGCAGGCCGCCGGGCGAGCCTTTGACGTTGGGTTCCAGGTTGTATTCGGTGTCGTTGTACTTGTGGTGTCGGGCCTTCTGCTCGGCGCGCTTGGCCAGGAAGAAGTCCTTGCTCGGCCACATGTGCGCGGTGCTGGTGACGTCCAGCATGCGCTGGCGCAAGCACTCGGGGCCGCAGATGGTACGGCTTTCCATCAGGTTGGTGACTACCGTCAGGTCGGCGCGGGCCTCAACGACGCATTCGTCCACCGAGCGCACGCTCTGACCGACTTCAAGGCCGATGTCCCACAACAGCGTCAGAAAACGCTCGATGGAATCTCGGAAAACTTCGTGATCGGCGCTGTCCAGCAGGATCAGCAAATCGATGTCGGAATACGGGTGCAACTCACCGCGACCGTAGCCGCCGACCGCGACCAGCGCGATGCCGGCTTCGGAACTCAAGCTGAACTGCTCCCAGGCCTTTTGCAGGATGTTATCGACGAACCAGGCGCGATCCTCAATCAACCGGCGAATGTCGCGGCCGTTGCGAAAGCGCTCGTCGAGCACCTCGCGGGCCTGGCGAATCGCCTTCTTGAAGGCCGCGATCGGGCTTGCCTTCAGGGCCAGTTCAGCCTGGAACTGGCCACGGTCGAAGAGTTCGGGATCCACCTGTGGCATCGATTGGCTTTCCTGTCTGTAAGGCTGAGGCGCTGCGCGGCTCGGATCAGGCCGAAACGCGCGGGATGGTGTCGTCGGCGCGCAGGGTGAAGATCTCGTAACCGGTTTCGGTTACCAGCAGGGTGTGTTCCCACTGTGCCGACAGCTTGCGGTCCTTGGTGATCGCGGTCCAACCGTCGCCCAATACCTTGGTGTCGGCTTTGCCCTGATTGATCATCGGCTCGATGGTGAACGTCATGCCGGCTTTCAGTTCCATGCCGGTGCCAGCGCGGCCGTAGTGCAGGATCTGCGGCTCTTCATGGAACACCTTGCCGATGCCGTGACCGCAGAATTCGCGAACCACGGAAAAACCGTTCTTTTCAGCGTGCTTCTGAATGACTTCACCGATGTCGCCCAGGCGGCAGCCGGGTTTGACGATTTCGATGGCCTTGTACATGCATTCCTGGGTGATCTGCGACAGGCGCACGGCCCAGACCGGCACGGTGCCAACGTGGAACATGCGGCTGGTGTCGCCGTGGTAACCGTCCTTGATGACGGTGACGTCGATGTTCAGCGTATCGCCATCCTTCAAGGCCTTGTCATTCGGAATGCCGTGGCAGACTACGTGGTTGATCGAGGTGCAGATCGACTTCGGGAAGCCCTTGTAGTTGAGCGGGGCAGGGATGGCTTTCTGCTCGTTGACGATGTAGTCGTGGCAGATGCGGTCCAGTTCTTCAGTGGTAATGCCCGGTTTGACATGTTCGGCAATCATCTCCAGCACATCGGCGGCCAGTTTGCCGGCGATGCGCATTTTTGCGATGTCCTCTGGGGTTTTGAGGGTGACGGTCATACAGGCTCTCTCTGCGCTCAACGGCGCTGACTAATTCGAAATGGGCATTGCGCGATCAATTTACGCGGGCCCTGAAAAACGCGATTCTAACAGACGATCAGCGCAAATCTGAGCCTCTGTGCATCGCATCTCTCTATAGATAGGCGCATTCTTGAGCGATTCCAAGGGCGTAGATGAAGGCGCGCGCCAAGAATTGAGAATCCGGGTTCCGTTTTTTGCAGCCCTGTGATATAAAATGCGCCGCTTTCCGGGGATACCCCGAAAGGCTTAAATCCACACACGTGTCGACACGATGACCTGGGTGCCTTCAGCTGATGCTGCTGGTTGGTCATTGGGATACGTGGAGGCCAAACCCGACTTATTAAGGAACTATCATGTCCCAAGTCAACATGCGCGATATGCTGAAGGCCGGTGTGCACTTCGGTCACCAGACCCGTTACTGGAACCCGAAAATGGGTAAATACATTTTCGGCGCGCGTAACAAGATTCACATTATCAACCTTGAAAAAACCCTGCCAATGTTCAACGAAGCTCTGACTTTCGTAGAGCGTCTGGCCCAGGGCAAAAACAAGATTCTGTTCGTCGGCACCAAGCGTTCCGCTGGCAAGATCGTTGCTGAAGAAGCTGCACGTTGCGGTTCGCCGTACGTCGATCACCGCTGGTTGGGCGGCATGCTGACCAACTTCAAAACCATCCGTGCTTCCATCAAGCGTCTGCGTGACCTTGAAGTGCAAGCCGAAGACGGTACTTTCACCAAGCTGACCAAGAAAGAAGCGCTGATGCGCACTCGCGATCTTGAGAAGCTCGATCGTTCCCTGGGTGGTATCAAGGACATGGGCGGTCTGCCAGACGCTCTGTTCGTTATCGACGTTGATCACGAGCGCATCGCGATCACCGAAGCCAACAAGCTGGGCATCCCGGTTATCGGCGTAGTCGATACCAACAGCAGCCCGGAAGGCGTTGACTACATCATCCCAGGCAACGATGACGCAATCCGCGCTATCCAGTTGTACATGGGTTCGATGGCTGACGCTGTCATCCGCGGTCGCAACCACGTTGCTGGCGGCACCGAGCAGTTCGTTGAAGAAGCTCCGGTAGCAGCAGCTGAGTAATTGACGCCTTGGCGTTGACTCAGTAAGCAAAAAGGGGGCTTGGCCCCCTTTTTGCCACCTCGAAAACCATTTGTCGGTAGCGCAGCTACAGCTTCTGTAACGTGCAGCGACTTACAAAGGTATTTCGGGAAGAATTGAACGCCCGTTCGATCGGGTGGAATGGTTGATAACCTATCCAAGAGGATTTTTGAAATGGCAGAGATTACTGCAGCGTTGGTTAAAGAACTGCGTGAGCGTACTGGCGAAGGCATGATGGATTGCAAAAAGGCCTTGACCAAGGCCGGCGGCGACATCGAAAAAGCCATTGATGACATGCGTGCTTCCGGCGCTATCAAGGCTGCCAAGAAAGCAGGCAACGTAGCTGCTGAAGGCGCAATCACTCTGAAAGAAGACGGTAAGTCCGCTGTTCTGCTGGAAGTGAACTCGCAGACCGACTTCCTGGCTTTGCAAGATGACTTCAAGGCATTTGTCGCTTCCAGCGTTGAAAAAGCGTTCGCTGACAAACTGACTGACGTTGCTCCACTGATCGCCGCTCAAGAAGCCGATCGCCTGGTTCTGGTCGGCAAGGTTGGCGAAAACGTCAACATCCGTCGCCTGGCTCGCGTTGAAGGTGATGTTGTTGGTGGTTACCTGCACGGCAACAAGATCGGTGTTGTGGTTGCCCTTAAAGGCGGCAGCGTCGAGCTGGCCAAAGACATCGCCATGCACGTAGCGGCGACCAACCCTGAATTCCTGCTGCCATCGGAAGTTTCCGCTGAAGCGGTCGAGCGCGAAAAAGGCGTCTTCTTGACCCTTAACGCTGACAAGATCGCCGGCAAGCCAGAAAACATTGTTGAAAACATGGTCAAAGGCCGTATCAGCAAGTTCCTGGCTGAAGCGAGCCTGGTTGAGCAGGCGTTCGTCAAGAACCCTGAAATCAAGGTGGGCGAACTGGCTAAGAAAGCCGGTGCTGAAATCGTTTCTTTCACCTACTTCAAAGTGGGCGATGGCATCGAGAAGCCGGTCGACAACTTCGCTGAAGAAGTTGCTGCCCAGCTGGCTGCCGCCAAGCAATAAGACGGTTTTTTAACTGTCGCCCTGAAGAGGCTGCCCGCTTACGCGCGCAGCCTCTTTTCAGATGGGGTATCAATTTTTAATTGGTTTCCCTTTGGAACTGGCTTACAAAGCCATGTTCCGATGGCGTTGAAGCAGCGCCAAGCTAGAGTGAGCGCCAGCTGTAAACAGCTCGCAAAGAATTTTTAAAATACGCCGCAGGAGAGATTCGCAATGGCTCAGCAGGGCAGTGGTTATCAGGCTCGCTATAAACGCATTCTACTCAAGCTTAGCGGCGAGGCCCTGATGGGCTCGGAAGAGTTCGGGATCGATCCGAAAGTTCTGGATCGCATGGCGCTGGAAGTCGGCCAACTGGTCGGCATCGGTGTTCAGGTCGGTCTGGTGATCGGCGGCGGCAACCTGTTTCGTGGTGCAGCGCTGAGCGCGGCCGGCATGGATCGGGTTACCGGTGACCACATGGGGATGCTGGCCACTGTGATGAATGCCCTGGCCATGCGCGATGCGCTGGAACGTGCCAATATCTCGGCCATCGTGATGTCGGCCATTTCCATGGTTGGCGTAACCGATCACTATGATCGCCGCAAAGCCATGCGCCACTTGAACGCCAAGGAAGTCGTGATTTTCGCGGCCGGCACCGGCAATCCGTTCTTCACCACGGATTCGGCAGCGTGCTTGCGTGCAATCGAAATCGATGCCGATGTCGTGCTCAAGGCGACCAAGGTCGATGGCGTCTACACCGCTGACCCATTCAAAGACCCACATGCTGAGAAGTTCGATCATCTGACTTACGATGAAGTGCTGGATCGCAAGCTGGGGGTGATGGATCTGACCGCCATTTGCCTGTGCCGCGACCACAAGATGCCGCTGCGTGTATTTAACATGAACAAGCCCGGCGCCCTGCTGAACATCGTGCATGGCGGCGCTGAAGGGACCCTGATCGAGGAAGGCCAACAATGATCAACGAAATCAAGAAAGACGCTAAAGAGCGTATGCAGAAATCCGTCGAATCGCTGATGCACAACTTCGGCCGTATTCGTACTGGCCAGGCGCATCCAAGCATTCTGGAAGGCGTGATGGTGCCGTATTACGGCTCTGACACTCCGATCAAGCAGGTGGCGAACATCACCGTTAAAGACGCCCGTACCCTGCAAGTCGTTGCCTTTGAGCGCAACATGCTGGGAGCCGTCGACAAAGCCATCGGTAGCGCGGGTCTGAACCTCAACCCGACCAACCTGGGTGAATTGCTGCTGATCTCCATGCCGGCGCTGACCGAAGAAACCCGTAAGGGCTTCACCAAGCAGGCTCGTGATGTTGCTGAAGATGCCCGTGTTGCGGTGCGCAACATCCGTCGTGATGCGAACAGCCAGCTCAAGGATCTGGTCAAGGAAAAAGAAATCAGTGAAGACGAAGAGCGTCGGGGCGCTGGCGAAATTGATGATCTGACCAAAAAGTACGTGGCTGAAATCGACGCGAATTTGGCGCAGAAAGAAAAAGACCTGATGGCCGTATAAGGGTCACGTTTTCATGGAAAAGACCAAGCAGACTGCGCCGTCCGCGGTGCCGCGCCATGTCGCGATCATCATGGATGGTAATAATCGCTGGGCGAGAAAGCGCTTTATGCCCGGTGTTGCCGGTCATAAAGCGGGCGTGGATGCGGTTCGTGCGGTGATCGAGGTGTGTGCTGAGGCCGGGGTCGAAGTATTGACTCTGTTCGCCTTCTCCAGCGAGAACTGGCAGCGCCCGGCCGACGAGGTCAGCGCCTTGATGGATCTGTTCTTCAAGGCATTGCGTCGCGAGGCCAAGCGCCTGAACGAAAACGACATCAGTTTGCGCATCATTGGCGACCGTTCGCGCTTTCATCCAGAGCTTCAGGCTGCCATGCGTGAAGCTGAGGCTATGACGGCGGGCACCAATCGCTTCGTTCTGCAGATAGCTGCCAACTATGGTGGGCAGTGGGATATCGCGCAGGCCGCACAGCGTCTGGCTCGGGAAGTTCAGGCCGGGCACCTGCGTCCGGAAGACATTACCCCGGAACTGTTGCAAGCCTGCTTGGCTACCGGCGATTTGCCGTTGCCGGACTTGTGCATCCGTACCGGTGGCGAGCATCGCATTAGTAATTTTCTGTTATGGCAGCTCGCTTACGCCGAGTTGTACTTCTCCGACCTGTTCTGGCCGGACTTCAAACACGATGCCATGCGTACCGCGCTGGCCGATTTTGCTTCTCGGCAGCGCCGCTTCGGTAAAACGAGCGAGCAGGTCGAGGCTGGAGCCCGGATTTAATGCTTAAACAACGAATCATCACCGCGCTGATCCTGCTGCCGATTGCTTTGTGCGGGTTTTTTCTGCTCGAAGGCACCGGTTTCGCGCTGTTCATCGGGCTGGTCGTGACCCTCGGTGCCTGGGAATGGGCACGCCTGGCGGGCTTCACTGAGCAGCCGATCCGCGTTGCTTGTG
The DNA here is from genome assembly GCF_054330215.1 of Pseudomonas sp. Ma2-10. Lineage (NCBI taxonomy): Bacteria > Pseudomonadati > Pseudomonadota > Gammaproteobacteria > Pseudomonadales > Pseudomonadaceae > Pseudomonas > Pseudomonas sp. Ma2-10. The sequence goes on along the minus strand of NZ_JBTEYL010000003.1, from coordinate 91,245 downwards.
CGGCTATCGTCGCGTTGATGCTGTTTGTCATGCATATCCTGCCTGGGCTTGCGCCTTGGGTGTTGGGCGCTTCGGTGCTTTGGTGGGGTGTTGCAACCTATCTGGTGCTGACTTATCCGCGCTCCAGCGAGCTTTGGTCCAGTGCGGCCTGCAAGCTGGTGATCGGTCTGCTGATCCTGCTGCCAGCCTGGCAAGGTCTGATTCAGATCAAGCAGGCGCCTTTGGGTAACTGGCTGATCATGGCGGTGATGGTGCTGGTCTGGGGCGCTGATATCGGTGCTTACTTCTCCGGCCGGGCCTTTGGCAAGCGCAAGCTGGCGCCACAGGTCAGTCCCGGCAAAAGCTGGGAGGGCGTCTATGGCGGCCTCGCGGTGAGTCTGGTCATTACTGTTATTGTCGGTCTGGTTCGAGACTGGACCGTGGCGCAGCTGTTCAAAGGTCTGATTGGTGCAGCCATCATCGTATTTATCTCGGTGGTAGGTGATCTCACCGAAAGCATGTTCAAGCGTCAGTCCGGGATCAAGGACAGCAGTAATCTGCTTCCGGGGCACGGCGGCGTGCTGGACCGTATCGACAGCCTGACGGCAGCGATTCCAGTGTTCGCGGTACTGCTGTGGATGGCCGCGCCGTGAGCCGCCCGCAGCAGATTACCGTCCTGGGGGCGACCGGTTCGATTGGTCTGAGCACGCTTGACGTCATCGCTCGCCATCCCGAGCGTTATCAGGTTTTCGCCTTGAGCGGTTTCTCCCGCCTGAGCGAGCTGTTGGCGCTGTGCGTTCGCCATGCGCCGCGGTTCGCCGTGGTGCCTGAGGCGGGTGCTGCCCGAGGCTTGCAGGACGATTTGCGCGCCGCAGGTCTGTCGACTCGCGTGCTGGTGGGTGAGGAGGGCCTGTGTCAGGTTGCTTCCGATCCTGAGGTCGATGCGGTCATGGCGGCCATCGTTGGCGCAGCAGGCTTGCGACCGACTCTGGCGGCGGTCGAAGCCGGCAAGAAAATCCTCTTGGCCAACAAAGAAGCACTGGTGATGTCTGGTGCGCTGTTCATGCAGGCGGTGCGCAAGAGTGGTTCGGTGCTGCTGCCGATCGACAGCGAGCACAACGCGATTTTCCAGTGCATGCCACAGGATTTCGCTCGTGGGCTAGGTGCCGTCGGGGTACGTCGGATTTTACTCACAGCCTCTGGCGGTCCGTTCCGACAGACCCCTATGGCTGAACTGGTGCATGTTTCCCCTGAGCAAGCGTGTGCCCATCCGAACTGGTCCATGGGGCGCAAGATTTCGGTGGATTCGGCCAGCATGATGAACAAGGGGCTGGAGTTAATCGAAGCCTGCTGGCTGTTTGATGCCAAGCCGTCCCAGGTCGAAGTGGTGATTCATCCTCAAAGCGTGATTCATTCGCTGGTCGATTACATCGACGGTTCGGTATTGGCCCAGTTAGGTAACCCTGACATGCGCACGCCGATCGCCAACGCGCTGGCCTGGCCGGAGCGAATCGATTCGGGTGTTGCACCGCTGGATCTGTTTGCAATTGCACGGCTGGACTTCCAGGCGCCTGATGAAGAGCGATTCCCGTGTCTGCGTCTTGCGCGTCAGGCAGCCGAATCCGGCAATAGCGCGCCGGCCATGCTTAATGCGGCGAATGAAGTGGCGGTCGCTGCCTTTCTCAACGGGCGGGTTCGCTACCCGGAAATCGCGAGTATCATCGAAGAAGTGTTGAATCTCGAGCCCGTGGTGGCGGTCGAGGATCTCGAGGCAGTATTCACGGCCGACGCGAAAGCGCGAGTACTGGCCGAACAATGGTTGAGTCGTCACGGGCGGTAAGTGCTGCAATACGTTGACCCATGCGGCACAGGACAGGATTGCGGAGAAAGTAGATGAGCGCGCTCTATATGATTGTCGGCACCCTGGTGGCTTTGGGTGTGCTGGTTACCTTCCACGAATTCGGGCATTTTTGGGTCGCACGTCGCTGTGGGGTCAAAGTGCTGCGTTTCTCCGTGGGCTTCGGTATGCCGTTGCTGCGCTGGCACGACAAGAAAGGCACCGAGTTCGTCGTCGCCGCGATCCCGCTGGGCGGTTACGTGAAAATGCTCGACGAGCGCGAAGGCGAAGTGCCGGCTGAGCAGCTTGATCAGTCCTTCAATCGCAAATCCGTCCGCCAGCGTATCGCTATCGTATCAGCGGGTCCGATTGCCAACTTTTTACTGGCGATATTTTTTTTCTGGGTGCTCGCCATGGTCGGCAGCGAGCAAGTGCGCCCGGTCATTGGTGCAGTCGAATCCGGCAGTATTGCCGCCAAGGCTGGTTTGAGCGCGGGCCAGGAAATCATTGCCATCGATGGCGAGCCAACTTCCGGCTGGGCCGCGGTGAACCTGCAGTTGGTCCGTCGTCTTGGGGAGAGCGGTTCCCTGCAGTTGCTGGTCCGTGATCAGGGTTCCACGGCGGAGTCGCCCCGTGAGCTGATGCTGGATAAATGGCTCAAGGGTGCCGATGAGCCAGATCCGATTCGTTCGCTGGGTTTGCGCCCTTGGCGTCCGGCGCTGCCGCCGGTCTTGGCCGAACTTGACCCGAAAGGCCCGGCACAGGCTGCTGGCCTGAAGACCGGTGACCGACTGTTGGCGCTGGACGGTAAATCGCTTGAGGACTGGCAGCAGGTGGTGGACACGGTCCGTATGCACCCTGATACCAAAATCATGCTGCGCGTCGAGCGTGATGGTGCTCAAATTGACGTCCCTGTGACGCTGGCCTCTCGCGGCGAGAAGAAGGCGCCCAGTGGTTATCTGGGGGCTGGGGTGAAGGCAGTTGATTGGCCTCCAGAGATGATTCGCGAAATTAGTTATGGTCCTGTGGCAGCGATTGGGGAGGGTGCTCGACGCACTTGGACCATGAGCGTACTGACCCTCGACTCACTCAAGAAAATGTTGTTCGGTGAGCTCTCGGTAAAAAACTTGAGTGGACCGATAACCATTGCTAAAGTGGCGGGCGCTTCTGCCCAGTCGGGTGTCGCTGATTTCCTGAATTTCCTTGCTTATCTGAGTATTAGCTTGGGGGTTCTGAATTTGTTGCCCATTCCTGTACTGGATGGGGGGCATTTGTTGTTTTATCTGATCGAGTGGGCGCGTGGTCGCCCCTTGTCGGATCGGGTGCAGGGTTGGGGGATACAGATCGGTATCAGTTTGGTGATCGGAGTGATGTTGCTAGCTCTTGTCAATGATCTGGGTCGACTGTAACGCTTCGCTGAATTGCGAATCTGCCGCATTTTGCGGCAGTTTGTTTATTGCCAGTTGGAATAAGAAAGGACTTCATGAAACGTCTGCTGCTAACTGCGGTTCTCACCGTATTGATGATCGCCGAAGTTCACGCCGAGTCCTTCACTATCTCTGATATTCGCGTCAATGGCCTCCAGCGGGTCTCCGCGGGTAGCGTCTTTGGTGCTTTGCCGTTGAACGTCGGCGAACAGGCGGATGATCGTCGCCTGGTGGAATCCACTCGTGCGTTGTTCAAAACCGGTTTCTTTCAAGATATCCAACTGGGCCGCGATGGCAACGTCCTGATCATCACGGTAGTCGAACGCCCGTCGGTCGCCAGCATCGAGATCGAGGGTAACAAGGCGATCTCCACTGAAGACCTGATGAAAGGCCTCAAACAATCCGGTCTGGCCGAAGGCGAGATCTTTCAGCGCGCCACCCTTGAAGGTGTGCGTAACGAGTTGCAGCGCCAATACGTCGCTCAGGGTCGCTACTCGGCTACCGTCGACACTGAAGTGGTGACGCAGCCGCGTAACCGCGTTGCGTTGAAGGTCAATATCAACGAAGGCACCGTTGCGGCTATCCAGCACATCAACGTGGTGGGTAACACCGTCTTTCCTGATGACGACCTGATCGACCTGTTTGAACTCAAGACCACCAACTGGCTCTCGTTCTTCAAGAACGATGATAAGTATGCCCGTGAAAAACTTTCCGGTGACCTGGAGCGTCTGCGCTCCTACTACCTGGACCGTGGCTATATCAACATGGATATCGCTTCGACACAGGTGTCCATCACTCCAGACAAGAAGCACGTCTATATCACCGTCAACGTCAATGAAGGCGAGAAATACACCGTTCGTGACGTCAAGCTGAGCGGCGACCTGAAAGTTCCTGAAGACCAAATCAAGTCTCTGTTGCTGGTCCAGAAAGGCCAGGTGTTCTCGCGCAAGTTGATGACCGCCACGTCCGAACTGATCAACCGCCGGCTGGGTAACGAGGGTTACACCTTCGCCAACGTCAATGGCGTGCCTCAGCCTCACGATGAAGACCATACCGTCGACATCACGTTCGCCGTCGATCCGGGCAAGCGTGCTTACGTGAACCGCATCAACTTCCGTGGTAACACCAAGTCCGAAGACGAAGTGCTACGCCGTGAAATGCGTCAGATGGAAGGCGGCTGGGCTTCGACTTACCTGATTGACCAATCCAAGACTCGTCTTGAGCGTCTGGGCTTCTTCAAGGAAGTCAACGTCGAAACACCGGCGGTGCCGGGCGTCGACGACCAGGTAGACGTGAACTACAGCGTTGAAGAACAGGCTTCCGGTTCGATTACCGCCAGCGTTGGTTTTGCCCAGAGCGCCGGTCTGATCCTCGGTGGTTCGATCACCCAGAACAACTTCCTGGGTACGGGTAACAAAGTCAGCATCGGCTTGACTCGCAGTGAATACCAGAGCCGTTATAACTTCGGTTATGTCGACCCGTACTGGACTGCTGATGGCGTGAGCCTGGGTTACAACGCGTTCTATCGCACCACTGACTACAAAGATCTCGACGTCGATGTAGCCAGCTATGCTGTAGACAGCCTGGGTGCAGGCGTGAGTGTCGGTTATCCGATCAGCGAGACTTCGCGTCTGACCTTCGGCCTGACCGCGCAACAAGATACGATCAAGACCGGTCAGTACACCGTTGACGAGATCTTCGACTTCGTTAACAAGGAAGGCGACAACTACCTGAACTTCAAGGCCTCGGCCGGCTGGTCCGAGTCCACGCTGAACAAAGGCGTATTGGCGACCCGTGGTCATTCCCAAAGCCTGACACTGGAAACCACCACGCCTGGCAGTGATCTGTCGTTCTTCAAGCTTGACTACCGTGGCCAGTTGTTCCAGCCATTGTCGGAAAACTACACCATGCGCCTGCACACCGAACTGGGCTATGGCGATGGTTATGGTTCTACCGATGGCTTGCCGTTCTATGAAAACTACTATGCTGGTGGTTTCAACTCGGTGCGTGGCTTCAAGGACAGTACCCTCGGTCCTCGCAGTACCCCGAGCCGCGGTGCGGCTGTGACGGGCAACTCCGGTACGCTCGCTGACCCGGACCAGGACCCGCTGCCGTTTGGTGGTAACGTTCTGATCCAGGGTGGTGTCGAGGTGTTGTTCCCGCTGCCATTCGTCAAGGATCAGCGTTCGTTGCGTACTTCGGTATTCTGGGATGTGGGTAACGTATTCGACTCCAAGTGCGAAAAAACGACGAACGCAAATGTCGGTTCTACCGCTCAAACAGAGTGCAACGACATCAGCTTGAGCAACATGGCCAGCTCTGTCGGTGTCGGCGTGACCTGGGTTACCGCACTGGGTCCGCTGAGCTTCGCGTTGGCAATGCCGGTCAAGAAACCGGATAACGCTGAGACTCAAGTGTTCCAATTCTCCCTCGGCCAGACGTTCTAAGCGTCTGACCCAAGATAACGACAATGGATTTTGTAGGAGTGCATCGTGCGTAAGTTGACTCAATTGGTTCTCCTGGCGACCGTACTGGTAGCAGGTCCGGCTTTTGCCGACATGAAAATCGCCGTTCTGAACTATCAGATGGCTCTGCTGGAATCCGACTCGGCCAAGAAGTACGCCGTTGATGCCGAGAAAAAGTTCGGCCCACAGCTGAGCAAACTCAAGACCCTGGAAAGCAGTGCCAAAGGCATCCAGGACCGTCTGATGGCTGGTGGCGACAAGATGCAGCAAGGCGAGCGTGAGCGGCTGGAACTCGAGTTCAAGCAAAAGGCCCGTGACTTCCAGTTCCAGTCCAAGGAACTGAACGAAGCCAAAGCCGTTGCCGACCGTGAAATGCTGAAGCAGCTCAAGCCGAAACTGGACCGAGCTGTGGAAGAAGTTATCAAGAAAGGTACTTTTGACCTGGTCTTCGAGCGTGGCGCAGTGATAGATGTCAAACCTCAGTACGACATCACTCGCCAGGTTATCGAGCGCATGAATCAGCTGAAGTAATCCATGACAGCGACCATAAAACTCGGCCAGTTGGCCGAGTTCCTGGGCGCCACCCTGCGTGGCGACCCAGAGAAAGAAATTACTGGGCTAGCCACTTTGCAAGAGGCTGGCCCAGCTCAGTTGAGCTTTCTCGCAAACCCACAATACCGTAAATTCCTGGCTGACAGCCGGGCCGCAGCCCTGTTGCTGAAGGCCGCTGACGCTGAAGGTTTTGCAGGTAATGCGCTGGTCGTGCCTGATCCGTATCTGGCCTACGCGCGGATTTCCCATCTGTTCGACCCCAAGCCAAAGGCCGCTGTCGGTGTTCATCCGACAGCCGTTGTGGCCGCGGATGCAGTGGTCGATCCAGCGGCGAGCATTGGTGCTTTTGCGGTGATCGAAAGCGGCGCACGTATTGCTAAGGGTGTGACCGTTGGCGCGCACTGTTTCATTGGTGCCCGCTGCGAGATTGGCGAGGGTGGCTGGCTGGCCCCGCGAGTCACGTTGTACCACGACGTTCGCATCGGTAAACGGGTGGTGATTCAATCGGGTGCCGTACTCGGTGGCGAAGGTTTCGGTTTTGCCAACGAGAAAGGTGTCTGGCAGAAGATCGCTCAGATCGGTGGTGTGCTGGTCGGTGACGACGTGGAGATTGGGGTGAATACCGCTATCGATCGCGGGGCACTGGCCGATACCGTTCTGGGTAACGGAGTGAAACTCGACAACCAGATTCAGATCGCCCACAACGTCCAGATCGGTGATCACACCGCCATGGCCGCGTGCGTGGGGATCTCCGGCAGCACCAAAATCGGCAAGCATTGCATGCTCGCCGGTGGCGTAGGGCTGGTGGGGCATATCGAAATTTGCGACAACGTTTTTATCACCGGGATGACCATGGTGACCCACTCGATTACCGAAAAGGGTTCCTATTCTTCCGGTACGGCGATGCAACCAGCAGCCGAATGGCGCAAAAGCGCGGCCCGTATCCGTCAGCTCGATGACATTGCTCGGCGTCTGCGACAGCTGGAAAAGCGTGTAGGGGAAGTGACCCCTGACGGTAATGCTTCATCAGATGGCTGATACCATTTCCATATCAAGTGTGCACAGCCACTAGACTGCCTCCTTGATTTGCTAGAGGGGTGCGCGTCAGTCGCGCCTCCCAATCTTTACATAGGCTTCCCCCCGAAATGATGGACATCAACGAGATTCGCGAATACCTGCCTCACCGTTACCCGTTCCTGTTGGTGGACCGGGTCGTGGATCTGGATGTGGAAGGCAAGCGCATTCGCGCCTACAAGAATGTCAGCATCAACGAACCTTTCTTCAATGGCCACTTCCCCGCGCATCCAATCATGCCGGGCGTATTGATCATCGAAGCAATGGCTCAGGCTGCCGGGATCCTTGGTTTCAAAATGCTCGACGTCAAGCCTGCCGACGGCACGCTCTACTACTTCGTCGGCTCCGACAAGCTGCGATTTCGCCAGCCCGTCACTCCAGGCGATCAATTGATCCTCGAAGCGCGCTTTATCAGCTGCAAGCGTCAGATCTGGAAGTTCGAGTGCCAGGCTTCGGTCGATGGTAAGCCCGTCTGCTCTGCTGAAATCATCTGCGCGGAACGCAAACTATGAGTTTGATTGACCCTCGCGCAATCATCGATCCGACGGCTATCCTGGCCGACGGCGTCGAGGTCGGCCCTTGGTCGATCATCGGTGCAGGTGTGGAAATCGGCGAGGGGACAGTGATCGGGCCGCATGTGATTCTCAAAGGCCCGACCCGAATCGGAACGCACAACCGTATCTACCAGTTTTCTTCGATAGGCGAGGACACGCCCGATCTGAAATACAAGGGCGAAGAAACCCGTCTGGTCATTGGTGACCACAACGTCATCCGTGAAGGCGTGACGATTCACCGTGGGACCGTTCAGGACCGTTCTGAAACAACCCTGGGCGATCACAATCTGATCATGGCCTATGTCCACATCGGCCATGACAGTGTCATCGGCAACCACTGCATCCTGGTCAACAACACCGCATTGGCGGGCCATGTGCACGTTGAGGACTGGGCAATCCTGTCCGGTTTTACCCTGGTTCATCAGTATTGCCATATCGGCGCCCACAGCTTTTCCGGTATGGGCACGGCTATCGGCAAGGACGTCCCGGCGTACGTTACGGTGTTCGGCAATCCGGCCGAAGCTCGCAGCATGAACTTCGAAGGCATGCGTCGTCGCGGTTTCAGCGAAGATGCGATCCACGCGCTGCGCCGTGCCTACAAGGTGGTTTATCGCCAGGGCCTGACGGTCGAGCAGGCACTCACCCAGCTGGCCGAGCCCTCGGCACAGTTCCCGGAAGTCGCGGTGTTCCGTGATTCCATCCAGTCTTCGACCCGCGGCATCACTCGTTAATCATGGCTAATCTGCGTATTGCGCTGGTGGCGGGTGAGGCTTCCGGCGACATTCTTGGCGCGGGTCTCATGCGCGCACTCAAAGCTCAGCATCCGGCAGTCGAGTTCATCGGTGTCGGCGGTCCGCTGATGCAGGCCGAAGGCCTGACCTCGTATTTCCCGATGGAGCGTCTTTCGGTCATGGGCCTGGTGGAAGTGCTGGGCCGCTTGCGCGAATTGCTGGCACGGCGCAAGAAGCTGGTTGCCGAGCTGATCGCCGAGAAGCCAGACGCGTTCATCGGTATCGATGCTCCTGACTTCAACCTCAATATCGAACTCAAGTTGCGTCAGGCCGGGATCAAAACCGTGCACTACGTCAGCCCGTCGGTTTGGGCGTGGCGGCAGAAACGGGTGCTGAAGATTCGCGAAGGCTGCGATCTGATGCTGACGCTGTTCCCGTTCGAAGCGAAATTCTATGAAGAGAAGGGCGTACCGGTGCGGTTTGTCGGGCACTCACTGGCCGATGCGATTCCGCTTGAAGCCGATCGCGCGGCCGCGCGGGCTGAGCTCGGCTTGCCCGACGGGCCGTTGGTCGCACTGATGCCTGGCAGTCGCGGTGGCGAAGTTGGCCGTCTCGGTGCGTTGTTCCTTGATACGGCCCAGCGGTTGCGAGCCCTGCGCCCTGGTGTGCGGTTCGTCATGCCTTGTGCTGGCCCCGAGCGCCGCCAGCAACTTGAAGAGCTGCTGGCGGGCCGAGATCTGCCGCTGACATTGCTCGATGGTAAATCCCATCTGGCCCTTGCCGCTTGCGACGCAGTACTGATTGCCTCCGGAACAGCGACCCTGGAAGCGTTGTTGTACAAGCGGCCGATGGTGGTTGCATATCGCTTGGCGCCGCTGACGTTCTGGATTCTCAAGCGCATGGTGAAAAGTCCCTACATTTCTTTGCCGAACCTGCTGGCCCAGCGCCTGTTGGTGCCCGAGTTGCTGCAGGACGATGCGACGGTTGAGGCCTTGGCCCAGACGCTGTCGCCACTGATCGAAGGCGGAGAAGAACAGACCCGCGGCTTCGATGAAATCCACCGTACCTTGCGCCTGGACGCCTCCAATCAGGCGGCGGACGCGGTACTGAACCTGATCGGCAAAACACAATGAGTAAAGCAAGCATTCAGATGGGACTGGACTTCACCTTGGTCGCCGAGGTTGAAGATCTGGTCGCCGGCGTTGATGAGGTCGGTCGCGGCCCGCTTTGTGGTGCGGTGGTAACAGCCGCGGTGATCCTCGATCCAAACCGGCCGATTCTGGGCCTGAATGATTCGAAGAAACTCACTGAAGCACGCCGCGAAAAACTCTACGACGAGATCTGCGAAAAAGCCCTGAGCTGGTGCATTGCTCGCGCCGAAGTCGAAGAAATCGACGAGCTAAACATCCTTCACGCCACCCTGTTGGCCATGCAGCGCGCCGTCGAAGGTCTACACATCACGCCGAAACTGGCGATGATCGATGGTAATCGTTGCCCGACGCTGTCGATGCGTGCCGAAGCGGTGGTGCAGGGTGACGGTAAGGTGCCGGCCATCGCCGCCGCGTCGATTCTGGCCAAGGTCAGCCGCGACCGCGAGATGGCAGCGTTCGAATTGATTTACCCGGGGTACGGCATCGGTGGCCACAAAGGCTACCCGACGCCCGTTCATCTGGAGGCGCTGGCCCGCTTGGGGCCAACACCGATTCACCGCCGCTCGTTCGCCCCGGTACGCCGGGCTTACGAGGCGCGGGAAAACCTGATCGAGAGTTAGTCGCAAGGCTGATGTTTTTGCCAAGGCCCGGTACAATCCGGGCCTTGTTGTCTTCAAGTTTCTAGACAGGATCACTATGCCGGCTTCATTCGTTCATCTACGCCTGCACACTGAGTATTCCCTGGTCGATGGTCTGGTGCGGATCAAACCGCTGGTCAAGACCCTAGTCGGCATGAACATGCCTGCCGTAGCGGTCACTGACCAGAACAACATGTGTTCGCTGGTCAAATTCTATAAAGCCGCCATGGGCACCGGGATCAAGCCGATCTGTGGCGCCGACCTGTGGTTGTCGAACAAGGATCCGGATAACGCTCTGAGCCGGATCAGTCTACTGGCGATGAACGCCGTGGGTTATCGCAACCTCACCGAACTGATCTCCCGCGGCTTCATCGACGGCCAGCGCAATGGCTCGGTCATCATCGAACGTGAGTGGGTGGCCGAAGCCAGCGAAGGGCTGATCATGCTGTCGGCGGCGAAAGAAGGCGAGATCGGTCTGGCGATGCTCAGTGGCAATCCGGCCGAAGCGCAAAACCTGGCGCGCGAATGGATGGCCGTGTTCCCGGATCGCTTCTACCTGGAAATCCAGCGCACCAGCCGCCCCAACGACGAAGAGCAATTGCACGGCGCGGTGGCGCTGGCCGAGAAAATCGGTGCACCACTGGTCGCGACCAACGACGTGCGCTTCATCAAGCAGGAAGACTTCGCCGCCCACGAAACCCGCGTTTGTATCGGTGAGGGCCGCGCCCTCGACGATCCGCGGCGTTCGAAGAATTACAGCGATCAGCAATACCTCAAAAGCGCCGAGGAAATGGCCGAGTTGTTCAGCGACATTCCCGAAGCGCTGGAAAATACCGTCGAGATTGCCAAACGCTGCAACATCGAAGTGAAGCTGGGCACTCACTTCCTGCCCAACTTCCCGATCCCCGATGGCATGACCATCGACGAGTATTTCCGCAAGGTTTCCTTCGATGGTCTGGATGATCGCCTCAGCGTTCTGCTGCCCAAGGACACTACCGAAGACTACGAAACCAAGCGTCAGGTCTACGTCGATCGACTGAACTTCGAGCTGGATATCATCATCCAGATGGGTTTCCCCGGTTACTTCCTGATCGTTATGGACTTTATCCAGTGGGCCAAGAGCAACGGCGTGCCGGTGGGGCCGGGCCGGGGGTCGGGTGCCGGCTCGCTGGTGGCCTACGTGCAGAAGATCACCGACCTTGACCCGCTGGAATATGACCTGCTGTTCGAACGTTTCCTTAACCCGGAACGGGTATCCATGCCCGACTTCGACGTCGATTTCTGCATGGACGGTCGTGACCGCGTGATCGATTACGTGGCCGAGAAATACGGCCGCAACGCGGTAAGCCAGATCATCACCTTCGGCTCCATGGCCGCCAAGGCGGTGGTCCGCGACGTGGCGCGGGTGCAGGGCAAATCCTACGGTTTGGCGGATCGTCTGTCGAAGATGATTCCGTTTGAAGTCGGCATGACCCTGGAAAAGGCCTACGAGCAGGAAGAGATCCTGCGCGACTTCATCAAGGTCGATGAAGAAGCCGCCGAAATCTGGGAAATGGCCCGCAAGCTTGAAGGCGTTGTGCGTAACGTCGGTAAGCACGCCGGTGGTGTTGTTATTGCCCCGACCAAGCTGACTGACTTCTCGCCGATTTATTGCGATGAAGCCGGTGATGGTCTGGTCACCCAGTTCGACAAGGATGACGTTGAAGCCGCTGGCCTGGTGAAGTTCGACTTCCTCGGTCTGCGAACGCTGACGGTCATCGACTGGGCGCTGAAAACCATTAACCGTGATCGCGCCAAGGTCGATGAGCCGCCGCTGGATATCGCGTTCATCCCGCTGGATGACAAGCCGACTTACCAGTTGCTGCAAAAAGCTGAAACCACCGCGGTGTTCCAGCTTGAGTCGCGCGGCATGAAAGAGCTGATCAAAAAGCTCAAGCCCGACTGCCTGGAAGACTTGATCGCATTGGTGGCTCTGTTCCGTCCAGGCCCGTTGCAATCGGGCATGGTGGACGACTTTATCAACCGTAAGCACGGTCGTGCCGAACTCGCGTACCCGCACGCGGACTACCAGTACGAAGGCCTCAAACCGGTTCTGGCACCGACTTACGGCATCATCCTGTATCAGGAACAGGTGATGCAGATTGCCCAGGTCATGGCCGGTTACACCCTCGGCGGCGCGGACATGCTGCGTCGAGCCATGGGTAAGAAAAAACCCGAAGAAATGGCCAAGCAGCGCGGCGGTTTCATTGACGGTTGCAAGTCCAACAATATCGACGCCGACCTGGCGGGTAACATTTTCGACCTGGTAGAAAAGTTCGCCGGTTACGGCTTCAATAAATCCCACTCCGCCGCTTATGGCCTGGTGTCCTACCAGACCGCTTGGCTGAAAACGCACTACCCGGCGCCATTCATGGCCGCAGTACTGTCCGCGGATATGCACAACACCGACAAGGTCGTGACCTTGATCGAAGAAATTCGCACCATGAAGCTGCGTCTCGACGCGCCGGATGTGAATACTTCGGAGTTCAAGTTTACGGTGAATGACGAAGGCCGAATTATTTACGGCCTCGGTGCGATCAAAGGTGTGGGCGAAGGCCCGGTGGAAGCCATCACTGAGGCGCGTCAGGAAGGTCCGTTCAAGGATCTGTTCGATTTCTGCGCCCGTGTCGATCTCAAGCGTATCAACAAGCGCACCCTGGACGGTTTGATCCGCAGCGGTGCACTGGATCGTCTGGGGCCTTACTTTCATGACGAGCAGAAAGCCTATCAGGCCAATATCGACCGCAACCGAGCGGTGTTGTTGAACGCCATGGAAGGGGCGATCAAGGCGGCCGAACAAACCGCGCGTACCCACGACAGCGGTCATGTCGACCTCTTTGGCGGTCTGTTCGTAGAAGAAGACGCCGATGTCTATGCCAATCACCGCAAAGCCAAGGAGCTCACCCTCAAGGAACGCCTGAAAGGGGAGAAAGATACCCTGGGCCTGTACCTGACCGGTCATCCGATCGACGAATACGAAGGTGAGATCCGCCGTTTCGCTCGCCAGCGCATCATCGACCTGAAACCGGCCCGTGATACCCAGACCGTCGCGGGGATGATCATCGCCTTGCGAGTCATGAAAAACAAAAAGGGCGACAAGATGGGTTTCATCACCCTCGACGACCGCTCGGGGCGGATCGAAGCGTCGCTGTTCGCCGAAGCATTCCATTCGGCACAATCGTTGTTGCAGACCGACGCGATGGTGGTGGTTGAAGGCGAAGTGAGCAACGATGATTTCTCCGGTGGCTTGCGGCTGCGGGTCAAGCGGGTGATGAGCATGGAAGATGCGCGCACCAACCTGGCTGAAAGCCTGCGCTTGAAGCTCCAGACCCAGGATTTGAAAGGCGATCAGCTACGCTGGCTCGGTGAGTTGTTCAAGCGTCACCGTGGCGCGTGCCCGATTACCATGGAGTACACCAGCCCCGATGCGAAGGCCTTGCTGCAGTTCGGCGAGACTTGGCGGATCGACCCGGCGGATGCCTTGATTCAAGCCTTGCGTGACCAGTTCGGGCGAGACAACGTCTTCCTCCAATACCGTTGACGGTCAGGTGCCGCTCTTCCAAAAGGGAGCCGCTCTGATCTCGACCCAATTTTTAATCTCGACCTGAACGCGCCTCTCCCTTAAGGTAGGGCGCGAATAGACAACCGGCCGGCCCAAGCTCTTTTGGATGTCGACCCAAGACGGACGCCTATGAACCCGAATTTTCTAGATTTCGAACAGCCGATCGCCGACCTGCAAGCCAAGATCGAAGAGTTGCGCTTGGTCGGTAATGACAATTCGCTGAATATCGGCGATGAGATCTCCCGCCTCCAGGACAAAAGCAGCACGCTGACCGAGGACATCTTTGGCAAGCTGACCAGCTGGCAGATCGCGCGTCTGGCGCGCCACCCGAGACGTCCATATACCCTGGACTACATCGAACACATCTTCACCGAGTTCGATGAACTGCACGGCGACCGTCACTTCTCCGACGACGCTGCGATCGTCGGCGGCATTGCCCGTCTGGACGACCAGCCGGTGATGATCATCGGTCACCAGAAAGGCCGTGAAGTGCGCGAAAAAGTTCGTCGCAACTTTGGCATGCCGCGTCCGGAAGGCTACCGCAAGGCTTGCCGCCTGATGGAAATGGCCGAACGTTTCAAAATGCCGATCCTGACGTTCATCGACACCCCTGGGGCTTACCCTGGTATCGACGCTGAAGAGCGCAACCAGAGCGAAGCGATTGCCTGGAATCTGCGCGTCATGGCGCGCCTGAAAACCCCAATCATCGCCACCGTGATCGGTGAAGGTGGTTCCGGTGGTGCTCTGGCGATCGGCGTTTGCGATCAACTGAACATGCTGCAGTACTCGACTTACGCGGTGATTTCGCCGGAAGGTTGCGCCTCGATTCTGTGGAAGACCGCCGAGAAAGCGCCGGACGCCGCTGAAGCCATGGGCATCACTGCCGAGCGCCTGAAAGGCTTGGGCATTGTGGATAAAGTGATCGGCGAGCCTTTGGGCGGCGCGCACCGTAATCCGGCCGCTGCGGCCGCATCGATCCGTGCCGAGCTGAGCTCGCAGTTGGCGATGTTGAAGAAGTTCGATGACGAAGCGCTGTTGGCTCGTCGTTACGAGCGTCTGATGAGCTACGGTCTCTGATCTGACCTCGTTATGCCCATGTGGGAGCGAGCAAGCTCGCTCCCACATTTGATTTGGGCGAAGTGAAGACTATGAGCTCATCCAGGATTGATCTGCATTCCAGGCTTCTACTGAATCTAGCCCCCTGGCGCAACGCCACAACCTGGCGCATCGCCTTCTCCGGTGGCCTCGACTCCTCCGTCCTGCTGCACCTTCTCGCACACCTCGCAAAAACCGAATCCCTTCCGGCGCTAAGCGCCATCCATGTTCATCACGGACTTCAGGCTGTGGCTGATGCGTGGCCGGATCATTGTCAGTCGGTCTGTGATGCGCTGGGTGTGCCGCTGCAGGTTGTTGGCGTGCAGGTTCAACCGGGCGCCAGTATTGAGCGTGCAGCCCGGGATGCGCGATACGCCGCGTTCATCGAGGCGACTCAGGCCAATGAAGTGTTGATGACCGCCCAGCACCGTGATGATCAGGCGGAAACGGTGTTATTCCGGCTGTTGCGTGGGGCAGGGGTGAGGGGATTGTCGGGGATGCCACGCCAGCGCACACTCGGTAAAGGGCAGCTGCTGCGGCCATTGCTCGATGTCACGCGGGCCGAACTTGAAGCCTATGCGGCTGAGCATCGGCTGAGCTGGATCGAAGACCCTTCGAACCAGGATCGGCAATTCTCGCGAAATTACCTGCGACATCAGGTTGTCCCGGTATTGACCAAGCGCTGGCCGCAAGCGCTGGCAACCATGGCCCGCAGCGCTGCACATCTGAGTGAGGCGCAGGGTTTGCTCGATGAGCTTGCGCAAATCGACCTGGCCGGCGCCAACACGGGCAATGATTTTGATTGGCTGGGATTGCCGTCCCTGGAACTGGGGGCATTGGAAACGCTGTCCGCTGCTCGTCAGCGTAATGCCTTAAGTCATTGGCTCGAACCGCTGACACGCCTGCCGGACAGTGACCATTGGTCGGGTTGGGAAAGTTTGCGTGATGCCACCGCCGATGCCTGCCCGATCTGGCGGCTGGCGGATGGCGAACTGCAACGGGCGGGTGGACGTATCTGGTGGTTGTCCGGCAGTTGGTTGCGCACGTCGCCCGTCGTCGGAAACTGGCCCGACCCCTCGCTATCGCTGGTGTTGCCGGACAACGGCGTGCTCACCCTCACCGGTCAAATCCCCGATGGCCTGCTGCATATCCGCTATCGTGAGGGAGGTGAGGTGATGAATCTGCCCGGTCGCGGCCATCGCGATCTGAAGCGATTGCTCAATGAAAGCGGCGTGCCGGGTTTTGTCCGTGGCAGATTGCCGCTGCTCTATCGAGACGAGCAATTGTTGGCGGTGGCCAACCTGCGGGGCTTGGACGGCATTGCAAAGGATTGTTGGAGTTTGCATTGGCAGCCGCCGCACGAAGATCAAGGTTTGAGCTGAAAGGGGCTTTCCGGTAGACTACGCTCCCTTCTTGATACAGCTTCTGTGGATTCGCCTGAATTGCAGGAGTTGCCGATTACCAAGCAGTCTTTGCTGGGCGATTCCAAAAAATGTGTAGCGAGCAACGTACCGGTGTTTCACCTTCCGGTCTGTCCCAACGCGGCGGTTTTTTTGAAAGGTGCACTGTGATTAATGCAGGTGATCGGGGGCTTCGGCCTTCCTTCGCTTTCCCCGGCGGCTCGGACCGCTTTAACGCAGACTTCTAGGGTTTTTCATGACGCGCTACATATTCGTCACGGGCGGTGTTGTTTCTTCATTGGGGAAAGGCATCGCATCGGCTTCATTGGCGGCCATCCTGGAGGCGCGGGGACTTAAGGTCACCATGCTGAAGCTGGACCCGTACATCAACGTTGACCCGGGCACCATGAGCCCGTTCCAGCACGGTGAAGTGTTCGTCACCCACGACGGCGCCGAGACCGACCTGGACCTGGGCCACTACGAGCGGTTCATCCGCACGACCATGACTCAGAACAACAACTTCACCACCGGTCGTGTCTACGAACACGTCCTGCGCAAAGAGCGCCGTGGTGATTACCTGGGCGCCACCATTCAGGTGATCCCGCACATCACCGACGAAATCAAGCGCCGGATCATCAAGGGCGCCGGCGATGCTGACGTGGCCATGGTCGAGATCGGTGGCACCGTCGGTGACATCGAATCCCAGCCTTTCCTCGAAGCCATCCGTCAATTGCGTTTCGAAGTCGGCGCCAAGCGCGCGATGCTGATGCACCTGACGCTAGTGCCGTACATCGCCACTGCCGGCGAAACCAAAACCAAGCCTACGCAGCACTCGGTCAAGGAGCTGCGTTCCATCGGCCTGCAGCCTGACGTGCTGGTCTGCCGTTCCGATCACCCGATCGACATCTCCTCGCGTCGCAAGATCGCTCAGTTCACCAACGTTGAAGAACGTGCGGTGATCGCGCTGGAAGACGCCGATACCATCTACAAGATCCCGGGCATTCTGCACTCCCAGGGCCTGGATGATTTCGTTGTCGAGCGTTTCGGCCTGCAATGTGGCGGCGCCGATCTGTCCGAGTGGGAAGCCGTGGTCGACGCCAAGCTCAATCCTGAGCATGAAGTCACCATCGCGATGGTCGGCAAGTACATGGAACTGCTGGACGCCTACAAGTCGCTGATCGAAGCGATGAGTCACGCCGGCATCAGCAACCGCACCAAGGTCAACCTGCGCTACATCGACTCCGAAGACATCGAAAACCAGGGCACTGCGCTGCTGGAAGGTGTCGACGCGATTCTGGTACCTGGCGGCTTCGGTTTGCGTGGCGTGGAAGGCAAGATCACTGCCGTTCAATACGCTCGCGAAAACAAGGTTCCGTACTTGGGCATCTGCCTGGGCATGCAAGTGGCTGTCATTGAGTTCGCTCGTAACGTGCTGGGCTGGAAAGACGCCAACTCCACCGAGTTCGATCGTGCCAGCGGTCATCCGGTCGTGGGTCTGATCACCGAGTGGGAAGATGCCACCGGCGCTGTCGAAATCCGTACCGAAACGTCCGATCTGGGCGGCACCATGCGCCTTGGCGCTCAGGATTGTCTGCTGGAACCAGGTTCGCTGGTGCACGATTGCTACGCCAAGGACGTGATCGTCGAGCGTCACCGTCACCGCTACGAAGTGAACAACAACCTGCTGCCGCAAATCATGGAAGCCGGTCTGAAAATCACCGGTCGTTCCGGTGATGGTGCCCTGGTAGAAGTGATTGAAGCTCCGGATCATCCATGGTTCGTCGCTTGCCAGTTCCACCCTGAGTTCACCTCGACACCACGCGACGGTCACCCGTTGTTCAGCGGTTTCGTTAAAGCAGCTTTGGTTCAACACCAGAAGAAGGCGTAAATCCGATGGCTCAGAAGATCATTCGCGTAGGCGATATCGAGATTGCCAACGACAAGCCAATGGTGCTTTTCGGTGGCATGAACGTGTTGGAAAGCCGCGACATGGCGATGCAGGTCTGCGAAGAGTACGTCAAGGTCACCGAGAAACTCGGTATCCCTTACGTGTTCAAAGCCAGCTTCGACAAGGCCAACCGTTCCTCCGTGACCTCTTACCGTGGCCTCGGCCTGGAAGAGGGCATGCGGATTTTCCAGGACATCAAGCAAGCGTTCGGCGTACCGATCATCACCGACGTCCACGAGCCTGATCAGGCCGCGGTCGTCGCTGAAGTCTGCGATATCATCCAGCTACCGGCCTTCTTGTCGCGCCAGACCGACCTGGTGGTCGCGATGGCCAAGACCGGTGCGGTGATCAACATCAAGAAAGCTCAGTTCCTCGCACCTCAGGAAATGAAACACATCCTGAGCAAGTGCGTGGAAGCGGGCAACGATCAGTTGATCCTTTGCGAACGCGGTTCGAGTTTCGGCTACAACAACCTGGTTGTCGACATGCTTGGCTTTGGCATCATGAAGCAGTTCGAGTACCCGGTGTTCTTCGACGTGACCCACGCGCTGCAAATGCCCGGCGGTCGCTCCGACTCCGCCGGCGGTCGCCGCGCCCAGGTCACCGACCTGGCGAAAGCCGGTATGAGCCAGTCTTTGGCCGGCCTGTTCCTTGAGGCTCACCCGGACCCGGACAACGCCAAATGCGACGGCCCTTGTGCCTTGCGTCTGGACAAACTGGAGCCATTCCTGGCCCAGCTCAAAGCTTTGGACGAACTGGTTAAGAGTTTTCCGACGGTAGAAACCGCGTAAACCTCTTTTCTCCGGTAAAGTACCGCACGATTTAATGTTCAGGCCCCCGGGCCTGAGCCTTATCGTCCGCAAGTCTGCCCGCTGCGAACCACTTGCCGACGGTAAAAGATTTCCTCTAGCTGCGTCGTTTTCGTCAACTTTGGAGTGTTTACAACAATGGCAAAAATCGTCGACATCAAAGGTCGTGAAGTTCTCGACTCCCGTGGCAATCCTACTGTCGAAGCGGACGTGCTTCTCGATAACGGTATCATCGGTAGCGCTTGCGCGCCGTCCGGTGCATCCACTGGCTCGCGTGAAGCAATCGAGCTGCGTGATGGCGACAAGAGCCGTTACCTGGGTAAGGGCGTACTCAAAGCCGTAGGCAACATCAATGGTCCGATTCGCGACCTGCTGTTGGGTAAAGACCCGGGCGACCAGAAAACCCTTGATCACGCGATGATCAAGCTCGACGGTACTGAAAACAAAGGTTCCCTGGGCGCCAACGCGATCCTTGCCGTTTCCCTGGCCGCGGCCAAGGCAGCAGCACAGGACCAGGACCTGCCGCTGTACGCTCACATTGCCAACCTGAACGGCACCCCGGGTGTTTACTCGATGCCGGTTCCGATGATGAACATCATCAACGGTGGCGAACATGCCGATAACAACGTCGACATCCAGGAGTTCATGGTTCAGCCGGTAGGCGCCAAGTCTTTCTCGGAAGGTCTGCGCATGGGCACCGAGATTTTCCATCACCTCAAAGCTGTTCTGAAGGCCCGTGGCCTGAGCACTGCGGTGGGTGACGAAGGTGGTTTCGCACCGAACCTGGCCTCCAACGAAGACGCTTTGAAAGTGATCTCCGAAGCCGTGGCCAATGCCGGTTACAAGCTGGGCACCGACGTGACCCTGGCGCTGGACTGCGCTGCCAGCGAATTCTACGAAGACGGTAAATACAACCTGTCCGGCGAAGGACAGGTGTTCACTGCTGAAGGTTTCGCTGACTACCTCAAAGGCCTGACCGAACGTTACCCGATCATCTCGATCGAAGACGGTCTGGACGAGTCCGACTGGGCTGGCTGGAAAATCCTCACCGACAAGATCGGCGAGAAAACTCAGCTGGTGGGCGACGACCTGTTCGTGACCAACACCAAGATCCTGAAAGAAGGCATCGATAAAAAGATCGCCAACTCGATCCTGATCAAGTTCAACCAGATCGGCACCCTGACCGAAACCCTGGAAGCGATCCAGATGGCCAAGGCCGCTGGTTACACCGCCGTGATCTCGCACCGCTCCGGCGAAACCGAAGATTCGACCATTGCCGACCTGGCCGTGGGCACCGCGGCTGGCCAGATCAAGACCGGCTCCCTGTGCCGTTCCGACCGCGTTTCCAAGTACAACCAACTGCTGCGTATCGAAGAGCAGTTGAATGGCAAAGCCAAGTACAACGGTCGCAGCGAATTCCGCGGTTAATCGTTAACGGGTAAAAAGACACCGGATTGTGTCGGAAAAATCGCTACAGCGATGGATTTGCCACTAATCTGATGCCTTATAAGCACAAGCCTGGGTCTTCCAGGCTTCGTGCTATCAGACGCTTCAAAGTTTTGGCATGGCTGTCTTTTTTCACTGGATACCTGATATTCGATGCGCAGTCCCAATTGGTTGTTCCTCGTTTTGCTCCTGCTGCTGGCTGGCCTGCAATACCGCCTTTGGGTGGGTGATGGCAGTCTGGCGCAAGTCGCCGAACTGACTCAGCAGATCGCAGATCAACACGCGGAAAACGAGGGGTTGCTTGAGCGCAATCGGGTGATGGACGCTGAAGTCAGTGAATTGAAAAAGGGCATGGAGACCGTTGAAGAGCGAGCTCGTCATGAGTTGGGCATGGTCAAGGACGGTGAAACCCTTTACCAATTAGCTCAATGATCCAGTCGTTACCAGCCTTCTGGGCCGTAATTCCTGCCGCGGGCGTCGGTGCCCGTATGGCCGCGGATCGTCCCAAGCAATACCTGCCATTGGGCGGGCGCACTATTCTCGAACACAGCCTCGGCTGTTTCCTTGATCATCCTGCCCTGAAGGGGTTGGTGGTCAGTCTTGCGATTGATGATCCTTATTGGCCGAACCTGGCCTGCGCCGCCGATTCTCGTATTCAGCGGGTTGAAGGCGGTTCCGAGCGTTCCGGGTCGGTGCTCAATGCGTTGCTGCATTTGCATGCACAAGGCGCTGATGATGAGGATTGGGTACTGGTTCACGATGCCGCGCGGCCAAATCTGAGTCGTGATGATCTGGACACGCTGCTGAGTGAGCTCGCAGATGACCCGGTTGGCGGACTGCTGGCGGTTCCCTCGCGCGATACCCTCAAGCGGGTCGACAAGCACGGTCGTGTGGTCGAAACCGTCGATCGCAGCGTAATCTGGCAAGCCTATACCCCGCAGATGTTTCGCCTTGGTGCATTGCATCGGGCGCTGGCGGACAGTCTGGTGGCCGACGCGGTCATCACTGACGACGCTTCGGCGATGGAGTGGGCAGGCCTGGCGCCGCGGCTGATTGAAGGTCGATCTGACAACCTCAAGGTCACTCGCCCGGAAGACCTCGAATGGTTGCGCCAGCGTTGGGCTAACCGTCGCTAAGCGATGTACTCCGGCCGCTGCGCCAACCCTTCCTTCAAGTAATCCACCAACTTGCGCACCTTGGGTGACAGATGCCGTTGTTGTGGATAAAGGGCCCATACGGCAGTGTTCGGGGGTTGGTGGGCTTCCAGCAGTGAAATCAATTCGCCATTTTTCAGATGCTCCAGCACGTAGTAGTCCGGCAGCTGACACAAACCCACGCCCTGTAACGCGGCATCCAGCACTGCTTGCCCACTGTTGCAGCGCCAGTTTCCCTGTACCCGCTGCGAAAATTCCCGCCCGTTCTGTTCCAGTTGCCAGAGGTCCGAACTGCCGATTAGGCAGTTGTGGCGGCTCAACTCAGACAAGCTGTGCGGCCGACCGTACCGTTCCAGGTAGGACGGTGAAGCACACAGGTACATGCGTCTCGGCGCCAGGCGTGTCGCCACCAATCGTGAGTCTTGCAGACGGCCGAGGCGGATGGCCAGGTCCCGGCCTTCATGCACCAGGTCGAGTTGGCGGTTGCTCAGTTCAATGTCGATTCGAAGTTGCGGATAAAGGCCCATAAACCGCGTGACCAGCGGCACGATGAAGCGTTCGCCATAGGCCACGGCGCAGGTCATGCGCAGCATGCCTTTGGGCTCGCTGGTCAGGTCGCCGACCGCGCGCAAGGCTTCTTCGCGACCATCCTGTAAACGTTGACAATGCTGCAGAAAGGTTTGCCCTGCCTCGGTCAGGGTGACCCGGCGGGTGCTGCGGTAAAGCAGGCGGGTTTGCAGGCGCTCTTCGAGGCGTACGATTTGTCGACTGATGTGTGAGGAAGAAACCCCGAGGCGTTCCGCGGCAGCCGTGAACTGGCTGCACTCGGCCACGGCGACGAACTCGTCGATACCTTCCCAGCGGTTGTCGGACATCAAGGATTATCCCTGTATGGCAATAATGTTTTGCTTTTGTCCGGATTATTCACCGTCGGGCGATGTATTACACTCCTTGTCTCGTTTTTATTCACTGGAGAATTCCCATGATCAAGTCGCGCGCTGCCGTTGCCTTCGAGGCCAAGAAACCCCTCGAGATCGTTGAAGTTGATGTCGCCATGCCGAAGGCCGGTGAAGTTTTGCTGCGAGTGGTTGCCTCCGGTGTTTGTCATACCGATGCCTACACGCTGTCGGGTGCGGACCCGGAAGGCATCTTCCCCTCGATTCTCGGTCACGAAGGCGGCGCTGTGGTTGAAGCCATCGGCGAAGGCGTGACCTCGGTCGCCGTCGGCGATCATGTGATCCCGCTGTACACCCCGGAATGCCGTCAGTGCAAATTCTGCCTGTCTGGTAAAACCAACCTTTGCCAGGCCATTCGCGCCACCCAAGGCAAAGGCCTGATGCCGGATGGCACTTCGCGCTTTTCCTACAAGGGCCAGCCGATTTTCCATTACATGGGTACGTCGACCTTCTCCGAATACACCGTGCTGCCGGAAATTTCCGTCGCCAAGATCCCTAAAGAAGCACCGCTGGAAAAAGTCTGCTTGCTGGGCTGCGGTGTCACCACCGGTATCGGTGCGGTACTGAATACCGCCAAGGTAAAACCGGGTGACACCGTTGCCATCTTCGGCCTGGGCGGCATCGGTCTGTCGGCCGTGATCGGCGCGGCGAAAGCCAAGGCGGCGCGGATTATTGCCATCGACATCAACCCGGCCAAATTCGAGATCGCCAAGCAGTTGGGGGCAACCGATTGTGTGAACCCGAAAGATTTTGATCGTCCGATTCAGGAGGTCATCGTCGACATGACCGATGGCGGCGTCGACTTTTCCTTCGAATGCATCGGTAATGTCCAATTGATGCGTGCTGCACTTGAGTGCTGCCACAAGGGATGGGGCGAGTCGGTAATCATCGGCGTCGCCGGTGCTGGCCAGGAAATCACCACGCGTCCATTCCAGTTGGTGACCGGTCGCGTCTGGCGCGGTTCGGCGTTCGGCGGCGTGCGTGGTCGTACCGAGTTGCCAAGCTACGTGGAAATGGCCGAAACCGGCGAGATTCCGCTGGATACCTTCATCACCCACACCATGGGCCTGGAAGATATCAACAAGGCGTTTGACCTGATGCATGAAGGCAAAAGCATCCGTTCCGTCATCCATTTCTGAGGTTGGTCATGAGCCTGGAAAATATCTCCTGCCAGAAAAGCTTCGGCGGCTGGCACAAACGCTATCGGCATCGCTCCGATGTGCTCGGCTGCGACATGGTGTTTGCCGTGTACCTGCCGCCGCAAGCGGAGCAGGGCGGCAAATTGCCGGTGCTGTACTGGTTGTCCGGCCTGACCTGCACCGACGAAAACTTCATGCAAAAGGCCGGCGCCATGCGCATGGCTGCCGAACTGGGGTTGATCATCGTTGCCCCGGACACCAGTCCTCGCGGTCCTGATGTGCCGGGTGATCCGGATGGCGCCTGGGACTTCGGTCTCGGCGCCGGGTTCTATCTGAATGCCATGCAGGAACCCTGGTCCCGGCATTATCGGATGCATGACTATGTTGTGCAGGAATTGCCCGCATTGGTCGAAGCCCATTTCCCGGCCTCGGACAAGCGCGGCGTCAGCGGTCATTCCATGGGCGGCCACGGCGCGCTGGTCTGCGCGTTGCGTAACCCGGGACGCTATCAGTCGGTGTCGGCGTTCTCACCGATCAACAATCCGATGGACTGCCCTTGGGGGCAGAAAGCTTTTTCCCGCTACTTGGGGGAAGACCGATCGAAATGGCGCGAGTGGGATGCCTGCGTCCTGATTGCCGAAGCGAACGAGAAGTTGCCGTTGCTGGTCGATCAAGGTGATCGCGACGATTTCCTCGCTACCCAGCTTAAGCCTGAAGCCCTGCAACAGGCCGCCAAACTGGCCGGTCATCCGCTGACGTTGCGCCTGCAACCTGGTTACGACCACAGCTATTTCTTCATCGCCAGCTTCATTGATGACCACTTGCAGCATCACGCACGCGCCCTAGGCGCCTAATGCAGGTAGAATCACGCCCTGACAAAAATCGGGGCGTTTTTTTATGCGTATTGGCCACGGCTATGATGTGCACCGTTTCGCTGACGGCGATTTCATTACTTTGGGCGGTGTGCGCATTGCACACGGCTTCGGGCTGCTCGCTCACTCCGACGGTGACGTCCTGCTGCACGCCTTGAGCGATGCCTTGCTCGGCGCCGCTGCGCTGGGTGATATCGGCAAGCACTTCCCGGACACCGACCCGACATTCAAGAACGCCGACAGCCGATTGCTGTTGCGTCATGTCGTCGCACTGATCCATGCCAAGGGCTGGAAAGTCGGCAACGTCGATAACACCATCGTCGCCCAGGCGCCGAAAATGGCCCCGCATATCGAATCGATGCGCGCGCTGATTGCCGCGGATCTTCAAGTTGAGTTGGATCAAGTGAACGTGAAAGCTACCACCACCGAAAAGCTCGGCTTTGTCGGTCGCGAAGAAGGCATTGCCGTGCACGCCATTGCCTTGTTGCTGCGCGCATGAATGAACTGCAATTGCTCGGCCCGCGGGCCTATGGCCAAGCCCTTGGCACTGCAGTACTTAAAGCCACGGCGGAAGACTTTCAGGTCGATGAAGTCCTCAATATCCCCCTCAGTGGCGATGGCGAACACTTGTGGATCTGGGTCGAAAAGCGCGGCCTGAATACTGAAGAAGCAGCACGGCGGATCGCAAAGGCGGCAGGCGTGTCGTTGCGCACAGTCAGTTACGCGGGCCTCAAGGATCGTCAGGCACTGACTCGCCAGTGGTTCAGCGTGCAACTGCCGGGCAAGGCTGATCCTGATCTGTCGGCGGCGGAAAACGATACGCTGAAGATCCTCAAGACCGGCCGACACAAACGCAAGCTGCAGCGCGGTGCTCACTCGGCCAACGGTTTCACGTTGCGGCTGACGCAATTCGCTGGCGACAACGCGGCGATTGACGAACGTTTGCAACTGATCGCCAAGCAAGGTATTCCCAATTATTTCGGTGCCCAGCGTTTTGGGTTTGACGGCGGTAACGTGGTCGATGCCCGTGCATGGGCTGCTCGCAAAGCCTTGCCGGAGCAGCGTAACGTGCGTTCGCGTCTGCTCTCTACGGCGCGTAGTTTTCTGTTTAATCAGGTGTTGGCGGCCCGCGTCGCCGATGGCAGTTGGCAGCGTGCTCAGGTCGGCGATTTGCTGGCCTTCACCGACAGTCGCAGCTTCTTTCCGGCAGGTGAAGCCGAGTGCAGCGACCCGCGTCTGGCGATTCTCGATTTGCACCCGACCGGTCCGCAGTGGGGCGAAGGTGACTCGCCGGCCACTGGCGCTGTCCATGAGCTGGAGCAGGCAATTGCCACTCGCGAAGCGGACTTGCGTGATTGGTTGATTAACGCCGGTATGAGCCACGAACGTCGCATCCTGCGGCTGCCCATTGGTGGGTTGACGTGGCATTATCCCGAGCCTGACATTCTGCAACTGGAATTCGTCCTCCCGGCCGGATGCTTCGCCACCGTATTGGTGCGCGAGCTCGTTGATCTGGTGCCGGTGGGGCAGACGGACAGCCTATGCGTATTCTGATTTCTAACGACGATGGGGTAACCGCGCCCGGTCTCGCCGCGCTTTATGCTGCGCTGGCGGATTACACCGAATGCGTGGTTATCGCCCCGGACCAAGACAAAAGCGGCGCCAGCAGCTCGCTGACGCTCGACCGTCCGTTACACCCGCAAACCCTGGCCAACGGCTTTATCAGCCTCAATGGCACACCGACCGATTGCGTGCATCTGGGCCTCAATGGCTTGCTGGAGCGCGAACCGGACATGGTGGTTTCAGGCATCAACCTGGGCGCCAACCTGGGTGACGACGTGTTGTATTCCGGCACCGTGGCGGCGGCCCTTGAGGGCCGTTTCCTGACGCGTCCTTCGTTTGCTTTTTCGTTGGTCTCACGGCAAGTGGAGAACCTTCCCACAGCCGCGTACTTTGCGCGCAAACTGGTAGAGGCTCACGCGGACCTTGAACTGCCGCCGCGTACGGTACTGAACGTGAACATTCCCAATTTGCCGCTGGACCACATCCGCGGTATTCAACTGACCCGTCTCGGACATCGCTCACGTGCTGCTGCGCCGATGAAAGTGGTCGATCCGCGCGGTAAATCCGGTTACTGGATTGCGGCAGCGGGCGATGCCGAAGACGGCGGCCCGGGCACCGATTTTCATGCGGTGATGCAAGGCTATGTTTCAATCACGCCACTGCAACTGGATCGCACTTTTAATGATGCCTTCAGACGTCTCGATGGCTGGCTGGAGGGGCTGAACTAATGGCTCGTGAACAAGACGATATTCTGCGCCGTGGCATCGGGATGACCTCACAACGGACCCGTGAGCGCCTTATTCAGCGCCTGTATGAAGAGGGGATTTCCAACGCCAAGGTGCTGGAAGTCATTCGCCGTACACCGCGTCACCTGTTCGTCGACGAAGCGCTGGCTCATCGTGCCTACGAAGACACGGCGCTGCCGATCGGCAATAACCAGACCATCTCACAACCTTATATGGTGGCTCGCATGAGCGAGCTGCTGCTGGAGGCCGGTCCTCTCGACAAGGTGATGGAAATCGGCACCGGCTCGGGCTATCAGACGGCGGTATTGTCGCAACTGGTCGAACGGGTATTTTCTGTCGAGCGCATCAAGGTTCTGCAGGACCGGGCCAAGGAACGCCTGGTAGAACTGAACCTGCGCAACGTGGTGTTCCGCTGGGGTGATGGTTGGGAAGGCTGGCCGGCGCTGGCGCCTTACAACGGTATTATCGTGACGGCGGTGGCGACCGATGTGCCTCAGGCGCTGCTTGATCAATTGGCGCCGGGAGGACGGCTGGTGATCCCGGTCGGATCGGGTGAGGTTCAACAATTGATGCTGATCATCCGGGAAGAACAGGGCTTTTCCAGGCGTGTTCTGGGGGCTGTACGCTTCGTCCCGTTACTCAATGGGCCACTTGCCTGAGCATTTGTTTCAGGGCGCTGAATTCTCTTCGATTGCTCCTGTCTTACAGCGGCATCGATCAGTTAAACGGGATTCATCGTCAGGCAGCAAACGTGTGCGCGAAGCCATTTCGCTTCATTAAAGGTAAAGCCTGCACGGCCCGTTATACTTGCGACATTTCATGCCGGAACACGGCAATCCATATTTTCAGCCACCACAAAGGGAGCGGCGGGTGAGTCTCACAGTCATTGCGCAGCGAATGGGTAAAACGAGCTTTCAGCGCCTAGTGACTGGCCTCGTCTTGAGCACCTTGCTGGTAGGTTGCTCCAGCAACAAGTCGAGTGATGTACGCGTGGTCGATCGCAACCGTCCGGCAGTGACCACGGGTCAATACGTCGTCCGACCTAAAGACACCTTGTTCTCCATTGCCTTTCGCTATGGCTGGGACTACAAAGCCCTCGCGGCTCGCAACAACATTCCTACGCCTTATACGATCTATCCGGGTCAGACGATTCGCTTTGACGGTCGTACCGGTTCAACGCCTTCTTCGTCGCTGAAAACCACGGTTATCCGGCGCCAGGCGAATGGCGCAACCACGAGCACAGCAGCGGTTGTACCGTCCGTCGCCAGCAAGCCGACCCCTGCTCCGACCCCTCCCGCCGGTCCGACCCCGACCGGCTGGGGATGGCCATCTAATGGCATTCTCATTGGAAAATTCTCTTCAAACGGCAGTTTGAATAAAGGAATTGATATCGCTGGGGATTTGGGACAGCCTGTTTTAGCTGCGTCTGATGGGACGGTTGTATACGCCGGGAGTGGCTTAAGGGGCTACGGCGAATTAGTCATCATCAAACACAGCGATACCTACGTCAGTGCCTACGGACATAACCGCAGGCTGTTGGTTCGGGAGGGGCAGCAGGTCAAGGTCGGACAGACAATTGCCGAAATGGGGTCAACGGGTACAGACCGGGTGAAGCTGCATTTTGAGATTCGCCGACAAGGTAAACCTGTAGATCCGCTGCAATTCCTGCCACGTCGTTGATCGCTTTCCAGCCTGTTCCGTCGCGTAGAGGGAACAGGTTCCAGCGTTGCCAAGGATAAAGGCGCCGCTTGAGCCTGAGGTCGAACTCACCAAAAGGACTATAACAATGGCTCTCAGTAAAGAAGTGCCGGAGTTTGACATCGACGATGAGGTTCTCCTGATGGAGACCGGCATCGGTACGGATTCGATGTCGAATGATGAAGGGGCTGCTCCACCTTCCGTTCGTGCCAAATCCAAACACTCCGCCTCGTTAAAGCAACACAAGTACATTGACTACACGCGTGCGCTCGATGCCACGCAGCTGTACCTCAATGAGATTGGCTTTTCTCCTCTGCTATCCCCCGAAGAAGAAGTACATTTTGCGCGCTTGTCGCAAAGTGGAGATCCGGCCGGGCGCAAACGCATGATTGAAAGTAACTTGCGGCTGGTGGTGAAAATCGCTCGGCGTTATGTCAATCGTGGTCTGTCGCTGCTTGACCTGATCGAAGAGGGCAACCTCGGTCTTATCCGGGCGGTAGAGAAGTTCGACCCCGAACGCGGCTTCCGCTTTTCGACTTACGCGACCTGGTGGATTCGTCAGACCATCGAACGCGCGATCATGAATCAGACCCGGACCATCCGGTTGCCGATTCATGTGGTCAAAGAGCTCAACGTGTACCTGCGGGCTGCACGAGAGCTGACGCAAAAACTCGATCACGAACCCTCACCCGAAGAAATTGCCAACCTGCTGGAAAAACCAGTGGGCGAAGTCAAACGCATGCTCGGCCTGAACGAGCGGGTTTCTTCGGTCGACGTCTCGCTGGGTCCGGATTCGGATAAAACCCTGCTGGACACACTTACCGATGACCGTCCAACCGATCCATGTGAGCTGTTGCAGGATGACGACCTGTCCCAGAGCATTGATCAATGGCTCTCGGAGTTGACCGACAAGCAACGTGAAGTGGTGATACGTCGCTTCGGCCTGCGCGGTCATGAGAGCAGCACGCTTGAAGATGTAGGCCAGGAGATTGGCCTGACCCGGGAGCGGGTCAGACAGATTCAGGTTGAAGGCCTGAAGCGTCTTCGGGAGATTCTCGAGAGGAATGGCCTGTCCAGCGAGTCGCTGTTTCAATAAAAAATTTGCTGGCTGGCATTGAGAAGCCCCGACTGGTTCGGGGTTTTTTATTACCTCAAGGACAGGTTGGAAGTTCCCTCATCATCACCGCTGGTTTGTAGTCTCTCGCTGTAAGTGTTTGCTTACTCTTTCGTAAGTGTTCGGTAATTTCATGGGTGGCAGCTGTACATATTCCTACGTGATAGATGATTAACTAACTGATTTATATGGTTATTTTTTAATATTAATAGCTTGTGACAGTCAGTTTCAGCTAATGGAGGTGATTGCTCTTGGTAGGGAAATCTCTAGTATCTGAACGGTGTCGACGGACAGACACACCCTTCAAGGATGAGGGGAAAGGACATCGCAGGAAGCGATTCATCAGGACGATGAAAAGGAACGCAGGGAATAGGGAAGAAATGTGGGCGGGTCAAACCGCCCCTTTTTTTGCCTGCAGAAAAGCAAAAAGGCCCACAAGGGGCCTTTTCGAGAACGCGGGGTAATCAGCGTTCGAGATCTTTGATCTTGCCTTTGACGCCATCCCACTCTTCGGCGTCGGGCAACGATTCTTTCTTCTCGGTGATGTTGGGCCAGATTTCCGCCAGCTCAACGTTCAGCTGAATAAATTGCTGCATGTCTTCCGGGACTTCATCTTCGGAGAAGATGGCCACGGCAGGGCATTCTGGTTCGCACAGTGCGCAGTCGATGCACTCATCCGGGTGAATCACCAGGAAGTTCGGGCCTTCGTAAAAGCAGTCCACCGGACAGACTTCTACGCAGTCGGTGTACTTGCACTTGATGCAGTTGTCGGTGACGACGAAGGTCATTTCTAATTTTCTCCTCAGGCGGCGGCAGCGGAGCCCCTTCACGTTGGGGTCGCCAGGTTTGGGAGCGATAGTCTGCTGGTCAGGCTATAAGCCAGCAGCATCCCAAACCGCGCGAGATTCTAACAGCTTGCAGGCAAGTGCGTTAGATCCGTGTCTTTAGTGTATAGAGCATTTCGAGTGCCTGACGCGGTGTCATGTCGTTCAAATCCAGTTTGGCTAGATCATCCAGCACCGGATGCGGCAGGCTGGCGAACATGTCGCTCTGCTGCGGCGCGGCCGGTTTGCCTTTGGCAGTCTTGGGGATTTCATGAGGCAGGGCGGTCGCTTCCAGCCGGCCCAGGTGTTCCCGGGCGCGCACGATCACTTCGCTCGGCACACCGGCCAACTGTGCAACTGCAAGGCCATAGCTCTGGCTGGCAGGCCCTGGTAGCACGTGGTGCAGGAACACGATGCGTTCGTTGTGCTCGGTGGCATTAAGGTGCACGTTGGCCACCAGCGGTTGCGCCTCCGGTAGCACCGTCAGCTCGAAGTAGTGGGTAGCGAACAGCGTATAAGCCCGCAGATGCGCCAGGCGTTCGGCCGCAGCCCACGCCAGGGACAAGCCGTCGAAGGTGCTGGTGCCGCGACCGACTTCGTCCATCAGCACCAGGCTGCGCTCGGTGGCGTTGTGCAGAATGTTCGCGGTTTCGCTCATTTCGACCATGAAGGTCGAACGCCCGCCGGCCAGGTCATCGCTGGAGCCGATCCGGGTAAAGATCCGGTCCACTAGCGACAACTCGCAACTGGCTGCCGGGACGAAGCTGCCGATGTGTGCCAGCAGCACGATCAGAGCGGTCTGGCGCATGTAGGTGGATTTACCGCCCATATTCGGACCGGTGATCACCAGCATGCGGGTGTTGTCGTCGAGGCTCAGGTCGTTGGCCACGAACGGCGTGGTCAGCACTTGCTCGACCACCGGGTGACGACCCTGGCTGATGCGCATGCACGGCTCACTGACGAAGCGCGGGCAGTTCAGATCAAGGTTCAGCGCGCGTTCGGCAAGGTTGCTCAGTACGTCCAGCTCAGCCAGTGCCGCGGCGGTATCCTGCAGCGGTGGTAGCTGGGCGATCAAATCTTCGAGCAGTGCTTCGTAGAGCATCTTCTCGCGTGCCAGGGCGCGGCTCTTCGCCGACAGGGCCTTGTCTTCGAACGCCTTCAGTTCCGGCGTAATGAAGCGCTCGGCACCTTTCAACGTCTGGCGTCGGATATAGTCTGCCGGCGCCGACTCAGCCTGCTTGCTTGGCAACTCAATGAAGTAGCCATGAACGCGGTTGTAACCGACTTTCAGGTGCGACAGACCGGTACGGGCCTTCTCACGTGCTTCGAGGTCGATCAGGAACTGCCCGGCGTTTTCGCTGAGCGATTGCAAATCGTCCAGCTCGGCGTCGTAACCGGTTTTCAACACGCCGCCGTCACGGATGACTGCTGGTGGGTTGTCGATGATGGCTTTTTCCAGCAGGGCCGCCAGTTCCGGGTAGGTACTGGTGGTCTTTGCCAGCTGAATAATGTGCGCAGCTTCCAGTTCGGTCATCGCAACCTGTAACTCGGGCAATGCACCCAGCGCATCGCGCAGGCGAGCCAGGTCACGAGGACGGGCATTGCGCAGGCCGATCCGCGCCAGGATCCGCTCGATATCGCCGATTTCCTTGAGTTGCGGTTGCAGTTTCTCGAAGCGGTAACCGTCGAGCAGGCAGGTAATCGAGGTCTGGCGCGCCAGCAATACGATCAGATCCCGCAGCGGACGGTTCAGCCAGCGGGTCAGCAGTCGGCTGCCCATGGCGGTCTGGCAGCGGTCGACCACCGATTGCAACGTGTTGTCGCGACCGCCAGCCAGGTTGGTGTCCAGTTCCAGGTTGCGACGGCTCGCGCCGTCCAGCACCACCGTGTCATCCAGGCGTTCATGACGCAGGCTGCGCAAATGGGGGAGGGCGGTGCGCTGGGTTTCCTTGGCGTAGCTGAGCAGGCAACCGGCGGCGCCAATGGCCAAGGTCAGGTTCTCGCAGCCGAAACCTTTCAGGTCCTGGGTGGAAAACTGCTGGCAAAGACTTTTCAGCGCCGAATCACGTTCGAAATCCCACGGCGCGCGGCGACGAACCCCACGACGTTTTTCCGCCGGCAGATCTTTCGGCCAATCGTCCGGAATCATCAGCTCCACCGGATTGACGCGCTCCAGTTCTGCCAGCAGGTTTTCCCAGCCCTTGATCTCCAATACGGTGAAGTTGCCGCTGGTGATATCCAGCACCGCCAGGCCGAACAGACGCTCGTCACCCAGCACCGCTGCGATCAGGTTGTCCCGACGTTCATCCAGCAGCGCTTCGTCACTGACCGTACCCGGTGTGATGATCCGCACCACCTGACGATCCACCGGCCCTTTGCTGGTAGCCGGGTCGCCGACCTGCTCACAGATCACCACCGACTCGCCGAGCTTGACCAGTTTCGCCAGGTAACCTTCCGCGGCATGGTAAGGAATCCCACACATCGGAATTGCCTGGCCCGCCGACTGCCCGCGGGCAGTCAGGGTGATGTCCAGCAATTTGGCGGCCTTCTTCGCGTCTTCATAGAAGATTTCGTAGAAGTCACCCATGCGGTAGAACATCAGTTGGTCTGGGTGCTGGTTTTTCAGGCGCCAGTACTGTTGCATCATCGGCGTGTGGCTGGACAGATCAGAGAGCGCTTTATTCATCGGATAATCAGGCAAATTCGTTGAAAGGTGTAAGGCAAAGGAGGGGCATCGGCCCGACTTTTCCGCGATGGGCGCAAGGTTAACATGGGCGGTTCACCCGGCGCAGGCATGAAAGCCCAGCGATGCATTTCTTCTGTCCATACACGGCATATGCGTGATGTATGCAATTCAGCATTTGTCTTCCGCGAAAAGAACAAGCACTATGCGCTTTATGCAAAAACGCAATGTTTCTACCGTACTAAGAGCGCTGCTCGATCAACACGGGATCTCCCCCACGGAGCTTCACCGTCGCACCGGCGTGCCTCAATCCACTCTCTCGCGGATCCTCAGCGGGAAGATCGTCGATCCCTCGGATAGACACATCTCGAAGATCGCCGAGTACTTCGCCGTGAGCACCGACCAGTTGCGGGGCCGGGCGGATGTCGCGCCGGCAGCCAGCACCGGACGCGATCAATTGCATTCGGAACTCAAGGACATAAGTCTGTGGGATGACGATACGCCCGTCGATGATGACGAGGTATCAGTTCCCTTTCTTCGCGAGGTTGAATTGGCTGCCGGATCAGGAAGGTTCGTCATCGAAGAGAGCGAGCGCTCTAGTCTGCGCTTTGGCAAGCGGAGCCTGCGCCACAACGGCGTTCAGTTCGACCAGGCCAAATGCGTGACGGTGCGCGGCAACAGTATGTTGCCAGTACTGCGCGACGGCGCCACCGTAGGCGTTAATGCCGGCAAGTGCGGAATCGGCGATATCGTCGATGGCGATCTTTATGCCATCAACCATAACGGCCAACTGCGGGTGAAACAGCTTTATCGCCTGCCTACCGGCATACGCCTGCGCAGCTTCAATCGCGATGAACATCCGGACGAGGACTACACCTTCCAGGAAATTCAGGAAGAACAGATTATTATCCTCGGTCACGTTTTCTGGTGGGGCATGTACGCCCGTTAACCTCAACGTTGTCAGATAAAACCTGCGATCAAGCAGGTTTTTTTTCGTCTGTCGAAAAGCCGCCACCGGCTTTGCCTTTAGGGTGTTCATGCATTAGCACATAAATAAATGCATTTGCGCATTGACTGTGTATGCGTAAATGCATACTCTTTGTCTCAAGCAGCTCAAAAACAGCTCAAAAGGAAGCTCTTCAGTTCCACCACAAAGGCAGCGCTGAACCGGCCTCTACGGTTCAGAGGGTTGGCGACTGAACCGGGTGTGCAGCGTAAAGCACCGCAAGCAGTTATCCGGCGGGCAGGGACCTCGGTCGGAAAAACAATTTGAATCGATTCGTACCGCATCAGTTGCGCCGAAAGATCAACGCGAAGGATCGCACGGCTGAAAAGTCCGGTTAGCACCGGATTTTTTGGAATGCCTACCTATCGTCAGGCACATCAAGAGACACCGTTTGAAGACACACACACACACATCACTCAGCAATCACCCCCAGGAGGCGTGACATGACAAACGATCAACAAACGTTGCTGGACATGCCGATCTGGCTCGTCCTCGTCCTCGCCCTGGTGGGCGGGGTGTCCGGCGAAATGTGGCGCGCCGACAAGGAGGGCGCCCGCGGCTGGTCATTGCTGCGGCGCCTGGCTTTGCGATCCGGGGCCTGCATGGTCTGCGGGGTCTCGGCAATCATGCTGCTGTATGCCGCCGGCGTATCGATCTGGACGGCTTGCGCGTTCGGTTGCCTTACCGCGATGGCCGGGGCGGACGTCGCGATCGGCCTTTATGAGCGCTGGGCGGCCAAGCGGATTGGCGTTTGCGATGTACCCCCGCGAGATACTCGCGAGGATCACTGAACAAAAAGACCAATGGAATGGCGAGCAGCGGTGCCGACCGGCATCCGACCCGCAAGGACGCGGGTTTCCCAAGGCCAGTACCTTTCATTCAAACCCGCAAACAAGTGGGTTTTTTATTGGTGCGCTGAAGATATTTATCCCATTCTGCTGGACATGCCCCCTTTGTCAGCCCAGGAAGCCGCGAACACGGAGCGCTGCTGGCGTGATGCGCAACTCGCAGGTGGTGTTATGCCAGTCTTCGATTTGATGCCGATGTCTTACTGCGTCATTGGCGTTGTTGTGTTTCTGGCTGTGTTGGTCGGTGCCTCGACGGCCCTGGAACAGTGGCTGTCAGCCAGTGAACAAACCCATTACCGACGCCGGTGATCGCCTTGCAGGCCTGTCAGGCTTATATCAGAGCCCTCGCTCGCTAACATTTTGATCAATCCTGCGCCTTGCAAGCGTTATCCGCTCGTGTACGGTGGTTCTCATTCCGCTTGCTCAGGAGATGACCGTGAAAGAAATCACCCAACTGGCCGCTGAACTGGGCAGGCGCTTGCAGGTTCTCAATGCTCACGTCACCGCCGCAGAATCCTGCACTGGCGGCGGGATCAGCGAGGCGATCACCCGGATTCCGGGGAGTTCGGCATGGTTCGAGGCCGGTTATGTCACCTACTCCAATCGCCAGAAAACCGAGCAGTTGAATGTCCCGGTCGAGTTGTTTGCGACGGTGGGGGCGGTCAGTCGCGAGGTGGTCGAGGCCATGGTCCGCGGCGCGCAGGAGAAAAGCCGGGCGCAATTTGCTGTGGCGGTCAGTGGTGTGGCGGGACCGGATGGCGGTTCTCCGAGCAAGCCGGTGGGCACCGTGTGGTTGGCCTGGGGCGTAGGTGAGCAGGTGTTTAGTGAGGTGCAGTACTTTCCCGGCAACCGTGACGAGGTCCGCCGACAAACGGTGAAGGCCGCGCTAGAGGGGCTGCTACGTCATGCCGCTGGAGAAATCTCAAATCAGGGGTAGGCGATCCTGAAACGCTGTGGAATAATACTGTCTACTTATACAGGTGTTGGCCGTCAGGCCTTATTGATTACGTGAGGACTTTAATGGACGACAACAAGAAGAAAGCCTTGGCTGCGGCCCTGGGTCAGATCGAACGTCAATTCGGCAAGGGTGCCGTAATGCGTATGGGCGATCAGGACCGTCAGGCGATCCCGGCTATCTCCACTGGCTCTCTGGGTCTGGACATCGCGCTCGGCATTGGCGGTCTGCCAAAAGGCCGTATCGTTGAAATCTACGGTCCTGAATCCTCCGGTAAAACCACGCTGACACTGTCGGTGATCGCCCAGGCTCAAAAAGCCGGCGCGACCTGTGCATTCGTCGATGCTGAACACGCCCTCGACCCTGAATACGCCGGCAAACTGGGCGTCAACGTTGACGACCTGCTGGTTTCGCAGCCGGACACCGGCGAGCAAGCCCTGGAAATCACCGACATGCTGGTGCGTTCCAACGCCGTTGACGTAATCATCGTCGACTCCGTGGCGGCACTGGTTCCAAAGGCGGAAATCGAAGGCGAAATGGGTGACATGCACGTGGGCCTGCAAGCCCGTCTGATGTCCCAGGCGCTGCGTAAAATCACCGGTAACATCAAGAACGCCAACTGCCTGGTTATCTTCATCAACCAGATCCGTATGAAAATCGGTGTGATGTTCGGCAGCCCGGAAACCACCACTGGTGGTAACGCGCTGAAGTTCTACGCTTCGGTTCGTCTGGACATCCGCCGTACTGGCGCAGTGAAAGAAGGTGACGAGGTTGTCGGTAGCGAAACCCGCGTGAAGGTTGTGAAGAACAAGGTGGCTTCGCCGTTCCGTCAGGCCGAGTTCCAGATTCTTTACGGCAAAGGCATCTACCTCAATGGCGAGATGATCGACCTGGGCGTGCTGCACGGTTTTGTTGAGAAGTCCGGCGCCTGGTATGCCTATGAAGGTACCAAGATCGGTCAGGGCAAGGCCAACTCGGCCAAGTTCCTGGCGGACAACCCGGAAATCGCCAAGAAACTCGAGAAGCAGCTGCGCGACAAGTTGCTGACTCCCGCGCCGGACGTTAAAGCATCGCCAGTCAAAGAGACTGCTGATGACCTGGCTGACGCTGATATTTGATTGATCCGATGACCGCCGTACTCGATACACTCGTCGCGGTGCGGCGAACCGCAATGGACCTGCTCGCGCGACGCGAGCACGGTCGAGTCGAGTTGACGCGTAAACTGCGTCAACGCGGCGCCCTCCCTGAAATGATCGACGCGGCACTCGACCGTTTGACGGAAGAAGGTCTGCTGTCCGAATCCCGTTATCTCGAAAGCTTTGTTTCCTACCGTTCCCGTTCCGGTTATGGCCCTTTGCGTATTCGCGAAGAGTTGAGTCAGCGCGGCCTGCAACGTACAGACATCGAACTTGCTTTGCGCGAGAGCGGTATCAACTGGCAGGAACAACTGGAAGACACCTGGCGGCGAAAATTTTCCGGGCATTTGCCGATAGACGCCCGGGAGCGTGCCAAACAAGGCAGGTTCCTCAGTTATCGCGGATATTCCATGGAAATGATCAGCCGCTTGTTCAGCGGCCGAGGGATGGATGACTGACTGAAACGGCCCGCTATTTAGATAGCGGGCCGTTTTTTTACATAACCTTGGACGATTCCCGCGTGCGTTGATGCGCCTGGGGATTGGACTGCGCCCAGTTTTCCGGCAAGTTGATGAAGTCCACCAGTTCCCGCAGGCGTCCATGATCACGGGCGTTGAAGGTGAAGGCGAGTCGTGCCAGGTGGCTAAACTGCAGTTCGTCGTGTTCCTCTCCGCTGTAGGCGTGTTGATGGAAGTGATCGCTCAGGCACAGGTCGGCAAATGCCTCCTGCATGTGTTCGAGCGCCTGCTCGCTGAGCTTGTGATTCATGCGGATCACGAATTGATGCTTGAGCCAGCGGCTGGAGTGGAAGTTGCTGTAGAACTGGTTGATCTGCTCCACCGCCTCTTCCGCGCTGTAGACCAGGCTGACGAGCTTCATGTCGGTCGGCAGAATGTAACTATTTCCCTCCAGTTGCTGGTGGATGAAGTCCAGCGCACCTTGCCAGAACTTGCTGCCGGGAGCGTCCAGCAATATCACGGGCACCAGCGGGCTTTTGCCAGTCTGGATCAGTGTCAGCACTTCCAGTGCTTCATCCAGGGTGCCGAAACCGCCAGGGCACAAGACCAACGCATCGGCTTCCTTGACGAAGAACAGTTTGCGGGTAAAGAAGAAGTGGAAGGGCAGCAGGTTGGTAGTGCCGTTCACGGTGGGATTGGCATGTTGCTCAAAGGGCAGGGTGATGTTGAATCCCAGGCTGTGTGCCAGGCCAGCACCTTCGTGGGCCGCAGCCATAATGCCGCCACCGGCACCGGTGATGACCATTAGATCTGAGCGCGCCAGCGCGGCGCCAAGTTCTCGGGCCAGACCATACAGCGGATGTTCTATTGGTGTTCGGGCCGAGCCAAAAACGGTGACCTTGCGGCGCCCCTTGAATTGTTCCAGAACACGGAAAGCGTGCTCCAGTTCACGCAGGGCTTGAAGGGTGATCTTGGCATTCCAGCGGTTGTGATCTTCCTGGGCCATACGCAGCACGGTCAGGATCATGTCGCGATAGATCGGGATGTTTGGGCTGTTGGGTGAAACCAGGTTGAGTTGCTCTTCGACCTTGCTGATGAGGTCGTGGCCGCTTTCTTCAAAATGACGGCTCAGGAGGTCATTTGGTTGGTAAGGCATCAACTTCTCCTTCCATACAGACTCTGTTTTTCCCTTGGATGAAGGAAACATTCGCACAACTAGACGCGTATTGGGCAGCCCCTTTCCTGCCTTGAAAAGTAAACGTGCACACTATGAATCTAGACCGTCGCAGCGATTTTCGCTGACTTGATCATTGCGCCGCAAAGTCTTTCCTGGCAACCGCTTATTGGCGATTTGCAAGGTGCTTTCACCGCTCGTCTGAACGCAAGGCGAGTGTCCGACAGTCTGATTTACTCAATAACAGGCACGACACGACAACTTTGCGTCAAAGGCAGGACGCACGTTATAAGCGGTTCAAGGATTTTATCGCTCAAGCAAGGGCGAAGTGCAGGGAGGCGGGATGTTATGACCAGAGTCATTCTGGAGATCGATACGCAACTGTATCGATTGCTGAAATCATCAGCCGAGACCCATCATTTGAGTCTCGAAGAAGAGTGCTGCCGGCGTCTGGAGGGGGCCGACCGACGTTCCCGTTATTTGCAGGCGTTGTTGGCAGAACTGCGCGCCGAGGATGAACAGCGGCGCGCCACTTCCCGATGATTACTTCTTTTTGGCCGGAGCCGCTTTCGGGCAGTCCGATTCCTGATAGCTGGCGGAGCCGACTGAGCGGTTGGTCTTCACCTCAGTGAAGTCGTAACGCATGACTGCGCCCTTGGTCATCAGTTTGCGAAACGATGGGTTGTTGCATACAGAGGCGCCAAGCTGGAAATACACGGCTTTCGGGTCGGCACGCATCTTGTTGGCGTGGCTGCTTTGTACGCTTAGATGGTTGATCAGCGTGTTGCCTTCGACGGTGTAGCCCTGATCAAGAATGTCTTCGTTGATCGCCCGTGGAGTACCAACACTGCTTTGTGTGGCGACGTTTCGCAGCTCTCTGTTGAGATTCTGCTGACTCAACGAAGCAGCCTGAGCGCTGAAGGACGACGCCAGCAAAATGGCCGCGGTGGAAACGATAAGGCGCAGCATGAAACTCTCCTGGTTCAGTGACTGGTGGTTCGACCCGTCACATGACTGTGCGTTCAGTGGCGGCAAATTATAGGGGACGAGGCCTGGACGGTACAGGCTTGCGCCGGCTGCTCTGATAAACTGCCGCCACTTTCTGCCCTGCCGAGTGTTTTTCGTGTCGATTTTCTTCCCCTGCCGGCGTTGCCTGCGATGAGCCCCGCAACCCCACGCTTTGCTGCAAACGCAGTAGCCCGCTTGCGCGATGAGCGAGAGGAAGAGGGCATCAAGCCGATTCAGGCCCGAGGCTGGAGGGCGCCGCGTTGCCGAGCCTGCCGCGTGATCGAGAGCCACTGCCTGTGCGCCTGGCGCCCGCAGGTCGAGGCCCGTTCTGGCGTGTGCCTGATTATGACCAACAAGGAAGTGTTCAAACCGAGCAACACCGGCTGGCTGATCGCCGATGTGGTGCACGACAACCATGCATTCATCTGGTCGCGTACGGAGGTTGATGAGCAATTGCTGGCGCTGCTGGCCGACCCGCAATGGCAGCCCTATCTGGTGTTTCCGGGTGAGTACGTCGAACCTGAGCGTGTCACAAACAGCGTCGATGCCGTTAGTTCCAAGCGTCCGCTGTTCATTCTGCTGGATGCCACCTGGACAGAAGCCCGGAAGATTTTCCGCAAAAGCCCCTACTTTGACCGGCTTCCGATCCTGAGCCTGTTGCCCGAGAAATTGTCGCGGTATCGGTTGCGCCGATCGACCCGCAGCGAGCATTTATGCACCGCCGAAGTGGCGGCGTTGTGTCTCGATCTGGCAGGTGATACCGAGGCTGCGTCGGCACTGGACGCTTATTTCGACGTGTTCAGCCAACATTACCTTGATGCCAAACATCAGCTTGAAATGAATGTTTCAACACCGGCACACGCTGAGCTGGTGCCTTTTGTGTCAATCGGCGCCGCTGTCACGCGTTGATTGTCGCCCATACTGCAAAGAACTGTACCGGCCATGCACCTTGACCACCCCGACTTCGCTGGGCATGCTTGGCGCCGATTAGGGCGCGGCCAAAGTTTGATACGCCGTATTCTTTACGTGACTGAGTTACGTGAAGAGCCACGTGATTGGCGTTGAACGTGCCCTGTTGGTGCAGCTCCGTGGCTGTACCTCGAGTTGTTTTGGCGAGGCCTGAATGCATCGGGCGTCCCACGAAAAACAGGATCATTTAAAAAATGGCCACATACGAAATCCTGATTGCCGATGACCACCCTCTTTTTCGTAGTGCCCTGCATCAAGCGTTGACCCTGGGCCTGGGCCCGGATGTCCGTCTGGTGGAAGTGGCAAGCATTGCCGAGCTGGAAACCCGTCTGGACGAGAAGTCCGACTGGGATCTGGTGTTGCTGGATTTGAACATGCCGGGGGCCTACGGTTTTTCAGGGCTGGTGCTGTTGCGCGGTCAGTATCCGCAGATTCCGGTGGTCATGGTGTCGGCCCAGGAAGAAGCCTCGATCATGGTCAAATCTCGTGAATTCGGCGCCAGCGGCTTCATTCCCAAGTCCAGTGATCTGAGCGTCATCCAGAAAGCCGTACGCGCGGTGCTCGATGGTGATGTGTTCTGGCCGCCCCAGGCGTTCGAGGCGGTCAGCGTTTCCGCCGAAGCCAAGGCCGCCAGTGAAGGCCTTGCGAGCCTGACGCCTCAGCAGTTTCGTGTTCTGACCATGGTCTGTGAAGGCTTGTTGAATAAGCAGATTGCCTATGAACTCAGCGTTTCCGAAGCGACGATCAAGGCCCACGTGACGGCGATTTTTCGCAAGCTGAATGTGCGGACTCGGACCCAAGCGGCGCTGCTTCTGCAACAACTTGAGTCAATTTCGAGCTAATCAGACGCGGCGCGTTCACGCTTTTTTGACTTTGCTTAATCTAGCTTTCCCACTTCCTTTTTGGTCAGTTGCCTACTTTATGTCACCTTTCAAAGGCCAGACCGGCCTCAAACGCATCCTCAACGCCTCCGGTTATTCGCTGGACGGTCTACGCGCAGCCTTCACTGGCGAAGCCGCTTTTCGGCAACTGGTGTTGCTCAACGCCATATTGATTCCGCTGTCGTTCTTCCTGAACGTCAGTCGCGTCGAGCAGGCGTTGCTGATTGCAGTCTGCCTGTTGGCGTTGATAGTCGAGTTGCTCAATTCGGCAGTGGAAGCGGCCATCGACCGTATTTCCCTTGAATTGCACCCATTGTCCAAAAACGCCAAGGACATGGGCAGTGCTGCTCAGTTCGTAGCCTTGAGCATGATCGCGCTGGTCTGGGCGGTCATCCTGCTTTAAGCGATGGTAGGCAGAACGATCTCGTCGCTGCGCTGAACCCCCGCGGTGAAAGC
Organism: Pseudomonas sp. Ma2-10; assembly: GCF_054330215.1. Classification (NCBI taxonomy): domain Bacteria; kingdom Pseudomonadati; phylum Pseudomonadota; class Gammaproteobacteria; order Pseudomonadales; family Pseudomonadaceae; genus Pseudomonas; species Pseudomonas sp. Ma2-10. Next base: position 48,898 of record NZ_JBTEYL010000003.1, on the reverse strand, counting down.
GCGGCACAGGTCAAGGAATTCACGCATCGCCGACGTCTGATATTTCTGCTTGTGCCAGATGAAATAGAACTGCCGCGCCAGATCCAGATCCGGCGTCTCCACGGGTACCAGGCTGCCGCGGCGGAATGCATCGCGCAGTGCCAGGCGAGAAATACAGCCAATTCCCAATCCGGACTCCACCGCACGCTTGATCGCTTCGGTGTGTTCCAGTTCCAGTCGGATATTCAGCGAGCTGCGATGGTGGCGCATGGCCTGGTCAAAGGTCAGTCGCGTGCCGGAGCCCTGTTCCCGCAGAATCCAGGCCTCGTGGGTCAGCTCTTCCATGGTCGCCGTGCCGCGCTTGGCCAGTGGATGCTGGGGGGCGCAAAACACCACCAGTTCATCCTCGACCCAGCTTTGCACTTCGATGTCCGGATGGCTGCAGTCACCTTCGATTAGACCCAGATCAATTTCATAGTGGGCGACCTGCTGCACAATGTTGGCCGTGTTCTGCACGTGCAGCTTCACCTGGCTTTCCGGATGGCGTTGCATGAAGCTGCCGATCAGCAAGGTGGCCAGGTAATTGCCGATGGTCAGGGTCGCGCCGACCGCCAGAGAGCCGAATCCCGACTTGCCATTGAGCAAGTCTTCGATTTCTTTGGACTGGTCGAGCAGCGCCACCGCTTGCGGCAGTAGCTGTTTGCCGAGGGCGTTGAGGCTCAGCCGTTTGCCGGCGCGGTCGAACAGCTGACAGCTGGACTGACGCTCTAGCTCGGTGATCGAGGTGCTCGCCGCCGATTGCGAGAGGTTGAGCAGACCCGCAGCACGGGATACGCTTTCCTGCTGGGCGACGGCGACGAATACTTGAAGTTGACGGAGAGTAAATCGCATATCTATATAACCGATAACCCTTATCTTAATAATCCAGTTAACAGATATTGTGGCTGCCATTAGAATGCGATGCAATTGCGCACAGCAGCTCATTTTTCGCAGAGCAGGCGCAGAGCATGCGCAGATAAAATCCCAGGAGTCCCACGTACATGAGCAACATGAACCACGAGCGTGTCCTCAGTGTTCATCACTGGAACGACACTCTGTTCAGCTTCAAGTGCACCCGCGATCCGGGCTTGCGCTTCGAGAACGGTCAGTTCGTGATGATCGGCCTGCAACAGCCCAACGGCCGGCCGCTCATGCGCGCTTACTCGATTGCCAGCCCTAACTGGGAAGAGCATCTCGAGTTCTTCAGCATCAAGGTGCCTGATGGTCCGCTGACGTCCCAGTTGCAGCATCTGAAGGAAGGCGACGAGATCATCATCAGCAAAAAGCCTACTGGCACGCTGGTGCTGGATGACTTGAAGCCTGGCAAACATTTGTACCTGCTCAGCACCGGTACCGGTCTGGCGCCGTTCATGAGCGTCATCCAGGACCCGGAAACCTATGAGCGTTTCGAAAAAGTGATCCTGTGCCACGGCGTACGTTACGTCAACGAAGTCGCTTACCGCGAGTTCATCACCGAGCACTTGCCGCAGAACGAGTTCTTCGGCGAGGCCCTGCGTGACAAGTTGATCTACTACCCGACCGTGACCCGCGAGCCGTTCGAGAACGAAGGTCGCCTGACCGACCTGATGCGCAGCGGCAAACTGTTCAGCGACATCGGTCTGCCACCGATCAACCCGCAAGACGACCGCGCCATGCTATGTGGCAGCCCGAGCATGCTCGACGAAACCAGCGAAGTGTTGAACAGCTTCGGCCTGAAAGTTTCGCCGAGGATGCGCGAGCCGGGTGACTACCTGATTGAGCGTGCGTTCGTCGAGAAGTAACAAACGCGTAGCAAAAAAGCCCGCATGACCTGAGAGGGTCATGCGGGCTTTTTTTGTTTTCAGCGGTTTGTCAGGCGGCCAGGATCACTTCCAGAACCCGGATCATCCCCTGCTCGGGGTAATGCCAACGCACATCGAGATCCCAGAATTGCGCACCGTATTCTCTTTCTGGTGTAGGAGTCTGGTATGCAGGACGTGGGTCTTGTGCCAGGCATTGCTCGATCAGTTCCACAAGCGGTTCCTCAAGGCGCTGAGCATGCCCGTGAGCCTGTTGCAGCGCTGAATCCGCCCACTGCACGGGAATCAGCTGCGGTGCGGCGTTGGCGATGCTGTTGTAGGCCGTATCAATGATATCTGCGTAAGGTACATAGGGTTTGATGTCGAGAATCGGCGTGCCGTCCAGCAGGTCGATGCCGGATATCCACAGCCGATTGGCTTCAACCTTGTCCAGCTTCACCACGGATTGACCGATGCCGTTGGGCCGATGCGTCGCGCGGGTGGCGAACACGCCCATGGATTTGTTACCGCCGAGGCGAGGAGGGCGGACTTTCAGTCGTGGCTTTTCTTCCAGGGCCTGGTGAAACAGGAACAGCAGCCACACGTGGCTGACCTGCTCCAGACCTTGCACCGCATCGCCCTTATCGAACGGCGCCACCAGTTCCAGTACCCCGCGAGCGGCCGGAGCCAGTTGTGGCTGGCGCGGGATGGCGAACTTCTCCTTGAAACAGGAGCGCACGAAGCCGATGGGGGAAACGCTGTAGGTCATGGTCTGGGGTCGAGGCGGGGTGAGGGCGGGCATGATAACCCACCCATCGGGAAGAGATCAGAGGCTAAACCCGCCATCCAAGGGGATGATATTTCCGGTCATGTCAGCGCCGGCCGTACTCGCCAGACCGGCATTACGCAACAGCGGCAAAAACTGCTGAATACAGTTGAACACCGAAGTCACGTTGAGCTGCATGACCTTTTCCCTGCCCTTGACCGGGTAGCTCTCCAGCGGCGCGCCCTACGTGGTGGTGCCGGTCACCAGAGCGGTGCGGCCTTGCAGGGACAAGTATGGGTGCGTGGCGAATCCTGAGAGCTGAGGGTCAATACACCCTAGTTGTCAGCCGCTAGAAGCGGAGCCACTATTTTGCGAGGAATGAGCGTCTCTACAGGCTGGCCTTGAGCCGCAGGTTCGCAGCTCAAGACCTGCCGGCGATTACTGCGGACGCACGCGCAGGGTCAGGCCCTTGAGGAAGTTGCGCAGCAACTGGTCGCCGCACGGGCGGTAGTTGGTGTGGCCGAACTTGCGGAACAGTGCGCTCAGCTCAGGCTTGGATACCGGGAACTCGGAAGCCTTGAGGATGGCGTGCATGTCGTCTTCTTTCAGTTCGAAAGCCACGCGCAGTTTCTTCAGAATGATGTTGTTGGTCACCGGCACTTCGATCGGCTGCGGCGGACGGCTTTCGTCTTTGCCGCGCTTGAAGATCACCAGGCCATCGAGGAAATGCGCAATGACTTCATCCGGGCAGCGTACGAAGCCTTCCTCGTCTTCCTCTTTCTTGTCGAGGTACGTCACCAGGTCTTCCAGGGTCACGTCCATGCCGCCGAGCTTGATGATCTCGATGACTTTCTTGTCGCTGATGTCGAGCATGTAGCGCACGCTGCGCAGTACGTCGTTATGAATCATGGTGTGCAATCCTGATATTCAGCAGTGGGCGCCGCATTAACAGCGGCGCCAAAATGTGTGGCGGCGTGAAAAGTCTTAGAACTTCTCTTTGCCGGACAGGTAACGCCATTGCCCCAACGGCACTTTGCCGATGGACACGCCGCCAATGCGGATGCGGCGGATGGCGACAACCTTCAGGCCTACGGCCTGGCAGAACAGGGCGATGACGCCCGGTTGTGGGTTCTTCATCGCAAAACGCAGGCGGTTTTCGTTCTGCCAGCTGGCTTTGACCGGCGGCAGTTCCTTGCCTTTGTAGGTCAGGCCATGGTTCAGGCGGTTGAGGCCATGAGCCACCATGTCGCCTTCAACTTCGACCACATACTCTTGCTCGATCTTGGCGGAGTCGGCAGTGAGTTTGCGCAGAATCTTCCAGTCCTGGGTGAACACCAAAAGACCGCTGGCGTTGGCCTGCAGGTCGGTGCTGGCAGTCAGCCGCAGGAAGTGGCCCTTGAGCGCACGTTTGCTGAAGCGGTGTTCTTCACTCAAGGTCTCGGCGCTGATCGTTGCCATGGCCGTCTCGGCATCCATGCCCACGGCCACGTTCAGCAGGATGGTCACCGGTTCCGGCGCAGTGGCCTTGGCTTCTGGATCAAGCTCGACTTTCTGGTTCTCGACCTTGAACTGTGGCTCGTCGATGACTTCACCGTCCACGGTGACCCAGCCGCCCTCGATGAACAGCTCAGCCTCCCGACGGGAACAGCCGACGAGTTCGATGAGGCGTTTGGAGAGACGAATCGGGTCAGTCATGACAGGGCCGTAACAAAAAAGGGGTGGGCATTGTACCTGCCTGGCGCCGGTTAATCGCGGGTCCATTTGCGCCGTATAGCTTTTAGCCGCGTTGAGTGCGCTGGTTCGTCTGTTTCATGCGCATATGCAACAGCGGATAAGGCTGGCCCATGCCGTCATGCTCGGAACGACCGATCACCTCGAAGCCCTGTTTGAAGTAAAAGCCCAAGGCTTGCGGGTTCTGTTCGTTGACGTCCAGTTCATCGGCACTCAGGTGTTCCATCGCATAGCGTAGTAGCAGCTTGCCCAAGCCCTGGCCACGGTGAGCAGGGTCGATGAAGAGCATTTCGATCTTGCCCGCCGCGACCCCGGCGAACCCGGTGATGCGCTGGCGCGAGTCTTTGGTGCAAATCAGCATCACCGCATCGAGGTAGCGGGTCAGCACCAGGTTCTTCAGCAGCGCGATGTAGCTGTCCGGCAGAAAATCATGGGTGGCGCGCACCGAAGCTTCCCAGACCTGAGTGAGCTCTTTGTAGTCGCTCTGTTTCGGCGTGTGGATGACCGAATGTTGGCGCATGGCCGGCTGCCCCTTTTCCTGTGAGTGTCGAGAGTCCGCTCCTCACAAAACGATAGACGTAAAAAAGCCCCGTATCTCGTCAAGAGAGCGGGGCTTTCGTATTTTTTTTGCGTTTAGATCTGTTCAGCCCACAGGTCGTATTCGTCGGCGTCGGTCACTTTGCACCAGACTTTGTCGCCTGGTTTGAGGTTGCTGCCGTTGTCGATGAACACGTTACCGTCGATTTCCGGGGCATCGAAGAAGCAGCGGCCGACTGCGCCTTGCTCGTCGACTTCGTCCACCAGCACTTCGATTTCACGGCCGACACGCATTTGCAGGCGCGCCGAACTGATGGCTTGCTGGTGCGCCATGAAGCGGTCCCAGCGGTCTTGCTTGATGTCGTCCGGAACGATCTCCAGGTCCAAATCGTTGGCCGGTGCGCCATCCACCGGCGAGTACTGGAAGCAGCCGACGCGGTCGAGCTGGGCTTCGGTCAGCCAGTTCAGCAGGTACTGGAAGTCTTCTTCGGTTTCGCCGGGGAAGCCAACGATGAAGGTCGAACGGATGATCAAGTCCGGGCAGATGACGCGCCAGTTCTTGATGCGCGCCAGGGTCTTGTCTTCGAAGGCCGGGCGTTTCATGGCTTTCAGGACTTTCGGGCTGGCGTGTTGGAACGGGATGTCCAGGTACGGCAGGATTTTCCCGGCGGCCATCAGCGGAATCAACTCGTCGACGTGTGGGTACGGGTAAACGTAGTGCAGACGAACCCAGACGCCGAGGGTGCTCAGGGCTTCGCAAAGCTCGGTCATGCGGGTTTTTACCGGCGCGCCGTTCCAGAAACCGGTGCGGTATTTCACGTCGACGCCGTAGGCGCTGGTGTCCTGCGAGATCACCAACAGCTCTTTGACGCCGGCCTTGACCAGGCGCTGGGCCTCGTCCAATACATCACCGACCGGACGGCTGACCAGTTTGCCGCGCATCGACGGAATGATGCAGAAGCTGCAGCTGTGGTTGCAGCCTTCGGAAATCTTCAGGTAGGCGTAGTGGCGCGGGGTCAGCTTGATGCCTTGCGGCGGCACCAGGTCGATCAGCGGGTTGTGATCCTGGCGCGGCGGCACGGCGTCGTGCACGGCGTTGACCACTTGCTCGTATTGCTGCGGACCGGTCACGGCCAGCACGCTTGGGTGCACCTTGCGAATGTTGCCTTCTTCGACGCCCATGCAGCCGGTGACGATGACCTTGCCGTTTTCCTTGATGGCTTCGCCGATCACTTCCAAAGACTCAGCCTTGGCAGAGTCGATGAAGCCGCAGGTGTTGACCACCACGACGTCGGCGTCCTGATACGTGGACACGACGTCATAGCCTTCCATGCGCAACTGGGTAAGGATGCGCTCGGAGTCGACCAGTGCTTTGGGGCAACCCAGGGATACGAAGCCAACCTTTGGATTGGCCGGCGCAGGAGTGGTGGACATGTCTAACCTCGGTATTTGTGACGCCTCCAGCCGAAGAGGGCAAGGCGACAGACGGGCGCTATGTTGCGCCTCTGGTCAAAAAGTGCGCAATTCTAGCGATGGGAGGCGCACTTGACCAGCTTTATGCAGCGAAATACGACGAGTGCTGCGCTATGCTTCGCGCCTTTACGCCTTACCGATTTTATAGAGTCAACAAAACGTCTGTAACAGTAAGTAAAACAGCGCATGCTGCACGGCAAAACATAGTGCTTCTTGCAAAGAAGTCCGGCCTGGGTAGTAGGAGTGGTGGATGGGGCAGGCAAGTAGTCAGGCGGCGGGCGCCGAGCATTCGGCGGCCAAGCCGATCGGCATGCTGGTCGCGGCGGTCGGGGTGGTTTATGGCGATATTGGTACTAGCCCGCTGTACACCCTCAAAGAAGTGTTTTCCGGTGGCTATGGCGTGCCCGTCAATCATGACGGCGTGCTGGGGATTCTGGCGCTTATCTTCTGGTCGCTGATCTGGGTTGTGTCGATCAAGTACATGATGTTCGTACTGCGCGCCGACAACCAGGGCGAAGGCGGGATCATGGCCTTGACCGCGTTGGCTCGGCGGGCGGCGGCCGGACATCCAAAATTGAGGGCGTTGCTGGTGGTTTGCGGGCTGATCGGTGCGGCGCTCTTTTACGGGGACAGCATGATCACGCCGGCGATTTCCGTACTCTCGGCCATTGAAGGTCTGGGGCTGGCATTCGATGGCATCGACCATTGGGTGGTGCCGGTGTCGTTGATCGTGCTGGTGGCGCTGTTCCTGATTCAGAGTCACGGTACCGCGCGGATTGGCATCTTGTTCGGGCCAATCATGGTCACTTGGTTTGTGGTGCTGGGGGCGCTGGGTGTCTACGGCATCATGCAACACCCAGAAGTGTTGAAAGCGTTGAACCCGGTGTGGGGCGTGCGCTTCTTCACCCAGCATCCGGGCATGGGCGTGGCGATTCTCGGTGCGGTGGTGCTGGCATTGACCGGTGCCGAAGCGCTGTACGCCGACATGGGCCACTTCGGGCGCAAGCCGATTGCCCGTGCGTGGTTCATTCTGGTGCTGCCGGCGCTGGTGCTGAATTACTTCGGTCAGGGCGCCTTGCTGCTGGGTGATCCGCAAGCCGCTCGCAACCCGTTCTACCTGTTGGCGCCGAGCTGGGCGCTGATCCCGTTGGTGGGGTTGTCGACCATGGCCACGGTGATTGCCTCCCAAGCAGTGATTTCCGGTGCGTTCTCCCTGACCCGTCAGGCGATCCAGCTCGGTTATATCCCGCGCATGCACATTCGGCACACCTCCAGCGCCGAACAAGGCCAGATCTACATTGGCGCGGTGAACTGGTCGCTGATGGTCGGCGTGATCCTGCTGGTGCTGGGTTTTGAATCCTCCGGTGCCCTGGCTTCGGCCTACGGTGTGGCAGTGACGGGCACGATGCTGATGACCACCATACTGGTGTCGGCGGTGATGTTGCTGCTGTGGAAATGGCCTCCGGTCCTCGCGGTTCCGGTGTTGCTCGGATTCCTGTTGGTCGATGGCCTGTACTTCGCGGCCAACGTGCCGAAAATCATTCAGGGCGGGGCGTTCCCGGTAATCGCCGGTATCGTGCTGTTTGTGCTGATGACCACCTGGAAACGCGGCAAGCAACTGCTGGTCGAACGCCTCGACGAAGGTGGATTGCCGCTGCCGATCTTCATCAGCAGCATCGCCGTGCAACCGCCGCATCGCGTTCAGGGCACCGCCGTGTTTCTGACCGCGCGCCCGGACGCCGTGCCCCATGCGCTGTTGCACAACCTGTTGCATAACCAGGTGCTGCACGAGCAAGTGGTGCTGCTGACGGTGGTGTACGAAGACATCCCGCGGGTGCCGACATCTCGGCGTTTCGAGGTTGAATCCCACGGCGAAGGCTTCTTCCGGGTGATCCTGCACTTTGGCTTCGTCGACGAGCCGGACGTGCCGCAAGCGCTGAAGCTGTGTCATCTCGATGACCTGGACTTCAACCCGATGCGCACCACCTACTTCCTCAGCCGCGAGACGGTCATCGCTTCCAAGCTCGAAGGCATGGCGCGCTGGCGTGAGGCGCTGTTCGCCTTCATGTTGCAGAACGCCAACGGCAATTTGCGCTTCTTCAATCTGCCGCTGAACCGGGTGATTGAATTGGGGACGCAGGTGGAGATGTAAACCACAACAAAAAGCCCCCGTTGCCATTGCGGTAGCGGGGGCTTTTTTGTGTCTGGTGTCTCGGTGCCGTTATTGCGCTCAGGCAGCTATTTTTTAGATTCGGCTTTTGTCCGAGCAGGTGGCGGCGTCAGTACCTTCACCACATCATCAATCACGGCCTTACTCATTGCCGTCAGGTAATGCGCGGCCCTGGCGTGCCGGTCGGTGTCGCGGGCGCAGGCAGCATCTTTAGTCAGCTCCTTTGGCAAGGAACAGAAAATCAGAGGCCATGGCTAGCGCATCACCGAAGGGGACGTCTCGACTGACACGGAACAGTGCCTGGTTCGAGCAGTAGATGAAGGGGGTGAGTCCGATGGTTTTTAGTTTTGAGGGGGCGGGCGAATCTGTTTTGGTCATGGTGTAACTCCTAAACTTGTGGAGCCGCCACGTTCGTTTCCAAGCGAATGGGTGGCAGCTGCGCGCATGTGGATGGTTTTGGGGCGTTATTGATCATCCGCAGGTTCAGAAGGATCTGGATCTGTTGGGAGCTGTAGCGGCGAACCGCATTCTTGATGTCATCGAAGAACAGATTATCAATGGTGAGTCGGACAAGAGCGGCAAGCCCCTAAGAGCCAGTCTTGCAGGCTGTAGACGGATCCGAACAGGCAACACGCGAATGGTTTATCGAGTCGATGGCAAGGCGATTCAGGTACTGACCGTTGCCGTTGGTGCTCGACGTGACGAAGAGGTCTACGGCGCTGCGGACGGTACTCAGATCACTCCTGAGCCGCCGTCTCCTTCGCTTGACGCTTCTCGATCACATCCACCAACCGCTGTGCCAGCGCCGGATAGTTCTCGTCGAAGTGGTGGCCGCCCGGCAATTTCATCGTTTCGCCCACCGCCGTCTTGTCGGTACAGCCGCTCTCGTCGACTTCCTCTTCACCGTAGATGCACACCACTTTTTCCGGCGGCAACTTGGCCATTTCCGGGCCGGTGGAGGCTTCTTTGCCGGCGTTGCCGAGCCAGCCTTCGACTTCGATTTCGAAGCTGCCGGTGCGGGCGAAGGCCAGCAGGATGATCGCATCGACCCGTTGCTGTTCCGATGGCTCCAGGCGGTTGTAGATCGCCGGCAGGACGTCGGCGCCGAATGAGTAGCCGGTCAGGATGAAGCGCTGGGTGCCCCATTTCTGCCGGTAGTGCTGCATCAGTTCGCCCAGGTCCACGGCGCTTTGCTCGGGGCTCTTGTGCTGCCAGTAGTAGCGCAGGGTGTCGATGCCGACGACCGGGTAGCCGATCTTGGCCATCTCGCCCGCTACATCGCGGTCAAGGTCGCGCCAGCCACCGTCACCGGACAGGAACAAGGTCACGGTGTCCTTGGCTTGACCCGCCGGCACTTCGACCACTGGGATCTGCAGATCGCCAGCAGCTTTATCGCCGCCGCCGACGAGGAGCTTGCGCAGTTCGTTGTTCAGCACTTGCGGCAGGTTAACGTCGTAATCACTGATGCTGGTTTCGGCATTGGGTTGGTCACGCACGAAGCCGGCGCTGGTGTCGTCCGGGTTGTCATTCCAGGCCACCAGCCAGTGCCCGTGAGCGGCGCTTTTGGGTAGCAGGTGCGTGCAGCCGGGTTTTTCCAGGGCCAGGTCCACCGAGACGGCTTGAGCCTTGTCATCCTTCTGGTCAGACAACCAGCGCCACGCCAACACCGCGCCAGGGCCGATACCGCTGACCAGGGTCGCCGGGCCTTTGAGTTCTCTCAGGGCCGATTGCAGGGCGCGACTTTGCAGCAGGCAGTCTTTGGGCAGGATCACCTGAACAATCTGCGCCGATCCGGCGCGGCTCAGGGTCATCAACTGTTTGTTGCTGAGCTTCTGTTCTTCATTGACCGCCACCAGCACCTGGGCGCGTGGCGTGTTGCCGGGGATGACACGGGTCATCGCGGCGCCATCGGCCGGTGTCAGCTGTTCGAGGGTCGGCTCGGGTGCCGGGCGTTTCAGGTACCCGTAACCGCCACCGAGAATCAGGGCCAGCACTATCAGTGTGGCCAGTACGTACCGCAAGGAGCGTTGAATCATCAGCGTTTCACCAATCCGGTCAAGCCGCCCGCAATCAGGGCAGCAGTGTCGGCCAGGGCCACCAGCGGATCGAGTCCGGCGGGCACGGCCATATAACGGGGTTCCCAGACAGGCTGGAATTTGTCTTTGAAGCGGCGCAAGCCTTGGAAGTTGTAGAGCTGCTCACCACGGCGGAAAACCATCGAGCCCAGACGCTGGGTCAGTGGTGCACCACGACGGGGTTGCAACCCCGACAACGGCACCATGCCCAGGCTGAAGCGCGCGTACCCATGATTTTTATAATGTTGAATCAGGCCGACCATCATGAACTCCATGGTCAACTTGGGCGCGTCTGGGTGCGCGCGCATCAGGTCGAGGCTGGCCAGTTCATGGCCATTAGTCTCGAGAAGGTTGGCGAATGCTACCGGACGCCCTTCGAAACGAATCACCGCGACGCGGAAATGTTTGAGGTAGGCATCGCTGAAACGGCCGAGGGAGAAACCTTTCTCGCGCACGTTCTTGCCGGTCAGCCAGGCATCGGAAATCACCTTGAGTTCATCCATCGGCGCTTGCCCCGGATCAAAAATCTCCAGCGACAAGCCATCGCGAGTCCCGCGGTTCCAGGTGTAGCGCAGGTCTTTCATCTCTTTGCCCTTGGCTTCGAGATCAAAGCGAAGCAGATCGACCCGGGCTTCTTCGCCGAGCTTGATCGCGGTCAGGCCGATGTCCATGTAGTACGGCAGGTTCTCGGCGCGCACCTGATAGAACACAGGGCGGGCGTGGTGGATGTCGCAGAGGTCGCGGAACTGCCAGATCATTTCCGCCCGTTGCTGGGTTGGACCGATCGGGTCATATAAGGCCACCAGGCTGCGACCACGGCGTGCGTACATCAGGAACGCCTCGTCGTTGGGGTGAAACAGCAGCGCCTTGTCACCGGTCAGGGCGAGGCCACCATCCGGTTGTGCGGAGGCCATCAGGATCTTTACCGCGCGGCCCAGTTCATCGGGCGTTGGCAGATGGATCACCGGGCGTGCCGTGCGCAGCAGCCAGGTAAGGGACACCACCACCAGCAACACCGCGGCGCCGAGCAGCGAGCGCAAGCCACGCGGGGCATCGGCGTCGAGGGTGAACTGCCACCACAGTTGATGGCTGTACGGGACGTCCTGATAGGCGAACAGCAGCAGCCAGATCGATGCGCCGAGTACGCACAGGCTGGCCACCAGATACAGCGGCGAGAACGGCACCTCGGTCAGGCGGCTCGGGCGATAGAACGAGCTTCGGAAAACTCCGAGCAAGCTGGCAGTCAGCGTCAGCAAGCAGGCTTCTTCCCAGTCGAAGCCCTTGAGCAGAGAGAGCAGGGCAGCGACGAGCAACAATATGGTGGTCAGCATCCAGGCGGCCGACAGTCGGCGGCGCAGTCCTTGAGCCAGCAGCAAGCAAAGCACGCCGATCAGGCTGGCACCAAAGTGCGAGGCGTCGACCAGCCGATGCGGGATCAGAAAACCGATGTGTTCCAGGCGTGTGTCGATTGCCGGGGTGGCACCGGAGAACAACAGCGCTACGCCGGACAGAAATACCAGCACCGCCAGAATCGGAGCGGCCAGGCCGGACGCCACCCTTAAGGACTGACGCGATTGAAACAGGCGCTGACCTTCATTGATCAGCAGGAATACGCAGGCCACCAGTAACGGCAGCACTACGTAAATCAGGCGATAGAGCAGCAGGGCGGCAGCGAGTGGCGCGGCGCCGAGTGTGTTGGAGAAGGCTGCCAGCAGAATCGCTTCGAACACCCCGACCCCACCGGGAACGTGGCTGAGCACCCCGGCGGCCAGTGCCAGCAGGTACACCAGCAGGAACGCGCCGAAGGGCGGTGCTTCAGGCAGCAATAGATAGAGCACGGTTGCGGCGGCGGCGACGTCCAGGGCCGTGATGATCAGTTGCAGAAACGTCAGGCGACGGCCCGGCAGGCGCAAGGTGCGGCGTCTGACCTTGACCAGCAGGTTGTCCGGGTAAGGTTGCTCTGGCAGGCGGCGGCGGTAAATGCCGATGGCCAGTACCGCGAACAACAGCAAAACGACCGCCGCGATGGCGCCCAGCAAGGATTCGGACAAACCCAGGGCGGCAGAGGCGCCAGGCAGGTTACTGAGGGTGGCGAGGGCGGCCAGTGGGGGCAGGGCGCAGCCGAGCGAGAGGCTGGCGAACAGCGTCATATGGGCGACTTCAGAAGGGCCCAGACCATGACGTGCATATAAACGGTAGCGAACCGAGCCCCCCGACAGCATCGAAAGCCCAATGGCATTGCCGATGGCGAATGCGGTGAACCCACCCAGGGCCAGGGTTCGTGGCGCCAGTGTCACGCCTGCGTAGCGACTGGCTGACCATTCGTAGCCCAACAGAATAATGAAGCCAACCACGGTCGCGCCTAGCGCGCCCAATAAAGCCGGTTTCGGAACGTCGAGAATCGAGTCGTGCAGCGCGTACAGATCGAGTTCGCTCAGCAGGTGGCGACAGGCAATCAGTGCGATAGCGAACAACAGCAAAGTGATTGCCAGGCCGATGGGCTGGCGGTATTTGCTGATTCGATCAAGCAAGCGCAGACGCTCGGCTTTGATCGGTTGTGTTGCTGTGACGGTGTCTTGTGGATCAGACGAGTTGGCGCGCATCAATCACCTCTTGGATTGTGCGCGACAGGATGGGCGTATCCAGCCAAGTTACCAATCCCTGTAGAAAAAAATAATCACAAATATTAACGCCTCTCGCCGAATATCGGCGATGAGGCGCCCTCAGTCGTAGAGGGGTCTGTCTGTGGCTCAGCATCGTCTGGGCTCAGGGCATTGGGGATCCCGAGCGGCTCACTACACGGTGGCAGATCATTGTTGCGAAAGGACTTTTTCAACAGGCACAAAAAAGGCCACTCTTTCGAGTAGCCTTTTTTGATGTTTGGTTGCGGGAGCCGGATTTGAACCGACGACCTTCGGGTTATGAGCCCGACGAGCTACCAGACTGCTCCATCCCGCGTCTGTGTGGCGGCATTCTACAGGCGAGCGCGGGAGTGTCAACCGTTAATCCTCAATAGGGTCAAATAAGCGTAAATTACCGGCGAACGGTCGTGAGGGGGACTTAACGTTAGGAATCGGAACGATTTCTCGTTTCTTTAGACGTAACCCGCTCGTATTTAGGCTCGTGGTTATAAAAGAGACANAAATATTAACGCCTCTCGCCGAATATCGGCGATGAGGCGCCCTCAGTCGTAGAGGGGTCTGTCTGTGGCTCAGCATCGTCTGGGCTCAGGGCATTGGGGATCCCGAGCGGCTCACTACACGGTGGCAGATCATTGTTGCGAAAGGACTTTTTCAACAGGCACAAAAAAGGCCACTCTTTCGAGTAGCCTTTTTTGATGTTTGGTTGCGGGAGCCGGATTTGAACCGACGACCTTCGGGTTATGAGCCCGACGAGCTACCAGACTGCTCCATCCCGCGTCTGTGTGGCGGCATTCTACAGGTGAACGCCGGAGTGTCTACTGTTAATCCTGAATAGGGTCAAATAAGCGTAAATGAGCGGCAAACGGTCGTGAGGGAGACATAACTTTAGGAAACAGAACGATTTTTCGTTTCTGCGTCGTCAAACGCAGCCCGCTCGTATTGAGGCTCGTGGTTACAAAAGAGGCGGGCACAAAAAAGGCCACTCTTTCGAGTAGCCTTTTTTGATGTTTGGTTGCGGGAGCCGGATTTGAACCGACGACCTTCGGGTTATGAGCCCGACGAGCTACCAGACTGCTCCATCCCGCGTCTGTGTGTCGGCATTCTACAGACGATCTGCGGACTGTCAACCTTCAATCAAGGAAAAACCTCTTCTCGTTCAATCGCTTAGCTTAAAAATAGGGCCGGGTGATTGGCTGGAAGGCGGGTGTGGCAAGGCTTTAAGCTCTATCGGGTGAGGCCTTTCGATTGAGAAAATAAATTCATCCGGCACTTTTCCTACGAATGGAAAAGAACATTCAGAGTACTGGTGCTATATACAGGTGCCAGTGAGATACTGCCGATCTGACTCGCTAATACGCCATTTCTTCACCATGAACACTGCTTTTATATGACGCAGCGAAAAATCATCCACGTCGATTGTGACTGTTTCTACGCCGCCATCGAGATGCGTGACGACCCGCGCCTGGCCGGGAAACCTCTTGCAGTGGGCGGTTCTGCGGATCGGCGTGGAGTGATCGCCACCTGCAATTATGAGGCGCGGGCTTATGGGGTGCGTTCAGCCATGTCTTCCGGACATGCCTTGAAGCTGTGTCCGGACCTGACCATCGTCAAGCCACGCATGGATGCCTATAGAGAAGCCTCTAAGGAAATTCACACGATCTTTAGCGATTACACCGACTTGATCGAGCCGCTTTCGCTGGATGAGGCCTACCTCGACGTGTCGGACAGCGTGCATTTCGGTGGTAGCGCCACGCGGATCGCCCAGGACATTCGCCGCCGGGTCTCTAATCAGCTGCACATCACCGTTTCGGCTGGGGTTGCGCCGAACAAGTTTCTGGCCAAAATCGCCAGCGACTGGAAGAAGCCCAATGGCTTGTTCGTCATTACGCCGGATCAGGTCCAGGATTTTGTCAGTGGTTTGCCGGTGAGCAAGTTGCACGGCGTTGGCAAAGTAACTGCGGACAAATTAGGCAGGCTCGGCATTGTTGATTGTTCGCATCTGCGCGAATGGGACAAGTTGGCGCTTGTGCGCGAATTCGGCAGTTTCGGCGAACGGCTCTGGAGCCTGGCCCGTGGTATCGATGACCGGTTGGTGCACAACGACAGTCGTCGGCAGTCGATCAGTGTCGAAAACACCTACGACGTGGACTTGCCGGATCTGGCGAGCTGCCTCGATAAATTACCTGAGTTACTGGAAACCCTGGCTGGCCGCATGGCGCGAATCGACAGCAGCTATCGACCGGGTAAACCGTTCGTCAAAGTGAAATTCCATGACTTCACCCAGACCACGCTGGAGCAAGCCGGGGCAGGGCGCGATTTGGGGAGCTATCAGTTGTTGCTGACCCAGGCGTTCAATCGCGGCGGGAAGCCGGTGCGGTTGCTGGGGATTGGGGTGCGGCTGGAGGATTTGCGTGGCGGGTTTGAGCAGATGGAGTTGTTTGAGCGGTAGTTCAGTGGTGAGTTTAATGGCTTCATCGCGAGCAAGCTCGCGATGCTTTTAGGCCTTAATTGGGTCCCGGATCCGCTACCAGTCGCCCGGCATCCTTGGTCAGCGACTTGAGGAATTCGGCCTGCAGTTCGGGATCGTTGCGCGTCAGTTCGATCAGGCTTTGTTCCAGCTCGGTGGCTTCTTCTTCCAGGCCCAGTTCCGACAAACGTTTGACCCGGTGTACCCACTGGCTCACTTCGTCGTCTTCGAGGTCGTCGTAAATCAGCCCGTGGGCTTCGAGCAGCTTGCCGCGCAAGGAGCTACTGACCGCCAGGGACGAATTGGTGTGCACGTCGTCTTGAGCGTCCTGAACACTGATCAGCAGCCGGCTCAGATGATTGATGTCGTGTTCGGCGAACGGGGTGTCCAGCAAGTTAACGCGCAATACACCGTTTTTGTCGGTGCTCATCTCGAACGTTTCCTTGCCAGCCTTGACCTCAACCGGACGCTCGCTCCATGGCAGGCTTGAGTATTCGGTGCGCTTATCGAGCTGAGCCTCGTCGATTCCCGCCAGGTTCTGTTGCGCGCGACCATGAGACTGCACGTTCATGAACGGGTTGAGCCCGGCGAAACCGTAGCTCAACCAGTCTTTCGTCATGCTGTCCGGCAGGTTGCCGAGGGCGAACACGTTGACCACATTCGCACCGACACCGGCCACCACGGCCACCGCACCCAGCGGGATCTCGTAAGCCTCCCGCCAGGGTTGGTAAGGCGTGTAGCGGTCGTAGTGGCGTGTGACTTCGAATTCGGTGACTTCGAAAGTCTTCTGCTCGTGGATCTTCACCCGGCGTTGCGGCAGCTCGAGCACCTTAGGCTCGCCGACATCAATCTGCAGGCTGTGATCGAGCAATTTACGCTCGACACGTTCCTCGTGCTCGCTGCGTTGTGACATTTGATTGGCACAACCGCTGACCAGCAGGGTGCCGCACAGGGCGGCACCACCGAGGCCTAAGGTGTTTCGCTTGAACATGACTTCTCTATCTGGTGTCAGCGGCGGATACGGGACTGAAGGAAGGACAGCACGTCTGCAACCGGTAGCGCTTGCGCTTCGGGCTCGGTGCGGCTCTTGTATTCAAGGTTGCCGTCGGCGAGGCCGCGGTCACTGACCACGATCCGGTGAGGAATGCCGATCAGCTCCATGTCCGCGAACTTGATGCCCGGGCTGGTTTTCTTGTCGCGGTCGTCCAGCAGTACTTCGAAGCCGGCGGCAGTCAATTCTGCATACAGCTTGTCGGTGGCTTCGCGAACCTGTTCGGTTTCGTAGCGCAGCGGTACCAGAGCGATCTGGAACGGGGCCAGAGTGTCACTCCAGATGATCCCGTTGGCGTCGTTGTTCTGCTCGATGGCCGCAGCCACCACGCGAGAAACGCCGATGCCGTAGCAACCCATTTCCAGGGTGACTGGCTTGCCATTCTCGCCCAGCACTTCGCACTTCATCGCTTTGCTGTACTTGTTACCCAACTGGAAGATGTGCCCGACTTCGATGCCGCGCTTGATTTCCAGGGTGCCCTTGCCATCCGGGCTCGGGTCGCCAGCGACCACGTTACGCAGGTCGGTAACGGTGGGAACCGGCAGATCACGCTCCCAGTTCACGCCGAAATAGTGTTTGTCATCGATGTTGGCACCGATGCCGAAGTCGCTCATCAGCTCGACGGAACGGTCGATGATGATTGGCAGCGGCAGGTTCAACGGGCCTAGGGAGCCAGCGCCGGCGCCAATGGCGTCGCGCAGTTCGGCTTCGGAGGCCATGACCAGCGGGCTGGCCACGCCAGGTTGGTTGCCGGCCTTGATTTCGTTCAGCTCGTGGTCGCCACGGATGATCAGGGCAATCAGTTTGCCTTTCTCTTCAGCGTGAACCACGAGGGTCTTGATGGTCTTTTCAATCGGCAGGTTGAAGCCTTCGACCAGTTGCGCAATGGTCTTGGCGTTCGGCGTGTCAACCAGACGCAGCGCTTCGGCAGGCGCGGCGCGGGAGGTCTCGCGTGGCACGGCT
This sequence comes from Pseudomonas sp. Ma2-10, assembly GCF_054330215.1. Classification (NCBI taxonomy): domain Bacteria; kingdom Pseudomonadati; phylum Pseudomonadota; class Gammaproteobacteria; order Pseudomonadales; family Pseudomonadaceae; genus Pseudomonas; species Pseudomonas sp. Ma2-10. The sequence goes on along the minus strand of NZ_JBTEYL010000003.1, from coordinate 31,227 downwards.
TCGGCTTTCTCGATGTTTGCCGCGTAGTCAGAACCGTTGCTGAAGACGATATCGTCTTCGCCGGATTCGGCCAGCACGTGGAACTCGTGGGAGCCGGCGCCACCAATCGAGCCGTTGTCGGCTTCAACCGGGCGGAATCTCAGGCCCAGGCGGGTGAACACGTTGCAATACGCTTGGTACATGCGGTCGTAGGTGACCTGTAGCGATGGTTGGTCAGCGTGGAAGGAGTAGGCGTCCTTCATGATGAATTCGCGGCCGCGCATCAAACCAAAGCGTGGACGGATTTCGTCACGGAATTTGGTCTGGATCTGGTACAGGTTGATCGGCAGCTGTTTGTAGCTGCTCAATTCGTTGCGCATCAGGTCCGTGATGACTTCTTCGTGAGTCGGGCCAGCGCAGAAATCGCGACCGTGGCGATCCTTGAAGCGCAACAATTCAGGGCCGTATTCTTCCCAACGACCGGATTCCTGCCACAGCTCAGCCGGTTGCGTGCTCGGCATCAACACTTCGAGAGAGCCCGCGGCGTTCATTTCTTCACGAACGACGGCTTCGACCTTGCGCATCACTCGCAAGCCCATCGGCAGCCAGGTGTACAGGCCCGAGGCGAGTTTGCGGATCATGCCGGCGCGCAGCATCAGCTGATGGCTGATCACGACAGCGTCGGAAGGCGTTTCTTTCTGTGTGGCGAGCAAAAATTGACTGGTGCGCATGGTTGGCCGTTGTCGGTTGCTGATGACGAGAAATGACGGAGCATTGTACGGGCGAGATCTGCTGGCGTACAGGCGTGCGGTCGGCGGGGTGTGGTGGGAGGGCGGGAATCCCCGCGCCCTCTGCGCTGCTTCCGGCTAAAGAACCTACGATTCTTTAGCGACCTGGGTCGGTACCTGCTCTGGTGCCGGCGTTGGCGTCGGGCCTTCGCGGCGGCTCTCCTGGAACCAGTGCAGTGCGATCAACAGCAGCGTCGGTACGCCCAGCAAGGCAGTGATCAGGAAGAAGTTGTGATAACCGAATTTCTCCACCATGACCCCCGAGTAGCCGCCGATCAGGCGTGGCAGCAAGAGCATGATCGAGCTGAGCAGGGCGTACTGGGTCGCGGAGAACTTCAGGTTGGTCAGGCTCGACAGATAGGCGACAAACGCCGAGGTCGCCAGGCCCGAACTGAAGTTATCCAGGGAAATGGTGAGGATCAGCATGTTCAGATTCGCGCCCATGTCGGCGAGCATCAGGAACAGCAGGTTGGTGCCGGCCGATGCAATGCCGCCGATGAGCAGAATCGGCAAGATGCCGAAGCGTACAATCAGCAGACCGCCCATGCCGGCGCCGACCAGGGTCATGATCAGGCCAAAGATTTTGCTGACGCTGGCAATCTGATCCTTGGTGAAGCCTTGGTCGATGTAGAACACGTTAGCCATTACGCCCATGACCGTATCGGACATCCGATAGGTGGCGATCAGCCCAAGCAACAGGAGCGCTTGCCAGCGGTAGCGCAGAATGAAGTCGTTGATCGGCGTCAGCACCGGCGCCAGGCCGCGGCGGCCAATGGCCGACAGGCACATTACAGTAAGCATGGTGTAGAGGATTGCCCGCAGGAACGCGCGGTCTTCGAGCAGCAGGTCGAGCACGCTCACGCCTTCGAAAAGCACGCTGGCGAAATCGGTGTTGTATAACTGAGTGAACATGGCTGGCACGGAAACCAACAGCACGATCAGCACAAACACCGATGCCAGTTGATGCACAAAGCTGTAGCGCCCGGCCTGAAGCTGCGTGCGTAGTGGCACAGGCGGTTCGCGCATGAAAAAGGAGGTCAGCAGCGCCGGAACCATCAACGCGCCGAACAGGATGTAGGTGCCGGCCCATGCCGAATGCTTATAGTTGAAACCGGTGGAGCCGAAACCTTCAGCGAAGAACAGGGCGCCGGCGGTGGCCAGCAGCGCGGCGATCCGATAACCAGACATGTAACTGGCGGCGAGGGCGGCCTGACGAGTGTCGTCGGCGATTTCCAGGCGATAGGCATCGATCGCGATGTCTTGCGTCGCCGAAGCGAAGGCGACAACCACCGCAATAGCGATCAGCCAGGACAGATGCTTTTGCGGGTCGCAGAAACCCATCCCGATCAGGCCGAGAATGACCAGTGCCTGGGAGAGCACCAGCCAGGAACGTCGGCGACCGAGTTTGCCGAGCAATGGCAGGCGCCATTGGTCGAGCAGCGGTGACCATACCCATTTAAAGGCATAGGCCAAGCCGATCAGGCTTGCATAACCAATGGTTTCGCGAGCTACGCCGGCTTCGCGCAGCCAGACCGAAAGCGTCGAAAACACCAGCATGTAGGGCAGGCCGGCGGCGAAACCAAGCAGCAACAGTACAAGCGTCGAGGGGCTGGCATAGGCGGCGAGCGCGGCGCGCCAGGTTTTACGGGGCATGGGCTGGAGTCTGCCTCAAGAAATACGGAAACAAAGCGCGCACTCTAACCGCTGTGCTCTACCGGGCGCCAGCCATGGCGCTGAATATCAACACGATTGTTCAGGATACTGATGCCCTCCATGCGTAAACGCGCGCGTTGTTCATCCCCCGAAGGGCTGCCTACAGGCAGGCTGATACGTCCGCCGGCGCCGAGCACGCGGTGCCAGGGTAATTTGCTGTCGCTCGGCAGTTGGCTAAGTGTCCGCCCGACGAAGCGGGCGGCGCGACCCAGTCCCGCCATCTCGGCGAGCTGACCGTAACTCACGACTTTGCCCTCAGGTACTTGCGCCAGAGTCAGGTACAGCGCCGTGCGTCGAATTTGCGCCGGGCTATCGGTTTCAAGGGTGGAGTCGGTCACGTCCGCAGTTCCTGAAAAAATTCGCCTTACCGTCTGTAGAGTAAATCCTGGATCACTTATTGAGAAATGAACTCAATAGGAATAGTCGGGTCAGTCCTTGCTAGGGTCTTATTCGTATGGATAATGCCGACTTTTTCGCAAACTTGAGCCTGTATTTGCTTATGTTGTCCAGAACCTTGCTGTGCCTCGCTGTCGTCAGTGCCTCCACGCCCTTGTTAGCGGATACCGTCTGGTTGAAAAACGGTGACAAGCTGAGCGGCAAGATCACCGTTTTCGATGGCGGCAAGCTGTTGATCCAGACCCAATACGCCGGTGCCGTCTCGATTGACTGGAAACAGGTCAAAACCCTGGAAAGCGATCAGCAGTTGCTGGTCAAACAGGATGCCTACACCGGTGAAAAAGCCAAGGCGCTGCATGCGGCGCAAGACGGCAAGGTCACCCTGGCCAACGGCGAGACGCCCAAGACTGTGGAGCTGGCGAGCATTCAGCAGATTCTAAAGCCCAAGCCTGTCGTCGAGGATTTGGTGTGGAAGGGTAATCTCGATGCCGCACTGGATTATCAGCGGGCCGAGAAAGACACCGATGATTATGATATCGACTTCAAGACCACTGCGCGTCATGGCAGATGGCGACACACGGCAGAAGGCGAGTACAACCGCGAATTTCAGGATGACGTGGTCACTACCGACAACTGGCGGGGCGAGTACTCGCTTGACCGCTTCCTGACCGAAAAATGGTTCTGGCAAGGGCGCGCGGTCTATAAGCGCGACAAGGTCGAAGAGCTGGCCCGCCAGCGCACAGTCGGTACCGGCCCCGGTTACCAGTTCTGGGACGACGAACTGGGCGCGTTTTCGCTGGGCTCGCTGGTCAACCGCACGGACTATGAGTTCGCCGATGGTGGCAAAGAAAACTTCTATTCCCTGGCGATGAAGTGGGACTACAACCGCTACCTGGTCGGTAAGACGGTGGAGTTCTTCACAAACGGCGAAGTGGGCAAGCCGTTGTCGGGGGTGGCGGAATACGCGCTCGATGCCGAAGTGGGCTTGCGCTACAAAGTGACCGAATGGGCGTCGCTTAATCTGAAGGCCGAGAGAGACATCATTAGCGGCACCGACGATGCTGATTTGGACAAGACCCGGTACACCGCTGGGTTTGGCGTGGCTTGGTAAAACGCAAAAAAATCGCAGCCATGGGCTGCGATTTTTTTTGCCTGCAAAACAGACAGGCACAAAAAAGCCCCGCTTTTGAGGGCGGGGCTTTTTACTAAAGCAAGTACAAGTTAGATAACTTGAACTTCTTCAGCTTGCATGCCTTTCTGACCGCGGGTAGCGATGAAAGAAACCTGTTGGCCTTCTTTCAGGCTTTTGAAGCCGTCGGATTGGATAGCTTTGAAGTGAACGAACAGGTCGTCACCGGATTGTGGAGTGATGAAGCCGAAGCCTTTTTCATCGTTGAACCACTTAACGGTACCAGTTTGGCGATTAGACATGGTGTAACTCCTTGAACAAAGATAACTGCGACACAGGAAGAACCCTGGCCGGGACTGAGTGCAAAGAGCAGGAAAAATTCTTGTAGATGGTTGGATCGAAATTCAACATATCGTGTAGAGATTCTCAGTGACACAAGCAGCACAGTGGCGCCACCTTAACCCTTTTTCCGGAACGTGCCAATGCTTCCTGTGAAGGTTTCTTTGTTTTCATGACTGACGGTCCGTCCGTTTGCCCGCAAGGGCCAGAAATTACGGGGGGACGCGGCAAGATTTGTGACCCGGACTTTGAACCCGAAGCGCGCGCCCGGTAAGATGCCGGACAGATTTTTTCCACCTCGCTATTCAGGACACCCGCCATGAGCATCAAATCGGACAAGTGGATTCGCCGCATGGCGCAAGAGCACGGCATGATCGAGCCCTTCGTAGAGCGCCAGGTGCGCGGCGAAGGCGCCGACCGAGTGATTTCCTACGGCGTGTCGAGCTATGGCTACGACGTACGCTGCGCCGATGAATTCAAAGTGTTCACCAACATCAATTCGGCGACCGTTGATCCGAAGAATTTCGACGAGAAGAGCTTCGTCGACGTCAAGAGCGATGTCTGCATCATCCCCCCGAACTCCTTTGCCTTGGCACGCACCGTGGAATTCTTCCGTATTCCGCGCAATGTGCTGACCATCTGCCTGGGTAAAAGCACCTACGCGCGTTGCGGCATTATCGTCAACGTGACGCCGCTTGAGCCCGAGTGGGAAGGCCACGTGACCCTGGAGTTCTCCAACACCACCACGCTGCCGGCAAAAATCTACGCCAACGAAGGTGTGGCTCAGATGCTGTTCTTCGAATCCGACGAAGAGTGCGAAGTGTCCTACAAGGATCGTGGCGGCAAGTATCAGGGCCAGCGCGGCGTCACCCTGCCACGCACCTGATCCGTTCGTCTGGCAAGTCGTGGGAATTCTTGAGCGGGTAGACACTCTATTGGGTGTACTGCCCGGTTCGCGCAACGCGCACGGGGCCATCGCTCAGGAGTGCCCTATGAAGATCGATCCGCAAATAAGTGCCGAACTGGCAAGGCTTGAGCCCAATCAGGTTGGCGTTTTGGCCTGGTCCTTGTTGGCACATCCCCCTATCAACATGGCAGGGGGCATCCCCGGTCAGCCTGATCCCGATACGCCCAACGAACAACCCAGCGAGCCCGGTGAGCCTACCTTGCCGGATGAGCCGCCTCCAGCGCCCGTTGCTTGAACGTTGCCTGCGAAAAACGAATGGCCCGTCAGCTGATGTCTTCAAAGACTTCAGCTGACGGGCCATATTTCGTTGTAGAGGTGGGACGCGAGGCTATTTCAGGTTGCCGCTCAGGAACTGTTTCAACCGCTCACTTTTCGGATTGCCCAGCACATCGTCCGGCGCACCTTCTTCCTCCACCAGACCATGGTGCAGGAACAACACCTGGCTCGATACCTTGCGGGCGAAGCTCATTTCGTGGGTCACCATGATCATGGTTCGGCCTTCTTCGGCCAGGCCCTGGATCACTTTGAGCACTTCGCCCACCAGCTCCGGGTCGAGCGCCGAGGTCGGTTCGTCGAACAGCATGACTTCCGGTTCCATGGCCAATGCGCGGGCGATGGCGACCCGTTGCTGCTGACCGCCGGACAGGAACGCCGGGTACTGATCCGCCACCCGCGCCGGCAGCCCGACCTTGTCGAGGTAACGTCGGGCGCGGTCTTCGGCTTCTTTCTTGTCGCACCCCAGCACCCTTCGTGGGGCCATGGTGATGTTTTCCAGCACCGTCATATGGCTCCACAGGTTGAAGTGCTGGAACACCATAGCCAGGCGGGTGCGGATCCGTTGCAGTTCGTCGGCATCGGCCACGTGCATACCGTGGCGATCCTTGATCATGCGGATGTTCTGGCCATCCAGGCTCATGGCGCCGTCGTTGGGTTGTTCGAGAAAGTTGATGCAACGCAGGAAGGTGCTTTTGCCCGAGCCGCTGGCGCCGATCAGGCTGATAACGTCGCCGGTGTTGGCCTTGAGCGAGACGCCTTTGAGTACTTGATGATCGCCATAGCTTTTATGCAGGCCTTCAATGGTCAGTTTGTACATGGGGCATGCATCCTCAAGGCGAAAGTAGGTAGCCGCTGCGATACGCTTCGGTGCCCGCAATGTGAGCGATCACCATGCCGGCAGTGGCCATGCGCCGCAGAGAACGGGCGTACATCAACCCGGCAACAGTGCAATGAACGGGGGTGACGCAGTCAAAGATCGGGTCGATGATTTCAGCGATCAGTTGCCCGGCTTCGACGTATTCCCCTGGTAGCGCGGTGAACACCAGCAGCCCGCCGACCGGTGTCGCTACCGGTTCAACACCGGCGAGCGGCGTAGCCGGGTAGGGCAGTTCAGGCAGCGAAGCGGGTTCGCCAGCGATGGCGCCGAAGTGAGTCAGGTAATTGATCAGCGCCTGGCAATCAAGGCTGGCCAGCGGGTGATTGACGTCACCCTGACCGCGCAACTCGACGGTGACCGAAAAACTGCCCAGCGGAATATCAAAGTGTTCGCCGAAGCGTTCCTTCAACTGCCACCAGAGCAGGGTGAAGCATTCATCGAACGACTGACCGCCTGAGTCGGTAGCCAGCAGGCTGGCTTCGGCACCGATGTACCGCGCCAACGGCTCGACCTGCGGCCAGGCCTCGGGCGTGGTGTAAAGGTGGGCGGCCGCTTCGAAATCGCAATGCAGGTCCAGCACCATGTCGGCATCGCAGGCCAGCCGTTGCAGAACCAGGCGCTGGGATTGCAGTTGCGTGCTGGCAGTCTGTTGGGCGAGGGCATTGCGCAGGCTGCTGCGAATCAGCTCGAGGTTGTGCTGCGGATCGTCGCCGAGCAGGCCTTCGATCTCGTTGCCAACGGCTTCGCTCAGATCGACGAACCAGCGATTGAAGTTCTGACCGCTTTCGAGGTCGTAACGGCCCAGCGGTACATCCATCAGCACTTGCTCGAGGCCGGCCGGGTTGGCCACCGGCACCAGCACGATTTCGCTGCGCAGACGGCCGGCGGCTTCGAGTTCCGCCAGACGTTGCTTTAGGTGCCAGGCAACCAGCATGCCGGGCATCTCGTCGGCATGCAGGGATGACTGGATGTAAATCTTGCCTTGGGTCGATGATGGGCCGAAGTGAAAGCTGTGAATCTGTCGAACGGTCCCCGGCAACGGGGCCAGAAGGTCATGAATCTGGTGGCGCATGTCTCTTTATTCCTAAAGCGGGTCCTAGTGGGTCGGCGCGAGGAAGGCCAGCCATCGGCGTTCGGCGAGGCGGAACAGGCCGACCAGCGCAAAGGTAACGGTCAGGTAGATCAGCGCGGCGATGCCGAAACTCTGGAAAGTCAGGAAGGTCGCCGAGTTGGCGTCCCGCGCGACTTTCAAGATGTCCGGGACGGTCGCGGTGAAGGCCACGGTGGTTGAGTGCAGCATCAAAATCACTTCGTTGCTGTAGTAAGGCAACGAACGACGCAGGGCCGAAGGCATGATCACGTAGGCATAAAGCTTCCAGCCTGTCAGACCGTAAGCCTTGGCTGCTTCGACTTCACCGTGCGCCATGCTGCGAATCGCCCCGGCGAAAATCTCCGTGGTGTAGGCGCAGGTATTCAGGGCGAAGGCCAGGATCGTGCAGTTCATCGCATCGCGAAAGAACGCATCCAGTACGGGTTGGGCGCGCACGGCGGCCAGACTGTAAATCCCGGTGTAGCAGATCAGCAACTGAATATAGAGAGGCGTACCCCGGAACAGATACGTATAGAACTGCACCGGCCAGCGAATGTAGGCATGCGGCGAAACCCGGGCGATGGACAGCGGGATCGACACCAGGAAACCGATGAAGATCGACGCACTGAGCAGCCACATGGTCATGGCCAGGCCAGTGATGTTGTAGCCGTCGGTATAAAGGAAAGGTCTCCAGTATTCCTGCAAGAGTTCGATCATCGTACGGCCTCCCGGGAACCCGCGGCGTAGCGGCGTTCGAGCCAGCGCAGGACGAAGTTGGAGGCGCTGGTGATCAGCAGGTAAATCAGCGCTGCAAGCACCAGGAAATAGAACAGCTGGTAGGTGCTTTTACCGGCATCTTGCGCAGCCTTGACCAAGTCGGCGAGGCCGATGATCGAGACCAGTGCGGTGGCCTTGAGCATCACCATCCAGTTGTTGCCAATACCCGGCAGGGCAAAACGCATCATCTGCGGAAACACCACGATCCAGAAACGCTGACTGCGTTTGAGGCCATACGCGGTTGCCGCTTCGACCTGGCCCCGTGGGACCGCGAGAATCGCGCCACGGAAGGTTTCGGTGAAATACGCGCCATAAATGAAGCCCAGGGTGATGACTCCGGCGCTGAACGGGTTGATCTCGATGTATTCCCATTCCATGAAATTGGTAAACGACGTTAGCCAGGTCTGCAGGCTGTAGAAGACCAGCAGCATCAGCACCAGGTCCGGCACACCGCGAATCAGTGTGGTGTAGAGCTGGGCCGGTACGCGCACCAGTTTGACTTTTGACAGCTTGGCGCTGGCGCCGAGCAAGCCGAGCAAAACGGCCACCAACAGCGACAACACTGACAATTTGATGGTCATCCAGGTGCCTTCCATCAGCAACGGACCGAAGCCCTGGAGGCTGAAGGCTGATAGCCCCAGGTTTTGTAGTAGGTTTTCGAACATAAATCAGCAACCTGATCGGGTAAAAAAAGCGCCCATCGCAAGATGGGCGCCGGGCATTATTTGCCGCTGTACAGATTCAGATCGCCAAAGTGTTTCTTCTGAATGGTGGCGTAGGTGCCATCGTCGTGTAACGCTTTGATACCTTTATCCAAAAGTGCCTTGAGGTCTTTGTTACCTTTAGAGATACCGATCGCTGTTTTGGCTGGCAGCAGTTTGCTGTCCACTGGCTTGCTGATTTCGTAACCGGCGCCATTTGGCGATTTCAAAAAGCCCAGTTCGGCCTGCAGCATGTCCTGGATCCCCGCGTCGAGGCGACCGGAAGTCAGGTCGGAATACACCTGGTCCTGGTTCTGATAGGCCTGGGTTTTCACGCCAGCCTTGTCCAGAACGGCTTTGGCGTAGGCTTCCTGAATGGTGCCTTGCTCGTAGCCGACGGTTTTGCCCTTCAGCGAAGCGGCGTCTTCGGTCACCCCGGAACCTTTCTTGAATACGTAGGCGGTTGGGCCGGAGAACAGTTCGTTGGAGAAGTCGATGACTTTTTCGCGGGCCGGGGTGACGGTCATCGAAGAGATAACGCCGTCGAATTTATTGGCCTTCAGGCCCGGAATCATGCCGTCGAAATCGCTTTCGACCCATTTGCACTTGACCTTCAGCTCGGCGCAGATTGCGTTACCCAGATCGATGTCGAAGCCTACCAGGTTACCGTCAGCCGCTTTTGACTCGAACGGAGCGTAGGAAGGATCAACGCCAAAACGCAATTCCTTGTATTCCTTGGCCAGCGCGGAACCGGCTGCCATGCACAACGCCAGTGCAGAAAGGGTCAGCAATGCTTTTTTCATTATTCAATCCCTAAAAACCAATATGAGCGCTTGTGGCGCAGAATTATTGTTACTGGAAAGCGTAAGACCTTATGAAAGTAGCAATTTCCGAACCAGAGTCCCGAACAAGTGTTTTAAAAGGTGATTCAAGAAATGGCAAGGAGGGATTTGTGCACGAAAACGGGCGCCTGAAAAAAGCGGCACCGATAGGGGGCGATCAGGTATTGGATTAGTCGAGTAAATCCTGCAACGTTCCCAGATTGTCGGCTTCTTCGACCGACTTTCCATTTCCACCAGACGCCCCTGTCCTGGGTCCGTCCGACGCCATACAACCTCTCCAGGGCCTTGAGCATCATGCCTTCGACACGGAGCTTGCGGGAGGCTTGTCGTTGTTGGACGAGGTCGAGCCAGTCTTCGCCGGCGGGTGACGCCATGGTGGGTCAGGGGTTGACCGTCGGGCAGGGTTTGCAGGTTGACGAAGATCATTCCCACGCAGAACGTGGGAACGATCAAGTAAAGGCGGGGCTACTTGCCTGGTGTCAGAGTCAATCGCGTCTTCCCATACACCTTGTCAAAGTTCTGCGGCTGCATGGGCAAACTCATGTACTGCCCCTTCAGCCAGGGATCGATGCTGTCGAGGTAGTTCGGACTCGCCGGATTAGCGGATTGCCCCGTACCGTTCTGCCCCATTAGCGGCTCCGCCTGGCCGAAGTCGACGATAAAACGCATGGCGGGTGCCAGGGTGGTGTTGAAATCCTGCCCCCAAGCGAATGCTGCGGTATTGAGCGTGGTGTGGTCGCCGCCGGCCGCCACTGGACCGCGCACAGTCTGACCGCCGGCATTTTTCCATTCGTAGCGGTGCAGCTTGCCCCATTGCCAGGCTTTGTGATCGCCGCCCAACTGACGGTCGCCCGCGCTGATCGCTGCCGCCAGACTGCGGGCAAGAATCGCTGGTTTATCTTCTTTCTGTGGCGTGCGAACGTCATCCCAGAACGGACTGTCCTCACGCCCCAGCAAGTGATCGGCTTGAGCCGCGTAGGACAACTTGCCGTTGGCGATAAAGGCTTTCCACGCCGGGTTGCTTTGCGGGCCTAGTTCGTCGAGGAAGATTTGCTGGGTGCTTTGCTGCAGGAACAACTCGTAAATCGCTGCATCAGCGGAGGTCGGGCTGAGTTTACCGTCGAACGCCATCAGGCGGGCATACGCCTCGCGAGCCTTGCCCCGATCCGCCACAGGCAACGCGTCGATGGCCTGCTTGAGCGGCCGGGCCATGCCCGGTGCTTCGAACATTTTCTTCAGTTTGGCAGCGAAAGTGGTGGTCTGGTCGTATTGCATGGAGATCAGGCTGCGTGTGTCGTGTTTGCCCACGCCCGCCAGGTCGGCCAGGCGTTCGCCACGTTCCGGCGCCGACCATGAATTGGACAACTGCATGCCGTAGCCATGGGGAATGACGCGCTGGTTGGCTGTGCCGAGCCAGCCTTGGGCCGGATCCTGGTCATAGGGATGGAGCATCGGGTCGGCGTAGCCATCCCAATCGTAACGACCTTCCCAACCGGGCGACGGCAGCAGACCTTCGCCTTCGCGACGGTTCGGGTAGCGACCGGTGACTTGCCAGCCGATGTGGCTGGCGTCGGCAAATACCAGGTTCAGCGCGATGGCGCGGATTTCACGGCTGGCGTCCGAGGCTTTCTCGACGGTCTGGGCGCGGGACAGGTCGAAAAACGCGTCCAGGGTCTTGTCATCGGTGAAGTTCGGCGTCTGCAAGGCCAGGCCGAAACCGTTAGCCAGCGTCGTGCCTTGGGCACTATTGAGCAGCGGGCCATGGCGGGTTTCGTACACCACTTCGCGAATTGGCCGCTGGCCTTTGACGAAGTAGGTTTCGTTGCGCACGATCGTCGGCTGCCATTTGCCACCAACCTCGTAGGAAAGACCATTGCCCTGGCGTCTGATTTTTTCCAGGAACAGATCTTGGTTGTCACCCATGACGGTGGCCAGGCTCCAGGCCACTTTGCCGTTGAAACCGCCGAGCACCATCGGCAAACCGGCAATGGTTACGCCAGAGGCCTGGTACTTCGGCGCGCGGATCTGCACGTAACTGAACAACGACGGCACGCCCAATGGTCCATGGCTGTCGCTGGCCAGCAGGCTTTTGCCGCTGCGGCTACGTTGCGGGGCGATCGCCCAGTTGTTCGACGAGGTGGCGCCCAACAAATTCAGATCGGACAGTTGGCTCATGGCTTTGTTGATCTCGGCCAGGCCCGGGATTTGTCCGTTGAGCTTGATGCCCTGAAGTTTTTCAGCTTCGGCCAGCGGCAGTTTCTCATCGGGAGCGGATGGGGTCAGCCATGGGAGTTTGTCGGTGCTGACGGCCTGGGCCAGCATCAGCGAGGAAATTTCTTCCGGCAGGTTGGTCGATTGGCTGAAGTTCAGCAGGCAGAAAATCAGCGCCGAATCTTCCGGCTTCCAGTATTCAGGTTTGTAACCGGTGGCCGCGAGGTCCGCCGGCAGCTTGTCGCGATAGCGGAACAGGTAGGCGTTGACGCCGCGGGCATAGACTTCGAAGAAGCGTTTGAGGCGCGGCGAAGACGCCTTGTACAGCTCGCCGGCGCTTTTCTTCAGATTGACGGCGCGCATGTAGCGGTCTGCGTCAAGGAGGTCCGAACCGGACATCTCCGACAAACGGCCCTGGGCCAATAGGCGCAGGGTAACCATTTGCGTGATGCGGTCGGTGGCATGCACGTAACCCAGGGTGAACAGCGTGTCGTGGAAGGTATTACTTTCGATCAACGGCATGCCCATGGCATTGCGACGTACCGAAACGTTCTGCGCCAAGCCCTTGAGCGGCTGCACGCCGGTGGTCGGCGGGAGGGTGTCCTTGGTGTTCCAGGCCTGACAACCGGTCAGGCTCAAAACACCGGCCACTGCTGCGGCAACGCCGAACCGGGGAAGAAAATGTGTAAGGGCTGGCGAGGCCATGGCAAAGCTCCTGCGGGAATAGAGGCGCAATAAAGCCGCTACGTTAGTGAGCAGGCGGTGGCCGCGCAAGCGGTGGCGGGGTTATTTCTTCTCCATGATCGTTCCCACGCAGGGCATGGGAACGATCGGGGAAGTCTTCCAGGTTCTGGCTCTGCCACTTGTGGGAAACGATCCACGGGTAGATCGCCATGTCGGCAATGCTGTATTCGCTGCCGACGACGAAGTCGTTATCGGCCAGCCGCTTGTCGAGTACCCCATGGAGGCGTGCGGTTTCGTCGATGTAGCGCTTGATTGCGTCGAGGGTTTTCTCCGGCGCGAACTGACTGAAGTGATGATTCCTCCCGGCCATCGGCCGGTTCAGGATCGACGATGGCCGGAATTTTGTTGTTTGGGGAGATTTTCAGGAATTCGGGTTTGAACGGGTCGTCCTGCTTGCGTTCGATAGCTTGCCTGTAGGAACAGGTGATGCTGAAGTGCGGGAAATTCACTGACCCCGCATGAGAAAAACCGGCATGGAGCTCAAAACAAACGCGGCGCTGATCATCATCGATCAACAAAAAGGCATTCTGCATCCGAAACTGGGTCGCCGAAATAATCTTCAGGCCGAGCAGCGAATCCTCGATTTACTCGTGGATTGGCGTCGAACCGGGCGACCGGTCATTCATGTGCAGCACCTGTCCCGTTCAGCTGACTCGGTGTTCTGGCCGCAACAATCGGGGGTGGAGTTTCAGGAGCGGTTTCAGCCACAGAGCGGTGAGCAACTTTTTCAAAAACAGGTCCCGGATGCGTTTTGCTCGACAGGGCTTGAGCGGACTTTGCGAGAGGCAGGGATCGATCAGTTGGTCATTGTCGGCGTAGCGACCAACAACTCAGTGGAATCCACGGCGCGAACGGCCGGTAATCTGGGGTTTGAAACGTGGGTCGTGGAGGATGCGTGTTTTACCTTCGACAAGGCCGATTATTTTGGCAACGCCCATTCAGCTGACGAAGTGCATGCGATGTCGTTGGGGAATTTGCAGGGTGAGTATGCGACGGTGGTCAGCACTGAGAAAATTCTTGCCGCTGGCTAAAACCTTGTAGGAACCGGGGGACGCCCGACTCCTACGCAGGGCCGTGCTTCAACGCATCAAGCGCCGTGGCACTTCTTGAATTTCTTACCGTTGCCGCAGGGGCAAGGGTCGTTGCGGCCGACGTCTTTCAGGGTGTTGCGCACCGGTTCCTGTTGGGCGTGGCCGCAGTTCGGGCCGTGGACATGGCCATGGTCGTGATGATGGTGGTCATGATGGTCGTGATCGTGATCGTGATCGTGGTTGCAGTCAGGGCCATGGACATGGGGTTGCTGGGTCATCGGTTTTGCTCCGGAATTAAATCGGCGGGGATTATCACGCCATTGCGCGCCAGGTGCACGTAGTGCGCGATGAATAAACCGGTTTCCAGTTCACCTTCCAGACGATAGGGAATGGGCTGCTTGGGTTTTTTCAGCAGTTTCATCAGAACCCGTACCTTGGGCCACAGGTTGGTGCGGATCGGCACTTTAAAGTAGGCACTGCGTTTGGGGCCGACGGTAAACCAATGTTCGTGCTCGCCCTCGGTCAGCAGCATGTCGCCCAAGTGAATGCGGTACTCGATGCCCCGCACCGTCAGGTCACTGTTGTTGGGGTTATCGACGCGAAAGTGCAAAAGGAAGCGTTGCTGCATCAGTTTGGCCTGGACGACTTCGACCTTGACCAGATGCACCTGCGGTTCCGGTTCATCGTCGCCGAACCAGGACACACAGCCGCCAAGCCCCAGAAACAGGAACAGGATGAGGGTTCGCAAGACGCGTCGCTGACTGAGCATGGACTGACTCCCTTTGATGCCCAGTTTAGTCTCTTGCGATTACCTCAACTGCTGAAATAGCCCGCACAACACTTCTTGAATTTCTGCCCGCTGGCACAAGGACACGCATCGTTACGCCCGGCCTTGAGTTGTACGGTGGGGTCGATGAAATACCAGTGGCCGGCGTTCTGCACGAACGACGAGCGCTCGCGGTGGCTGTGTTCACCGCTGCCGTCGTGCCAACGCGCGGTAAAGGTCACGAAGGCATGTTCCGGCTGACCGCCCAAGACCTCGGAACTTTCCACTTCAAGGCCCAGCCAGGTGCTTTGAGCGCTCCAGTCGCTGATGGACTGTTGATCGAGGCCTGCCTGTTGTGCGGGCAGGGTGGTCGCCACCAGATAATCGATCAGCCCCAGTACGTAGGCGCTGTAGCGTGAACGCATCAAGGCTTCGGCACACGGTGCCGGATGGCCTGTGTGGTAATGACCGCAGCAGGCATCCAGCAGGGTGCCGCTGCCGCAGGGGCAAATGGACGTACTCATTGCGTTACCACCAATATTTCCCGAAGTTTTCCGGGTTGGCCCAGAACCGTGAATTGAGCCAATCGGGGACTTGTTTGTAGTCAAGCAGATCATAGGTGAACAGGGTCAGCACTTGATCGTCGCGCTGGAAGCGTTCGCTGGCCTGCAGGGCCAGGGAGAAAAAATCGGTCTCCTGCCAGCCGCTGGCCGGCAAGTCCGCCAGCACCGCGAGGCGACTGGCATTGAGGTTACGGATCCCGCCAAGCAGGTTCAGGCCATCGCGTTTGGGCAAGTGTTCGAGGCAATCGACCACCAGCGCCAGGTCAAACCGGCGTGCCGCCAGTTCGGCCGGCAACACCCCGGGTGCCGCATGGGCCACACAGGTGTCCGGGTGCGCCAGCTTGAAAGCCTCAAGCGCGGGGAACTCGCTGGCGCCAATCAGCAACAGGCGCGCGGGGGCGTAACGATCAAGCAAAGCGGCCAACGCCTGCTGGGGCGTGCGCGAAGAAATACCTGCAATCATCGAAGATCCTCAATCAGAGCCGCCAAGACTAGCCTGCTCAACGGGCCGGGCCTAGCGGTGGTTTGTCCCAAAAACGCCGATATGCCGTGAACACGGGTTAAAACTGCAATGGCCTATTGCTGGCGGAGATTAAAACTCGGGTCTTTACTACCTGAATCGGTTCTAAGCCGATCCCTCAGGAGAAAACTAGATGAGCATAGTTCGCACAGCATTACCCTTGGTTCTGCTAACCAGTGTGTTGACTGGTTGCGCAGGTTTGCAGAAAACCGACTGGCCGACCTGTGCGGCGGTCGGTGGTGTCGTGGGTGCAGGTCTCGGCGCGACCGAGAGCTCGGCATGGGCGGGGTATGGTGCGCTGCTCGTCGGCGGCACAGCTGCGGCCTATTGCTGGGTTCACGGTGATGGCGACGAAGACGGCGATGGTGTGCCGGATAGCCGCGACAAGTGCCCTGGAACACCTAAAGGCGTGCGCGTCGATGCCGACGGTTGCCCTCCACCGGTGCCTGCGCCAGTGGTCGAAGAAGTGGTCGTAGTTAGAGAAGAAGTCATCGTCATTCGCGATGTTCACTTCCAGTTCGACAAGGCCGCACTGACCCCAGCCGATAAAGTGGTACTCGATAAAATCGCCACTCGCTTGAAAGGGGAAGCGCCAAACGCCCAACTGACTGTAACCGGTCATACCGACAGCGTTGGTAGCGATGCCTATAACCAGAAGCTGTCGGATCGTCGTGCGCACTCGGTGGTTGAATACCTCATCCAGGAGGGCGTGCCACGCAGCAACTTCGCCTCTGTCACCGGTGCGGGTGAAAGCCAGCCGGTTGCCGATAACAAAACCGCTGATGGCCGCTCGATGAACCGACGCACGGAAATCAAAATCAACCGCTAACCCCCTCATACTCCGCGGCTTGTGCAGTCGCGGATGCGAGTCTTTACTCCTGTGTAACCGGCATTGGCCGGTAACACAGGAGCTTTCACCATGAGTGTTCTCACACGGACCGTCTTGCCGGTTGTGCTGCTTGGCAGCCTGTTGACCGGTTGCGCTACTCACAGCGACGGTACCGCCCCCCTCAATCAACGAACCTGGCCAATCTGCAGCGTTATCGGCGGCGTGGTGGGGGGCGGTCTTGGCGCAATCCAAAGTGGCGGTTGGGCGGCGGGTGGGGCGGCGCTGGGTATTTTGACCGGTGGCTTGATCTGTTACGCCCAGGATGGCGACGAAGACGACGACGGTGTCTTCGATCGCCGCGATCGCTGCCCTGATACGCCCGCCAATACCCCCGTGGAGCATCATGGTTGCCCATTGCCGCAGTACCCGCCCAGCGTGAAACCTGAACCTGCTCAGTCGGAGGTCATCTCCCTGAGCGATGCGGGGGATGTACTGTTTGCCTTCAACCAATCCGAACTGACCCCAGCTGCGCAGAGCAAACTGGATTTGCTGATGCCCAAACTGCACAGCGCCGATGTGGTGAGCATCAAGGTGATCGGTCATACCGACAGCATCGGCTCGGACACCTATAACCAGGCACTCTCGGAACGTCGCGCCAGTAGCGTGGCGGCCTACCTGTTGAGTCAGGGCGTGGCGCCGAACAAGCTCACCAGCGAGGGCAAGGGCCAACGTCAGCCGGTGGCCGATAACGAAACGGAAGAAGGACGGGCGACAAACCGTCGGGTGGAGTTGCACATCAATCGTTGAGCCCGGTGATAGAGCCGTCGGACGAAAATTGAAGTCAGTCCGGCGGCCATTCGGCGGCCTTCATGAAGAATTTTCCGTTGCCCTCTGGCTTATCCCGCGTGGAAGCCGGTACTGTGCGCGCAAAGAATAATTCTCAATGGGGGCGTGTATGAACGTGTTTTGGGGGCTGGGGAAGTGGGTGACCCTGCTGTTCTGGCTGGTGGTGCTGGTCAATCAGCTCATGCCGTTTGTCAATCCTCTGCATCTGCTGGTCGATCTGGCCGGCAGCCTGCTGGCATGCCTTCATCTTCTTGAGGCCGTGTTCTGTTTCCGCAGCCTCAGAGGCCGCGCCCATCCTTGGCTTGATCGCCTGAAGATCCTTTTTTTCGGCGTTTTCCACCTGCAAACCATCCCGGCTCCAACCGGGTCTAAGGCTTCCCATGCGTAAACTCTGTCTGCTCGCTGCACTCATCAGCCCGTTGGCCTGCGCCCAGGTGGTGAGCGTCGAATCCAACTCGCTGATGCGTTTGCCCAATACCGCCAGCACCTTGCAGCTGGAACGCCTGGAAGTGGCCGACTACGGCACGTTGTTGATTCCCTCGAATGTGACGCAGGTCTCCGTCGGTGAATTGCGTCTGGGTCGTGAAGCGCGGATCGCCATCGTACCCGGCGAACAACCGATTGAGCTGATGGTCAGTCGTGCGCAGTTGTCGGAGGGCAGCCAGATCACGGCTCGCGGCGCGCCGGGAACTTACCTCAAGGCCGCTCGCTCCGGGCGTAACCTGAACCTGCAGATCAAGGCACTGAGTGCGCCGCAATTGTGGGTGGACGCTCGCGGCGGTGCGGGTGCACCGGGTTTCGTCGGTCTCGATGGGGCCAACGGTCAGGCGCCGGGTTGTACCTGGGGCCAGGCCGGTCGTGGTGCCGATGGCAGTGATGGCAGCGACGGTCAGGCCGGCGCTCCGGGTGCACTGGTTCGGCTGGAAGTGCCGCGTGATTTCCCGGCGGAACTGATCAAGGTTCAGGTGGCTGGCGGTGACGGTGGTGTGGCCGGGCCAGGCGGTAAGCCAGGCGCAGGAGGCAAGGCCAAGGGCTGTTTCGTTTACGAGGCCGATGGTGGCAAGCGCGGCCGGCCTGGGGTTGATGGTCAGCCGGGGCCTGCCGGTGCGGCGGGCTCGGTGACCGTGCAGCGGTTGTAAGCCTTTAATTGATCGTTCCCACGCGGTGGGAACGATCAGAAACCGGCTCGCGATGGTTTTAGAGGGTAGGCCGAGCCGCAGCAATCGCCACCAGCCCTAACCCGACAATCAGATTAATCCCCACCAACTTGCGAATTTTCCCAAGCGTCGCAGCCCCGGTCGGCCAGTCCTGCGCCGCCACTGCCGTGCGTAACTCTGGCAACAACAACGCCTGAATCCGGATAAACAGCGCCGTCATCACCACGTACAACCCCATCATCACCTGCACATACCGTGGCGCCGCTTCAAAACCGCTGTACTGCAAATGAATCATGCCCACACCGCTGATCGGCAAAAGCACCACCGCGATCCAGACCCAGCGGAAAAAACCTTGAAACACTTCCACCCACAGCTTCAAACGGGCAGGGCCTTCCAAAGCCTTCATCGCTGCGGGGCGCAAGACCATCCACGCGAAAAACATGCCACCAACCCACACCAGGGCTGACAGTACATGCAGGGTATAAACAAGGCCAAAAGGTGTCATTGGGGTACTCCGTTCTGCGCGGGATTAATTAGCGCGGTATGATACCCGCCGATCCGAACCACTGAAAATTTATCCAGCGTTTTTTGCGCCCGACAATCCATGATCAGCACTGAACTCAAAACCACGATCCAGGGCGCCTACTCGCGTTTTCTCGAAGCCAAGAGCCTCAAGCCGCGCTACGGCCAACGCCTGATGATCGCCGAAATTGCCAAGGTCCTCGGTGACATCGACACCGACGACGAAGGCCGGCGCAGTGGCGACCCCGCGATTGTCGCGGTGGAAGCCGGCACCGGCACCGGCAAAACCGTGGCCTACAGCCTGGCTGCCATTCCCACGGCCAAGGCCGCCGGCAAACGTCTGGTGATTGCCACGGCTACCGTGGCCCTGCAAGAGCAGATCGTCTACAAGGATTTGCCCGACCTGATGCGCAACAGCGGGCTGAATTTCAGCTTTGCCCTGGCCAAAGGGCGCGGGCGCTACATGTGCCTGTCCAAGCTCGACATGTTGCTTCAGGAAGGTCACGCGCAAACCGCCACGGCGCAGATGTTTGAAGAAGAAGGTTTCAAGATCGAGGTCGATGAGGCCAGTCAGAAGCTGTTCACCAGCATGATCGAGAAACTCGCCGGCAATAAGTGGGACGGCGACCGCGACAGTTGGTCCACCGCCCTGGAAGACGTCGACTGGGCGCGCCTGACCACCGATCACAGCCAATGCACCAACCGCCATTGCCCGAACTTCGGCCAGTGCGCCTTCTATAAGGCCCGCGAAGGCATGGGCAAGGTCGACGTGATCGTTACCAACCACGACATGGTTCTGGCCGACCTGGCGCTGGGCGGCGGCGCCGTGCTGCCGGATCCGCGCGACACCCTCTACGTGTTCGACGAAGGCCACCACCTGCCGGACAAGGCCATCGGCCATTTCGCCCATTACACGCGCCTGCGTTCCACCGCCGACTGGCTGGAAACCACCGCCAAGAACCTCACCAAGTTGCTGGCCCAACATCCGCTGCCGGGCGACTTGGGCAAGTTGATCGAGCAGGTGCCGGAACTCGCGCGGGAGATCAAGACCCAGCAGCAATTCATGTTCAGCGCCTGCGAGCAGGTTGCCGATTTCAAACCCGGCGAAGACGTCGAAGGTCGCGAGCGGCCGCGTCATCGATTCGTCGGTGGGGTCATTCCCGAACACATGCGCGAAATGGGGATCGAGCTGAAGAAGGGCTTTGCCCGTTTGACCGATGTCTTTACCCGACTGACCGAACTGCTCAAGGACGGCATGGATGGCGAGGTCAGCATTGGCATCGCCAGTAACCAGGCCGAAGAGTGGTATCCGCTGTTCGGTAGCCTGTTGTCCCGTTCTTCGGGCAACTGGGAGTTGTGGACTGCGTTCACCGTCGAAGACCCGGAAGACAACCCGCCAATGGCCCGCTGGCTGACCCTGGCCGAAAGCGGCTCGCTGTTCGACATCGAGGTCAACGCCAGCCCGATCCTTGCGGCGGAAATGCTCCGTCGCAATTTGTGGAACGTGGCCTACGGTGCTCTGGTGACCTCTGCGACCCTGACCGCGCTCGGTACCTTCGACCGCTTCCGTATGCGCGCCGGCCTGCCGAAAAAAGCTGTGACCGCGGTGGTGCCAAGCCCGTTTCATCATGCTGACGCTGGCGTGCTGCGGGTGCCGGACCTGAAGGCCGATCCGCGAGATGCACCGGCCCACACCGCAGCGATCATCCGCGACTTGCCAGCCTTGGTGGAGGGTTCTCGCGGCACCCTGGTGCTGTTCTCTTCGCGCAAACAGATGCAGGACGTGTTCGACGGCCTTGACCGTGATTGGCGCAAGCAAGTGTTCATTCAAGGCAACCTGTCGAAACAGGAAACCCTGAACAAGCACAAGGCACGGGTCGATGGTGGTGATTCGAGCGTGTTGTTCGGCCTGGCGAGTTTCGCCGAAGGGGTCGACTTGCCGGGTGCGTACTGCGAGCACGTGGTGATCGCGAAGATTCCATTTTCGGTGCCCGATGATCCGGTCGAAGCAGCCCTGGCCGAGTGGATCGAGGCGCGGGGTGGCAATCCGTTTATGGAAATCTCCGTGCCGGATGCTTCGCTGAAGCTAGTCCAGGCCTGCGGTCGCTTGCTGCGCACCGAAGAAGACCGCGGCACCATCACCTTGCTCGATCGGCGTCTGGTCACCCAGCGTTACGGCAAGGCCATCCTCAATGCGTTGCCACCCTTCCGTCGTGAAATTTCCTGATACACCAGTGGGCAAATTTGCCCACTGCGTTGTCTATCTCACTGCCATCGCTTTTCCACTGGCCTATTGAAGGTCGTTAGGGAGAATTTCGTTCTCATGATTCGCCGTTCGCTGCGCCGTTCGTTACCTGCCGTTTTCGCACTGATGTTCACAGCCCCTTTGCTGGCAGCCCCTACCGGCCAACAGACGCTGTTCAACTTTGTGCGCCCCGCCGATGTGGTCCAGGTGGCCATTCAGGATGCCAGCTTGCCGCAATCCAACGCCGAGCAAACGGCCGAAGGCGAAGTGCTGCGTCGGGTGACGTTCAACCCGGTGGCACAACCGACCTTGCGTCTGACCCCTCAGACGGGCGCCTGGGACTGGTCCCAGTCGGGCTTCATGACTTTGCGGATTCAGAGCGCAATGAACTGGGCTGTGACCCTCTACGTGAAAATCCAGAGCAACGACGGCAAGACGTTGGTCAGCCGCGTTGACTTGCCGGCCGGCCCTGCGCAAACCTTATTGGTGCCTCTGCAGCCATTTTCGCCATTGAGCCTTGGCTTGAAAGCCGGCCCGCCGATGCCGATGACTTTTGAGGGGCAGCGCGTATTGCTGGCCAGCAGCGCCGGTGAGCTGGAGCGCAGCCAGGTGGTGTCGGTGACATTGTCGATGGATCAGCCGAAAGTCGCCCAGAGCATCCTGCTGGAACGCTTTGGCGTGCAGGACGACGATGCGGTTACCCAAGCGGCTTTTGGTGGTCTGGTAGACGCTTACGGTCAGTCGACCCGGGCCAAATGGCCAGAAAAAGTCAGCAGCGACGAGCAGCTTAAAAGCGCCGCAGCCAAGGAACATCAGCAACTGAAAACCTGGCTGGCCGAGCGCGAGAAATCGTCCCTGGACAAGTTCGGTGGCTGGAACAAAGGCCCGGCATTCAAGGCCAGCGGGTTTTTCCGCACAGAGAAACGCGACGGTCGCTGGTACCTGGTGACCCCGGAAGGCCATCCGTTCTATTCGCTCGGCGTTAACACGGTCACCCCGGACGTCGACCAGACCTACGTCGCCGGTCGCGAGTGGATGTTTGACTCTCTGCCCAAACCCGACGAGCCGCTGGCCAATCATTATGGCGAAGGCGATAACCGGGGTGGCAACGGCGCCGATCAGGGCCGAGGCTACAATACCGGTCGCTGGTACGACTTCTATGGTGCCAACTTGCAGCGTCTGTATGGTTCGCCGTGTGTGGTGACCAGCGACACCAAGGCCGGTGTCGCCGAAGCGACCGACGCGAAAGCCGCCGAGCAAACACCTGCCGAACCCTGCAAAGCGGTGGTTGATAAACAGCGCTGGGCCCGCCACACCCTTGATCGCCTGCAAGCCTGGGGCTTCAACACCATTGGCAACTGGAGCGCCCCGGCGCTGGCCAACGCTGAACGTGTGCCGTACACCTTGCCGCTGTCGATCGTCGGCGATTACGCCAGCATCAGCACCGGCACCGACTGGTGGGGCGGAATGCCCGACCCGTTTGACCCTCGTTTCGCCATGGCCACCGAACGTGCCGTGGCCATCGCCGCGCGCGACCATCGCGACGATCCATGGCTGATCGGCTACTTCGCCGATAACGAACTGGCCTGGGCCGGCCCCGGCGACGAGCCGAAAGCCCGTTACGCCTTGGCCTACGGCACCTTGAAAATGTCCACAGACGTGCCAGCCAAACGCGCGTTCCTCAAGCAACTGCGGGATAAATACCGCAATCAGGCGGGCATTTCCAAAGCCTGGGGCATTGATTTGCCCGCCTGGGAATTGATGGAAGACCCGGGCTTCGTGCCGCCGCTGCCAAACGCCGAACACCCGGAAATCGAAGCCGACTTCAAATACTTCCAAAAGGTTTTCGCCGACACGTACTTCAAGACCCTCTCCGACTCGCTCAAGTGGCACGCGCCGAATCAGCTGTTGTTGGGTGGCCGGTTTGCCATTAGCACCCCGGAAGCGGTTGAGTCCTGCGCTCAGTATTGCGACGTGCTGAGCTTTAACATGTACACCCTGCAACCGCAGGACGGTTACGACTTCGCCACGCTGCGCAGCCTGGACAAGCCGGTGCTGGTCACCGAGTTCAACTTCGGCTCCGCGGATCGCGGCCCGTTCTGGGGCGGCGTGACGCAATTGGCGAAGGAAGAAGACCGTGGGCCGGCTTACGCCAATTTCCTTAAACAGGCGATGAGCGAACCGTCGATCGTCGGCGTTCACTGGTTTCAATACCTTGACCAACCGGTTACCGGTCGTCTGCTGGATGGCGAGAACGGGCACTTTGGTTTGGTGGGCATTACCGATCTGCCATTCCAGGGTTTTGTCGATAGCGTGCGCAAGAGCAATTTGCAGACCGTCGATCAGCTCGGTAAGGAAGCCGAGAAGGCTAAGGCTGAGGCGGATAAAGCCGGCCAAACAGCTGAGGGCGGTAGAAAAGGCGAGGCCGGCAAAGGCGCAGGGCAGGGCGCTGGCCATGCGGGTGGGCATTCCGGCAATGGCCACTGAGTGCTGACAGGTACGTAAGATTTACTGAGTGTTTCACCCGGGCGGGAGAGCGACTGCCCGGCCCGGCCCTGTTCCCAAAACCTTCAATGGCTGGAACAATGCCGCCACTTTGTAACGTGTTTATCCAGAGGAGTTTCGGGTGCAGATTCAGGGTTTTTACGAGCTGAAGTTCGAAGCGGTGCGTGAGGCTTTCGCCGCGCTGTTCGATGATCCTCAGGAACGTGGCGCAGCGTTGTGCATCCAGATTGGCGGTGAAACCGTGGTCGACCTTTGGGCTGGCAGCGCTGATAAGAACGGCACTGAAGCCTGGCACAGCGACACCATCGCCAACCTGTTTTCCTGCACCAAGACCTTTACCGCCGTGACCGCCCTGCAACTGGTGGCCGAAGGCAAACTGCAACTGGATGCCCCGGTTGCCCGCTACTGGCCTGCGTTCGCTGCCGCCGGCAAAGAGTCCGTGACCCTGCGCCAATTACTCTGCCATCAGGCCGGTCTGCCGGCACTGCGTGAGCTGTTGGCCCCGGAAGCCCTTTACGACTGGCAGACCATGGTTGATGCCTTGGCCGCCGAAGAACCGTGGTGGACGCCGGGCGTAGGCCACGGTTATGCCGCGATCACCTACGGCTGGCTGGTCGGTGAGTTGCTGCGTCGTGCCGATGGTCGTGGGCCGGGTGAGTCCATCGTAGCGCGGGTCGCGAAGCCTTTGGGGCTGGATTTTCACGTCGGCTTGGCGGATCAAGAGTTCCATCGCGTGGCGCACATTGCCCGTGGCAAGGGCAACGTCGGCGATGCCGCCGCCCAGCGCTTGCTGCAAGTGACCCTGCGCGAGCCGACCGCCATGATCACGAGGGCGTTCACTAACCCACCGTCGATCATGACCAGCACCAACAAACCCGAGTGGCGACGCATGCAGCAGCCGGCCGCCAATGGTCACGGCAATGCCCGCAGCCTGGCCGGGTTCTATGCGGGTCTGCTCGATGGCCGCTTGCTGGAAAGCGAGTTGCTCGACGAGCTGACGCGCGAACACAGTGTTGGCGAGGACAAGACTTTACTGACCCGGACCCGTTTCGGCCTGGGTTGCATGCTCGACCAACCGGACGTCCCCAACGCCACCTTCGGCCTCGGCCCTCGTGCGTTCGGCCATCCGGGAGCTGGCGGTTCCACCGGTTTTGCTGACCCGGAACACGATGTGGCCTTCGGTTTTGTGACAAATACCTTAGGACCGTACGTCTTGATGGACCCGCGCGCGCAAAAGCTTGTGCGCGCACTGGCCACTTGTCTGTAAAACACGCTCAGGGGTTCCAGGGCCGGAACCCCAAGACCTTTATGGTTTCCAAACGTCTGTTTATCCGGGTCAATCCGGTCTTATTTTCATTACTTATTTTGTGGATATCCAATGTCATCCAATAAACCGCTCGCTTTGGCCCTGTGCTTCGCTATTACCGGTTGCGCACAAACTCCACAAAATGACTCGGATGGCAGCAGTTGGTGGCCGTTCGGGTCCTCCGACAAAGTCGCCGCTAAAACCTCGGCCCCTCTGAAGCCTGCGGCAACCGCTCCGGTGGCCAAGACTGAAAGCGCCAGCCAATGGTACTGGCCGTTCGGCGCCGATGACAGCGCCGACAAGACGCCTGCCAAGCTCGAGGTGAAAGCTGACGCCAAGCCTGAAGCCAAACCGCTCGAGGTGGCCAAGGCCGATGCGGGTGGCAAATGGTGGTGGCCGTTCGGTGGTAAAGGGCAAAGCACCGCTAAAGCCGTGCCGATGCCTGATCCTAAAGTCACCCAGGCCTGGCTCGACGACTACGAACCGCGCCTGCGTGAAGCGATCAAGGGCAGCAAACTGCAACTCGAGCGCCGTGAAAACGTGCTGGTGGTGACCGCGCCGGTGGAAGGCTCGTTCAACCCTGACCGCCCGGCCATGCTGCTGCCGGTGACGCTCGGCCCGTTCACACGCGTCGCCAAAATTCTTGAAGTCGATCCGAAAACTGCCGTGCTGGTGCTGGGTCACAGTGATACGTCGGGCGCGGCACCGGCCAACGTGAAACTGAGCCAGGAGCGTGCCCAGGCTGTGGCAGCGATTTTCCGCCTCAGCGGACTGCAGCGTGATCGTCTGATGCTGCGCGGTATGGGCGGCGACGCTCCGCGTGCTGCCAACGACAGCAATGAAGGCCGTGCCTTGAACCGTCGCGTCGAACTGCTGATGACCCCGCAAAACACCATGGTCGCGTTGCTGAGCAAGTACAACATGCCAGCCCCGGCGCCAGTGAAGTTGGTCGCTGCCCTGGACGTCAAACCAGTGGTCAAACCGGTCACCCCGGCGCCCGCTACGAAGAAAGCCGCTGCGCCTGCGGCGAAAAAAGCCCCGGCCAAGAAAGCCGTCGCCAAGAAGGCACCGGCTAAAACCGCGACCCCGGCGAAAAAGACTGCTCCGGCCAAAGCCGCTGTCGACTCGAAGAAAGTGGCCGCCGCCGGTACTGTAAAAAAGTAATTCGTTAACCAAAAGGAATGCGCTATGACACAGGGCCTGGCTGATATGCGTCGCGACTACACCCGTGATGGCCTGACCGAGGCGCAAGCCCCGGTCGAGCCGTTTGCGCTGTTCCATCAGTGGTTCGCCGACGCGGTGAAAACCGAGCAGGCGCCGGTGGAAGCCAACGCCATGACCCTGGCCACCGTCGATCAGGACGGTCGGCCGCATTGCCGCATTCTGCTGCTCAAGGGGCTGGACGAGCAGGGCTTCACCTTCTTCACCAACTACGACAGCGCCAAGGGCCAGCACCTGGCCGCGAACCCGTTCGCGGCCATGACGTTCTTCTGGCCGGCCCTGGAGCGTCAGGTGCGCATCGAAGGGCGGGTGGTGAAAGTCACGCCTGAAGAGTCCGACGCCTACTTCCAGGTCCGGCCGCTGGGCAGTCGCCTCGGTGCCTGGGCTTCGCCCCAGAGCAGGCTGATCGCCGATCGCGCCGAACTGGAAGCTTTGCTCAAGAACACCGAGCAACGTTTCAGTGACACGCAACCTCATTGCCCTGAGCACTGGGGGGGTTATCGTTTGTTACCGGAGCGCATCGAGTTCTGGCAAGGCCGTGCGAGCCGCCTGCACGATCGCCTCAACTATCGCTTTCAGGGCGCCGACTGGATTCTTGAACGTCTGGCACCCTAAGCCGTCTACTGGTCGGAATAGCCTGCCGCAGCGGCTTCAAGCCACTGCGGCAGGTCCCGGCGCTTGATCTTCTGCGCTTGAGCGTTCGCCAGTTGCTGGAGCATGAAAGCCTTTTTCTGCTCGTCTTTACCCGCCAGAGCCAATGCCAGATCGCGGTCCATCCAGCGTTTGATCCGCACGTATAGCCACCAATGGAAATACAATCCGGCAACGGTAGTGACGACAATGATGAAGTAATCCATGACAATCCTTGGGGCAGCGGTGCAGATTCCGGAATTTGCCGCTACTGTGTGGTGAGTTCGGGGAGGCGCCTGTACCGGGCCTGAATCAAACCAATTTTATCCGAGCGATGCCGTGACAGGCGTCAAGCTGCGGAGTTTAATGAATACCTGTCCTTTGGAGTTGATGCTATGCGTAAGTCTGTTCTGCTGGTTGCTTCTTTTTCCACGATGGCGATGTTACTCACGGGTTGCCAGTCCAGCCTGACCGGTGACTCCTACTCCCGTGACGAAGCGCGTCGCGTGCAGACCGTTCGCATGGGCACCATCGAATCGCTGCGCCCGGTGAAAATCGAAGGCACCAAAACCCCGATCGGCGGCCTTGCCGGTGCGGCGGTGGGCGGTGTTGGCGGCAGCGCTATCGGTGGCGGTCGTGGCAGCATCGTTGCTGCGGTTATCGGTGCCGTCGCTGGTGGCCTGATCGGCTCGGCCACAGAAGAAGGCCTGACCCGCGCCCAGGGCGTCGAAATCACCGTTCGCGAAGACGACGGCAGCATGCGTGCCTACGTGCAACAGGTTCAGGAGAATGAAGTATTCCGTGTTGGCGAGCGGGTGCGGATTGCGACTGTCAATGGGACTAGCCGCGTTTCGCACTAAGCGGGAATACGGGTAAAAGAAAACCCCGATCAGGTGGAAGAAGTCGGCGATGTTATGATCGCTTGTTTCGTTTAGCCAGTCGGGGGTTTTCATGCCTGTTGCATTTTCGTGTATTCGTTTTAGCAGTGCAGAACAGACTCATGGCGATAGCTTCACACGCCAGCCAACAAGAAGTCGTGACAGTCCTTCGGTGTGGGCGGGCTGTCGCTACAGCACAACATCTCTATCATTCAACGCGATTTCTATCACCTGCTCTGGCGATAGTCCCTGCGGATAATCAGCTTCATCGAAGTATTCGTCTGGCCAAAAAATCAAATCGGATACGCGCTCATTGGGTATGTTGATTTCCAGCATGTGCAACCAAAAATCAATGTCGTGTTCGGCCCCATCGCACTCCATTACCCTTCGGGCCAGCTCTATCAGCTCCTGCTTGGTTACATCTGCCACACGCTGTTCATACGGTGTTGCTAAGACCTTGCGAACCCAAGTGTCGTGGGTTTGCCCACCATAGATTCCCTGAAAGTCGATGAATTCAAACTCGGTCATGGCTTCTCGATTGAACGCGGCCAACTGCTCCCGAGTTTGGTCGGGATGTCCACAATCAATTTGTTCAGAAAGGTTCGTCAGCCGAGCGACCAAAGATTCATCCAGCATCGGCGGCATTAAATCAGGGCGAAGCTCCATATGTACCCTCATAAGATTATTCTTTGAACCCCGGCAAGCCTTGAGCGGCACGCCATTCCTTCACAATCTGCATCACGCCCTTAGGGGAGCTATCCGCTCCTGGCTCTGGGTAGTAGATCAAGTCTGATCCTGCTGGATGCTCGCTTACCTTCTCGAAGTGCAACAGGAGCAAGTCAGTACGATCATCGTTTTCGGCTTCTTCGTCTTCCTTGGCGAGTTCCTCCAGCAGCTTGATAAATTCGGCTTCGGTGTACTCCGATAAGCTGTTTTTCAGGAGCGTGTCCGTCATGTTCGGAAAATATCGCCCCTCGGTCACTCGTCTTTGAATCCCGGCAAGCCCTCAGCAGCACGCCATTCCTTCACCGTCTTGGTGACACCTTCGGCAGAGTTGTCCGCACCGGGTTCTGGGTGGAAAATCAAATCGTAGCCGTCGGGATGGCCTGCAAGCTGACTGAATTTCTCAAGCAACTCGCCAAGCTCTTCATCCGTGCCGCCTTTGTTGACGACACGTATGTTTTTGATGAACGCGATGAATTCGGCTTCGGTGAAATCAGAAATGTTTTCCATGCTGTGCCTACTTTTTCTTGTGAAGATCAATGTGGTTTCGAGGGGTATTCACCCTTAGGTTGTCCGCGTCGTACACCGCCCCCCCATCTTTAATTAGCTCGACGTGGTGTATTTCATAGGTGACCCGTTTGCCTACCGAGTCTCTGAATCGAACAGTAGGGGCGTTCCCAGTTAGCACACGCGCCTGATCGTCCTCACTTAGTTGGCTAAATAGCTCAGGATCGTTGCTTACTGCCTTCCAGAATGCCGCCCTGAAAGTATCGAAGCTCTTAAACTCTCGCCCCCGTAATACGTCCGCTATCCGGGTAGGGATTGGAGCACCTAACCCTGTGCCAGCTCCGGCAAGCCAGATGCCGAACACATCTTCACCCCGTCCTGTTGCGATTCCCGGTGAATACCGGGCGCTGATAACGATGTACAACGGCTGCACACCAGAACCAGCCGGGAACACCAAAATGAAATCTTTGTAAGCGTCCGGGTAGATCGGGCTGACGATGATGTTATCAGCCTGTTCGGTGGGCGGATAAATCCAAATCTGAGGTGCTTGGGGTGCACCCTCTAGCGGAGGAATTCCCTACGTGCTGGACGGGTCAACGGCTGGCGTCCATATAAGTGTTACACCATCGCCAAAGTCCGCCACTTGCTTGGCGTCTTGAACAACGAACTCCACTACGGGAATCATTTCCCATTCGCCGCGCTTCTGGGTGTTGTACCCGTATCCCTTCAAGGTGCCATCGGCCTGCTGTTCAATGTGCAGACGGACACGTGTTCGGGCTTGCTTGAGTGACCGAAGTTGTTCTTCCGTATATAGGCTGCTATCGCCCAAGCTCGATGGCCACAGCAGTGCGACAAAACCTGCCAGCCCCCCAGCAGCTACACCGGTAGTAAGTACCCCGCCAGCAGCGCCAGCACCCGTTGCAGCAGTTTCGGTTGCAACAGCAGCTCCAGCAGTGCACAAGCCGCCACAAGACACGCCAGCAGAAGCAGCAGCCCCACCCAATAGAAGTGTTCCCAGCGTTGCAGGTAGTGAACCGCTGACTTTCTTGAGTGGGATGTTCCCGTCTGCATCCGTGTCACGACCACCAAGAATGGCGAACTCGCCGTAATTGGCCACCTTCTCGACAGGGATAAACCCGGCTGGTTTCTTGTGGTCGATCACACCGTCAGGAAGATCACAGCTCTTTGCGAACACACAGCCAACAGCGTTGGGCTTGGCGTCTTCCTTCGGTGGGAGGTCATTGTATTCCGCCCAACGCTGGGCATGGATATCAACAGGTTCTACGCCGCTATTGCGGTAGCCCTTAGGCGGGTTTGGCACGTATCCGCTCACGTTGAGCTTCCTTTTCGTCCTTGGGGAGTTCCAGCCCGAGGCTGGGGCAGAATGACGTTACCGGGAAGCTCAAGCGCTGGCTGTAGGACAAATCCCAAAAGCCGCACTGATAATTCCCTGTGTTCCGTGTCATTTGCTGAGGTGCGGGGGATACCCGCTCAAGCTAGGTATGTTGAGTGGTGGCGATTAGCCTCTGAATAGGACTGCGATTAGAGTCCAGCCTAAACTCCAGCATAATTATGCAGATTGTTGCTGACTGGTCGGGGTTTTCCTTTTTGGAATGAAAATCGAGCGTTGCAATCTCTAGACGTTGCAAGTCAGTTGAAATTGATATGTTGAATCATAAATTTTTCCCCCCCGTATTTCTTCCAGAGCATCTAGCTGCTCGGTCGTGAGGTTGTATCCCTCCCAGCCTTGTTGAACTGCGCGACATCGACCATTTCCCAATCCCGGTGCTTTCCGGTTTAGAAACCGTAGCCCTTGAGACTACCGTCAGCCTGTTGCTCAACGCTTAGTCGAACCCGGGTTCGGGCTTGCTTCAGGGTTCGAAGCTGGTCTTCGGTGTAGAGGGCGCTGTCGCCTAGGCTGGGCGCCCAGAATATCGCGGCCAGGCCGGCCAAAGCAGCTGTGCTGGTAGCGCCGCGTGCTGCGATTGGAATGGCGAGAACCAGGAAGCGCAGCGCAAGTCGGCCAATGCCGAGTGAGACGGTACTGCCACTGATGGTTTCGAGATTCAGCAGCCCCGCATCGTCTACCTCGCGAGCACCGAGCCAGGCTACTTCTCCGTAGTCCTTGAGGCTGTCGGTGGGCACCATT